>JAYWGO010000104.1:0-16451 GCA_043778205.1 Polaromonas sp. | reverse complement strand
AGAATCTGCCCTTTGACATCTTCTTTGTAGTACATCACCTGCTCTTTATCTACCGGGGTGTACTGCTGGCCTGCAGGGTTGTAGATGCCCACTTGGCGGAACAAGCCTTCCATGCCAAAGGTGCGCGCCTCGTCTACCAAAATGGGCACTACGCGGGGGCCTAGAGCTTGGTCGCGCAAAAGCTGGGTTAAAAAGCGCACATAAGCTTGGGTGGTACTGATTTCGCGGCCTTCGGCGGTCGGTTCGATCACCGACTTAAACACTTCCAGCGCTGGCACCGTAAAGCTCTCGTCGGCTTTCACGCGGCGGTGCGGCAGGTAGCCACCCAGCGCCTTGCGCCGCTCATGCAGGTACTTCATCTCAGGGGTGTCGTCAGCCGGTTTGTAAAACGGCAGGTCGGCAATTTGGCTGTCAGGCACGGGAATGTTAAAACGGTCGCGGAAGTCTTTAATGTCTTCGTCACTGAGCTTTTTAGTTTGGTGTACGGTATTTTTACCCTCACCAATTTTGCCCATGCCAAAACCTTTAACGGTTTTGATCAGCAGCACGGTGGGTTGGTTTTTGTGCTTTACTGCTTTGTCAAACGCTGCGTAGACTTTTTGCGAGTCATGGCCGCCGCGCTTCAGATTCCAAATCTCGTCGTCGCTCATGTGCGCCACCATCTCTAGGGTGCGCGGGTCGCGGCCAAAGAAATGCTTGCGCACATAGGCACCGTCGTTGGCTTTAAAGGCTTGGTAGTCGCCGTCCAGCGTGTCCATCATCAGCTTTTTTAATGCGCCCTCTTTATCGCGTGCCAACAGTGCGTCCCAGCCGCTGCCCCATAGCAGTTTGATCACGTTCCAGCCGCTACCGCGAAACTCGCCCTCTAGCTCTTGCACAATTTTGCCGTTGCCGCGCACCGGGCCGTCCAGGCGCTGCAGGTTGCAGTTAATGACGAAAATCAGGTTGTCTAAATTCTCGCGTGCGGCCAGGCCAATAGCGCCCAATGATTCCACCTCGTCCATCTCGCCATCACCACAAAACACCCACACTTTGCGATTTTCAGTGTTGGCAATGCCGCGTGCGTGCAGGTACTTTAAAAAACGCGCTTGGTAAATCGCCATCAGTGGGCCCAGGCCCATCGACACCGTGGGGAACTGCCAAAACTCAGGCATCAGCTTGGGGTGCGGGTAGCTGGACAAGCCCTTGCCGTCTACCTCTTGGCGAAAGTTCAGCAACTGCTCTTCGGTCAAGCGGCCTTCAAGGTAGGCACGGGCATAGACGCCTGGCGACACATGGCCTTGAATGTACAAACAGTCGCCGCCATGCTCTTTGCCCGGTTCGGCACTTTCAGCATGCCAAAAATGGTTAAAACCTGCGCCAAACATGCTGGCCAATGATGCAAACGAGCCAATGTGGCCGCCCAAATCACCACCGTCAGCCGGGTTATGCCGGTTGGCCTTGACCACCATGGCCATGGCGTTCCAGCGCATGTAGGCGCGCAGGCGCTCTTCAATCTCCTGGTTGCCGGGGCTGCGGGCTTCTTCTTCAGGTTCTAAGGTGTTGACATAGCCGGTGTTGGCTGAAAACGGCATGTCGATGCTGCTTTGGCGGGCATGCTCTAGCAGTTGCTCTAGCAAAAAGTGCGCGCGTTCGGGGCCTTCGGTGGCAATCACCGCAGACAGTGCGTCCATCCATTCGCGGGTTTCCAGGCTGTCTGTGTCGTTGGCTGTGGAGCCAAAAATATTGTTAGGCAGTGCAGACATGGTGTCTCCTTGTTCTGTGCGGGTTTGTCTCAGGCACACAGGATAACGTGTGCCGCGGCGTTTAGGTCTAGCACTCTATTATTTCACAGATTTTATTAAATTTCAAATAGTGCTTATTGTTTTCTTATTATGAAATTTTAGTGCTCACCGGTTTTCTTAGACATTTACCAGTTTCCTTAAATTAACCAACTCTTCTTGCAAGCCCGCATGCACCAAGGTAAGTGCTTTCAGGGTCATGTTGGAGTGGCGCATGCGCTCGGCCAAAATGCGCAGCAGGCCCGCCATCAACTGCGCGGCCACTTGTGGCTCGTTAATAAGCATGTGGGTGAAACGGCTGCGCTCTAGCACCGCCACATGCGTGGGGGTAACGGCCGTGGCCGTGGCCGAATGCGGCAAGCCATCAACAAAACCCACCTCACCAATCAAGTGGCCCGCAGTGGCGGTGCGGTAAACCAAAGTTTCCGTACTGCCCGCCAGCTGGGAGCTGATGCGTACATCACCGCTCACAATGAGCATCAATTGGCCGTGGTTAGGACGGCCTTCCACAGTCAAGGTGCCCCCCACTTCAAAAGCTGCCATGGCCATTTGCTCAGCCACGCGCAGGGCCAGAGCTTGCGGCATGCCAGAAAAGGCTCCGCTGGTGCTTAGCAGTTGGGCTATTTGGCCCTGAGAATAGTTTTCAATATCGGCCACGCTGGTCTCCAACAGGTTTTTGTGTTTTTACACCATTTCAAGCTATTTCTGCACCCACTCACCCAAATAGACTAGCCCCAAATCCCTTGGGATGCGGGATACTAGACCCATGACCAGTTTATCTACCCAGCTGCGGTTGCCGCAAATTCGTGTGCTGTTGATTGACGACCACACCCTGTTTCGCACCGGCATGCGCTTGATTGTGCAGTCGTTCGAGGGCGTAGCGCAGGTGCTGGAAGCTGGCTCAGTGATGCTGGCACGTGCACATGAAGGCGAGACTGTCGATATTATTTTGCTGGACATCCACATGCCGGGCTTGAACGGGCTGGACGGCATGGCCGTGCTGATGAGCATCTTTCGCCAAGCCAAAATTATCTTTGTCTCAGCCAGCGCTTCGGGCGATGCCGTAGAAGACGCAGCGCGGCGCGGTGCCAGTGGGTTTCTGCCCAAATCAGCCAGCGCTGACGACATACTAGGAGCGCTCATGATGGTGGCCCACGGCGGCAAATGTTTTCCTAGCTTGCTAGGTGGCCAGAGCGACGGCGACTTTCACGCTAAGCCGAGCAACCCTAGCCTAAGCGCCCGACAGCTAGAAGTACTGGCCCTGATAGCACAGGGCAAGCCCAACAAAGTAATAGCCCGCGAAATGGGTTTGAGCGAGAACACCGTGCGGGTGCATGTGGCCGCCCTGTTTAACAACTTAGGGGTGAACAGCCGCACTTCGGCGTTGTTGGCTGCGCAACAAGCTGGGCTGGTTAGCGCACCATGAGGCGCCAGGCACCCCGCGAGCCGTGGCTAGCTTGGCGAGACAGCGCCATACTGCAAGAGCAAGTGACGCTGCTGAGGCGCAATTTTTCGCCCACTTTGATAACTTCGCTAGCCGCTGCACTGGGCAGCGTATGGGCCCTGTACACCTTGGCCAAGCCCAGTGCCTTATGGTGGTGGTTTGCCAGCCATGCGCTGGTGATGGGCAGCGCCTACTGGGTGCAGCGCTGGTGGCTGCACAAAGACCGCGCCGCCACAGACAACGCGTGGGCTGTAGTGGCTTGCATGGGGGCCATGGGCTTAAGCTGGGGCAGCCTTAGCTGGGTGTGTGTGGCCTATGGGCAGCCTTTAGCCTTGGTGTATACGATCATGTTTATCAGCGGGGCCTGTTCGGGGGCGTTGGGCTTGGGTGGGCCGTTGTTTCCGGCCTACCTGTCGTTTTTAATCCAGCCGGTGGCCATGATTATGATGGCCTTAGCCTATGTAGGCGGGCCTTTGTTCTTGCCTTTGCTGGCTATTGTATCCACCTACTTTGCGCTTACTTTTGTGCAAGCGCGCAACGCAGAGCTGGGTGCGCTAAACAGTATTTTGTTGCAGTTTGAAAACACCGCCTTGATGCTGCGCCTGCGGGACGAGTCTGCACAGGCGGTGCAAGCCAAGCAAGAGGCCGAGGAGGCGCAACAGCTGGCCCAAGCTTCTCAGCTATTGGCAGAAAAAGCCAATACCGACAAGTCTAAATTCTTAGCCGCCGCCAGCCACGACCTGCGCCAGCCCTTGCATGCTATGGGCTTATTTATCGAGGCCTTGTCGCGCAGCGATATGACCCCGCAACAAATTTCCGTGCTGAACCACGCACACGCAGCCTCTAACGCTGCCAGCGAAATGCTGACCACGCTGCTTGATTTTTCGCGCCTGGAGGCGGGTGTGGTGCAGTCAATGCCCAGGGCATTTTCGCTACAAACCATGCTGGTCAAACTAGAGCAAGAGTTTGGCATGCAGGCCGATGTGCAAGAACTGGTGTACCGCACCCGCGATACCACGCTGGCAGCTTTTGCCGACCCCAATTTGACCGACTTGATTTTGCGCAACTTTATATCCAACGCGCTGCGCTACACCGACAAAGGCGGCATCTTGGTCAGCTGCCGCGCTCGGGGCGGTGCGGTGGTGGTAGAGGTATGGGACACGGGCATTGGCATATCAAGCAGCCAGCAGACCGAAGTGTTTACCGAATTTCACCAGCTGGGCAACCCCGAGCGGGACAGGCGCAAGGGTCTGGGGCTGGGGCTGGCCATTGTGCAGCGCATTAGCGCCGCGATGGATGCCAAAGTGACACTGCGTTCGCGCCCAGGGCATGGCTCGGTGTTCAGGCTGTGGTTGCAAGGCTACCAAGGGCCGGTGGTGCAAGACCTGCCGCTGGCAGCACAAAGCAAAAACCTGCGCGGCCTGCGGGTGCTGGTGATAGACGACGAAGAGCCGGTGCGCTTAGGTATGCAAGAGTTGCTGGACTCGTGGGGTTGCCAGTGCTGCACAGCGCAAGACCTGGCCGGTGCCCTGAAGTATGTAGCTTTGCAGCCTCTGCAGGCACTCCCCGAAGTGATTTTGGCAGACTACCGGCTGCGCGAAGGGGCCAATGGCGGCCAGGCCATTGAGGCACTGCGTGCCTATATGTTGCTGCGCGGCCACGAGGCCCACTTGCCGGCCATTATCATCACCGGCGACACGGCGCCCGAGCGCCTGCGCGAAGCCCGCAGTACCGGTGCGGCTGTGCTGCACAAGCCCGTGTCGGCCAGCGCGCTACAACAGGCGTTAGTCCAATTGCGCTAATGCTACAGGCAGGCTACAGTGGGGTCAGGAGACCCCATGGCACAAGCTCAAACTAAAACCCAACTCAAACACCTCAGTGGCTTAGATGCCACTTTTTTATACCTGGAAACACCGCAAACGCCCATGCATGTAGGCAGTTTGCATTTGTACGAACTGCCTGCAGACCTTAAAGGCAGTTTTCATGCCGCAGTGGTAAAGCACATGGCCAAGCGCCTGCATTTGTCGCCTATTTTTACGCGCAAACTGGTGTTCATGCCGTTGGACTTAGGCCACCCCATTTGGATGGAAGACGCTGAGTTTGACATCGCACGCCATATCCGCGCCATCAGCACGCCCATGACGGTACGCCAAGCCGAGGCCATGGCCGCCAAGCTGCACGGCAAGCTGATTGACCGTACCCACCCGCTGTGGGAGTTTTATGTGTTTGACCATATCAAGCAGCCCGATGGCACCCACTGCGCCGCTTTTTATTCCAAAATTCACCACGCTGCGCTCGATGGCCAAGGCGGCACAGTGCTGGCCAATGCCGTGCTCGACATTTCGCCCATACCAAGGGATGTAGCGCCGCCCGACCCGAGCGTCAAACGCCGCACCGCAGGCGATTTAAAAATAGGCGAAATGATCGGGGCGGTGTTTAGCAACTCGCTGGCACAGTACGCCAAGCTGATCAAAGCCCTGCCCAATGCAGCGCAGCAGGTGGGCAACACACTGGCTAAAAAAAGCCGCGCGCAAACCGGCAGCCTGGACGGCACGGGCAGCCAAAGCAAAGCCAAACAGCCGCTGAGCCTGGCCCCTAAATCGCCGTTTAACGTAGGCATTACGGCCGAGCGAGTATTTGTTACCACCCGCATTCCGTTTAACGAATGCCGCACCATGGCCAAGTCGATAGGGGCCAGTTTTAACGACATGGTGCTGTGGATCTGCGCTACCGCCTTGCGCAGCTACCTGGCCCAGCACAGCAGTATTCCTGCCAAGCCGCTGATAGCGGCCATGCCGGTTAGCCTGCGGGACGACAGCAACAAAGACATGGGCAACCAAGCCAGCATGTCCCTGGCCAACCTGGCCACCCACATTGCCCATCCCGGCAAGCGCATGGCCGCCATCATGGAGTCCACCCGTAAAGTGAAAGAAGCTTTGGTCAACCTCAAGTCGGTCTTGCCCACCGACTACCCCAGCTTTTTAGCCCCATGGATTGTGGGCGGCGCAGCGCGTTTAGCGCTTAAAACCTACGGCCGGGGCGACATTGCCCAGCGCCTGCCCATGGTAGCCAACCTGATGATCAGCAATGTGCCCGGCCCGCAAGTGCCGCTGTACATGGCCGGTGGCCGCATGCTGACTTTTCACCCCTTAAGCATTGTGATGCACGGCATGGGCCTGAACATTACCGTGCAAACCTACGCTGGTGAGGTGGACTTTGGCATCATTGCGGGCAAGGCCGCCCTGCCCCATGCGCAAGACTTGGCCAAAGCCATCAACGCTGCGTTTGAAGAAGCCCAAGTTTTGTATGCCGCAGCCCAAGCCCCTGCAAAAACTCCGGCTACAACGCTGGCAACCTCCCCCGTAAAAACCCCGGTACCTCGCGTCGCCCGTGCGACAAAAAAGTCGGCTCCCACCTCTAAAAAATCAACTCCTGCGCTTAAAAGCGCAGCCAAGCGCACAAAACCCGTCACACTCAGTTCTACTTAATAACTACCTCTGGCGTGGGCTGTGAACAGCTCCTTTTACGGCCCCACGCTAAAGCACAATCCACCCATGCTGCCCCCTACGCTGCCCAACATGTTGCCATTCATGTCCCAGAAGAAATCTCCACGCGCATCTTCCCTGTTTGACTTTGACCCCCCCAACCTTGCCCTGCTGGCCCTGGAGTTTCGCGCTCCGTGGGAGTTTGGCGCACTGCTGCCTGCCTGGCCGATGCTGCAGCGGGCACCACGCGGCGATGGCCACAACGTAGTGGTGTACCCCGGCCTGAGCGCCAGCGATGCCACCACCCTGCCCCTGCGCAAGTACCTGGACAGCCTGGGCTACGTCAGCCACGGCTGGAACCAGGGCTTTAACTTTGGCCCCCGCGCAGGTGTGCTAGAGACAGGCAAAGCCCAACTGCGCGCTATGGCACAGCGCAGCACCCAACCCATCAGCTTGGTGGGCTGGAGCTTAGGCGGCGTGTACGCCCGCGAACTGGCCAAAGAGCTGGCCACCGAGAACATTGCCATACGCTGCGCTGTCACCCTGGGCACACCCTTTGCAGGCGGCCCGCGCAGCACCAATGCGTGGCGCTTGTACGAGCTAACCAGTGGCCGCAATGCCCACCGCGAAACCGACAACTACGACATGTCCAGCGCACCCGCCTGCCCAACCACCAGCATTTACAGCCGCAGTGACGGCGTAGTAGCCTGGCAAGCCAGTGTGCAAACACCGCAAAAGCACAATCCGCACACCGAGAACATTGAAGTGGTGGCCAGCCACTTTGGCATTGGCCTGAACCCCAGCGCGCTGTGGGCCGTGGCCGACCGGCTAGCGCAAGCCCCTGGGCGCTGGCAACCGTTCCAAAAACCTTCTTTGCTCGGCTTGCAAAGCCTGGTCTACCCGGACCCCTCCCGCTAGGCAGTTTTGAAGCGTTTTGGGCTTACGGCCCAAGGAAATGCTGCATAGTTAGCTACTATTTACATAGTGAGCTGGTTTTTACGTTGCGGTTTTTTGCAGCGCGTGGCAATGCTTTTGTGCCCTTATAAGCTTGGCCGGGCGACGGGAGCG
The DNA here is from genome assembly GCA_043778205.1 of Polaromonas sp. Lineage (GTDB taxonomy): Bacteria > Pseudomonadota > Gammaproteobacteria > Burkholderiales > Burkholderiaceae_C > JAAFIP01. Next base: position 8,673 of record JAYWGO010000104.1, on the reverse strand, counting down.
GGTTTGAACGTACGCCCACCAAACCGGCGCAAACGTACAAAAGGTAATCTTGCAATCTTCAAAACCCTAAAGACAACCAAAAACCCAAGAAAACAGCATTATCATAAGCAAATAGCCCTATCACCCAAGGAAATGCTGCACAAGCAGCTATATTATTGATAGTATTTTTAGTTTACGCATACCCCAATCAACATGCCTACTGAACTGCTTTTTCTTAAACCCCTGCTCACCGCACTGGCCCTGCCCCCAGCATTGGGCATTTGGCTGGCCCTGCTGGGCTGGTGGCTTATGCTGCGCAACCGCAGCCGCTGGGGCGCAGCGCTGGTGGGGTTGAGCTTACTTGGCCTGTGGCTGGTGTCTTGCAACGCTGTGGCAATTTGGCTGGACCGTAACTTTTTGCCGCAAACCATAGCGCTAGCCCCCGACCAAGCCGTGCCAACCCTGCGCCAGGAGCAAGTGCAGGCCATCATCGTGCTGGGCGGTGGGGCTGAGACGGCCAGCCGTGAATATGGCCAAGCGCAGCCCGCCCAAGCCACAGTTACCCGCCTGCACTATGGCGTGGTGCTGGCCAAAAGCAGCGGCCTGCCACTGGGTTTTAGCGGCGGCATAGGCTGGGCTGCCAGTGACACGGCCGACACCGAGGCCGCAGCCGCCCAACGCTGGGCCGCGCAGCTGGGCTTGGCACCCCTGCGCTGGCTAGAAGGCGGATCGCGTGATACCCGCGAAAACGCCCAAAAAACCGCAGCTTTACTGAAAAAAGACGGCATCACGCGGATAGCCTTGGTTACCAATGCCTGGCACATGCCGCGCGCGCGCCGGGCTTTTGAAGACGCTGGGCTAGTGGTACTGCCCGCGCCCATGGGCTACACCGAACCGGTGACCTCGGCCACGCTGGAATGGCTGCCCAGCGCCCACGGCCTGCGCCATGCACGCTGGGTGCTCAATGAAATGCTGGGCTTGGTGCTAGGCCAGTAGGCTTAACTTGGCCTGGCCTTTACGCACAATAAAGGCTTGCCATACAGCCCAACATCAGCTTTTAGTTTGACCGTTTCGGCCTATTGCGGTACATTACTAACCAGTCAGTCATTAATTTAACCATGTCCGAACTCCTAGACTCCCCTGCCAGCCGCCGCGAGCGCCGCAAAGAAGCGCGCCCGGGTGAACTGCTGGCGGCTGCGCTGGACTTGTTTGTAGAAAAAGGCTTTGCCGCCACACGCTCGGAAGAAGTGGCCCAACGCGCAGGTGTGTCTAAAGGCACACTGTTTTTGTACTTCCCCACCAAAGAAGACCTTTTTAAAGCAGTGGTACGTGAAAGCATGGGCAAGGCCGTTGACTCTGGTTTTGAAGAAGTACAAAAATATAGCGGCCCCACCTCAGAGCTGATTCCCCACCTGATGCAAACCTGGTGGGAGCGGTTTGGTTCTACCAAAGCCTCTGGCATCACCAAGCTGATGATGAGCGAGGCCACTAATTTCCCCGAGCTGGCGGCTTTTTACTATGCCGAAGTTATCGAGCCTAACCACCGCTTGGTGCGCAGCGTGATTCAACGCGGCGTAGACCGGGGTGAATTTCGCACGGTAGACCAAGAGTACGCCATCTTCAGCGTGCTGGCCCCGTTGATCCATTTGGTCACCTGGAAGCATTCCATGGGCTGCTGCGTCAGTGGTGACCAGCAGCTAGACCCCGTAAAGTACATCGCTGTGCAAGCCGACATGGTGGTGCACGGCCTGTTAAAGCGCCACTGATGCGGCGCAGTCCTTGTTTTAATGTAGCGTACCCATGAAAAATTACCGTAAGTGGTTATTGGTTTTAGCAGTGCTGGTGGCACTGGGCGCATTGGGCGTGGCCGGCACGCGGGCGCTGGCGGCGCGCAAGGCAGAGCAGGCCAAAGCTGCGCTGCCCAAGCCGCAGGCCGTGCTAGAGCTGGCAGCTGGCGACGTGGCCACGGCCCAGGTCATGGAATTGTCCGAGGGCCTGCCGCTGTCAGGGTCGCTTAAGGCGGCCAACAGCGCGTTGGTAAAAGCGCGCGTGCCTGGCGAGCTGCAAGGCCTGACCGTGCGCGAGGGCGATACCGTTAAAGCCGGCCAAACCATTGCCCGCATAGACTCAGGCGAATACCAGTCGCGGGTGACCCAAGCGCAGCGCAGCGCCGATGCCGCCAAAGCGCAAATCGACATTGCCCAGCGCACCTTTGACAATAACAAAGCCTTGGTCAACCAAGGCTTTATCTCAGGCACCGCTTTGGACGCGTCTGCGGCCAGCTTGGCAGCAGCCAAGTCCACCCACGCCGCCACCTTGGCAGCGGTAGAAGTGGCCCGCAAGTCATTAGACGACACGGTGCTTAAAGCGCCGATCAGCGGCGTGGTGTCGCAGCGCGCGGCGCAGCCAGGTGAGCGCGTAGGCATCGATGCCCGCGTGATCGAAATTATTGACCTTAGTCGCCTAGAGCTAGAAGCCCCGCTGGGTGCGGCAGATTCAGTGGATGTGCGGGTGGGCCAGCAAGCGCTGCTGCGCTTTGAAGGCCGCACCGAGACAGTGCCTGCCATTGTCAGCCGCATCAACCCCAGCGCAGTAGCAGGCAGCCGGAGCGTGCTGGTGTATTTAACAGTAGCCCCTAGCGCAGGTTTGCGCCAAGGTTTGTTTGCCCAAGGCACGCTGGGCACCAGCAAAGTGCAAACTTTAAGCGTGCCCTTGGGTGCCGTGCGCAACGACAAACCCGTGCCCTATGTGCAGGTCGTTCAAAGCGCCGACAGCAGCCAGCGCATCGTGCACCAAAGCGTAGAGTTGGGCGCGCGCGGCGATGCCAACGGGGTCAGCATGGTGGCAGTTGAAAAACTGGCGCCTGGCACGCTGGTTACGCTGGCCAGCGCAGGCTTTATACATGAGGGTAGCCAGGTCAAAGTGTCTTTGGCCAGTGCAACTACCGCCACGGTAGGGGCCGCCACCAGCGCTGCCTCCGCGCCAGCCGCCACCGCCGCCAGCAAGTAACCCCTTCTTAAAGCACCCGCACCATGTGGTTCACCCGCGTTAGCCTGCAAAACCCCGTCTTTGCCACCATGATGATGCTGGCCCTGGTGGTGCTGGGCATTTTCAGCTACCAGCGCCTTAAAGTTGACCAGTTTCCCAATATCGACTTTCCTGTCGTGGTGGTGATTGCCGACTACCCCGGCGCATCGCCTGAAATTGTTGAAACCGAAGTCTCCAAGAAAATCGAAGAAGCTGTCAATTCCATTGCCGGTATCAACGCACTGACCTCTCGCAGCTACGAAGGCTCTTCCGTGGTCATCATTGAATTTGCCCTGAACATGAACGGCCGCAAAGCCGCGGACGATGTGCGTGAAAAAGTGGCCGCTGTGCGCCCGCTGCTGCGCACTGAGGTAAAAGAACCACGCGTGCTGCGCTTTGACCCGTCCAGCCGGGCGGTATGGTCGCTGGCCGTGCTGCCTGACCCCACCAAGGGCAAAGCACTCAGCCCCGTAGAGCTGACCAACTGGGCTGACCAAAGCTTAAAAAAGCGCCTTGAAAACGTGCGCGGTGTGGGCTCGGTATCGCTGGTGGGCGGCACCAAACGCGAGATCAATATTTACCTCAACCCGCAAGCGCTAGAGTCTTACGGCATCAGTGCAGACCAAATTGTGGCGGCGGTACGCAACGAAAACCAAGACCTGCCGGTGGGCGCGGTGCGCTCCCTCACACAAGAGCGCGTAGTGCAAGTGCAAGCGCGCATGCAGCGGCCCGAAGACTTTGCCAAAATTATTGTCGCCCGCAAAGCCGGTAGCGCCATTACCGTGGGCATGCTGGCCCGCATCAACGATGGCGCGCAAGAGGCCGAGAGCTTGGCCCTGTACAACGGCCAGCGCACGCTGCTGCTGTCAGTGCAAAAAGCGCAAGACGACAACACCATCGACGTGGTGGACGGCCTTAAAAAAACCTTGGCCGAGCTTACACCCACGCTGCCGCCAGGCGTCAAGCTAGAACCGATCATTGACAACTCACGCCCCATCCGTGTGTCGGTTGACAACGTGCGCCGCACCCTCATTGAAGGCGCGCTGCTGACGGTGCTGATTGTGTTTTTGTTCCTCAACTCGTGGCGCTCCACGGTTATTACCGGGTTGACGCTGCCTATCGCGCTGATCGGCACCTTCTTGTTCATGAACATGTTTGGCTTTACCATCAACATCATCACCATGATGGCGCTGAGCCTGTGCGTGGGCCTGTTGATTGACGATGCCATTGTGGTGCGCGAGAATATTGTGCGCCATGTGCAAATGGGCAAAACGCCCTACCAAGCCTCGCTGGACGGTACGCAAGAAATTGGCCTGGCCGTGCTGGCCACCACGCTGTCTATCGTGGCGGTGTTTTTGCCCATTGGGTTTATGCAAGGCATTATTGGCAAATTTTTCCACGAATTTGGCATCACTATTGTGGCTGCAGTACTGATCTCTATGTTCGTCAGCTTCACGCTCGACCCCATGATGTCTAGCATTTGGCATGACCCCGCCATCGACCAGCATGGCAAAGCGTTTGCCCCCAAAAACTGGTACGACAAAACCATTGGCCGCGTGACCCACTGGTTTGAAAAAGCCACCGACCGCTTGTCTGACCGTTACCAGCGTATTTTGCGTTGGAGCTTGCAGTTTAAAAAAACCACCTTGCTTATTGCACTGGTTACGTTTGCCCTGAGCATTGGGATGATGCGTTTTGTAGGCACCGAGTTTGTGCCCAAGGCAGACTTTGGTGAAACCAATGTCTCGCTGTACACGCCGGTAGGTTCGTCGCTGGAAGCCACCGAGGCTAAAACCCGCCAAGCCGAGGCCATCATCCGCGAATTTCCTGAGGTGCGCTACACCTTATCCACCATTAATACCGGCAACGCGCAGGGCAAAATTTACGCCTCCATCTACATCCGTTTGATCGACCGCAAAGACCGCAAGCGCAGCGTTGACCAAGTCTCTGCCAGCATCCGCGAACGTTTAGGCCGCGTGGCGGGCATCACCGTAACCAGTGCAGTGGGCGGCGACGCAGTAGGCGGCGGCAAGCAAATTGAGTTCTCGCTCAAAGGCAGCGACCTTAAAGAGCTTGAGCGCTTGGCCGTGCAAGCCATGACCAAGCTGCGCAGCATCAATGGCCTGGTAGATTTAGACTCCAGCGTCAAGCCCAGCAAACCCACCATTGAGGTAGATGTACGGCGCGAAGCGGCCTCTGACCTGGGCCTGAACGTGAACCAAATTGGCAACAGCCTGCGCACACTGGTTGCAGGCCAAACGGTAGGCAACTGGCGCGCAGCGGATGACCAAACCTACGACGTGAACGTGCGCTTGGCACCCGAGGCGCGCAACACCCCGCAAGATTTGGAACGCCTGCCCTTTGCAGTGACTTCTGCCAGCGGCGGCAGCAATGTGGTGCGCTTAAACCAGTTTGCCACCGTGCGCGAGTCTACCGGCCCCAACCAAATTAACCGCCGCGACCTGTCGCGTGAAGTGGCCATTAACGCCAACGTGTATGGCCGCTCTGCCGGCGAAGTGTCTGCCGATGTGCGCACAGCCATGGACAGCATAGCCATGCCGCCAGGCTACAGCTACCAGTTTGGTGGCAGCACCAAGAACATGGCCGAATCTTTTGGCTATGCAGTCTCAGCGCTGGCGCTGGCAGTGATCTTCATTTACATGATTTTGGCCAGCCAGTTCAAAAGCTTCTTCCAGCCAGTAGCGCTGATGACGGCGCTGCCGCTCACGCTCATTGGCGTGGTGCTGGCGCTGCTGCTGTTTAGCTCCACGCTGTCCATGTTCTCGGTGATCGGCGTGGTTATGCTGATGGGCTTGGTGACCAAAAACGCTATTTTGCTGGTGGACTTTGCCATTCGCGTGCGCGAGCCCGTGCGGGACGCGCAGGGCAACATCACCGCGCCCGGCCTGGGCCGCTCTGAAGCTTTGCTGATGGCCGCCAAAGTGCGCCTGCGCCCTATTTTGATGACCACACTGGCCATGATTTTTGGCATGATCCCCCTGGCCTTTGCCTTAAGCGAAGGCGCTGAGCAGCGCGCACCCATGGGCCAGGCCGTTATTGGCGGGGTGATTACCTCGTCGCTGCTAACCCTGGTGGTGGTGCCGGTGATGTACTGCTACATGGACGATCTGTCTAACTGGGTCAAACGCCTTTTTACAGGCAAAGTACCCACCAACACAGAAACTTTACCCAGCCCACCTAAAATTGACAGATTGCCCTTGTAAGCGCAATCTGCAGCAAGCCCACTTCACCCCAGAGAACCCTATGAACATCGAACAAGCCCGCTTTAACATGATCGAACAGCAAATCCGCCCTTGGGACGTGCTCGACACCCACGTTTTGCAGCTGCTGGCCGCAGTTAAGCGTGAAGACTTTTGCGCGCTGGCCCACAAGGCGTTGGCTTTTGTAGACATGGAGATTCCGCTGGGCCACGGTGCCAGCATGCTGTCGCCCAAGGTAGAAGCCCGCCTGCTGCAAGACTTGGCGGTGCAAAAGCACGAAAAAGTGCTAGAAATTGGCACTGGCAGCGGCTACATGGCCGCTTTGCTTTCGCACCGCGCACAGCGCGTGATCAGCCTTGAGATAGTGCCAGAGCTGGCGCAAACCGCCCGTGCCCATCTGCAAACAGCGGGTATATACAACTGCGAAGTGCGCACAGCCGACGGCGCTAAAGACCTCGGTGCGGGTGGCGGTGAAGCGGGCCCTTTCGATGTCATTTTGCTTTCAGGCTCGGTAGCCCATGTGCCCGCAGCGCTGCTGGCCCAGCTCAAGCCCGGTGGCCGCTTGGCCGCTATTGTAGGCAACGAGCCGATGATGCGCGCCACCTTTGTGACCAAGGCTGCTGACGGCACTGTGGTTACCACCCAGCCTTGGGACACGGTGGCACCGCGCCTGCAAGGCTTTGGCGAAGACTCTAAGTTCAGCTTTTAATTTTTTCACACCACCATCAAAGCATGATCGCGCAAATTCGTCCCGCAGCATTTGCCCAGTGGGCCAACAGCCTGGGCGGTGCCACGCCCCTGGTGCTTGATGTACGTGAGCCGTGGGAATTTACCACTGCGGCCCTGCGCCCCTTGGACGGTGCGCCCGCCTTTGACGTGCTGAGCATGCCGATGCAAGACATCCCCGCGCGCATGGCCGAGCTGCCCACCGACCGGCCTATTGCCTGCCTGTGCCACCACGGCATGCGCAGTCAGAATGTAGCCCGCTATTTGTCGCAAAACGGCTTTGAGCAGCTGGTCAATATTGCAGGCGGTATTGCTGCCTGGAGCGCAGAGGCCGACCCAAGCGTGCCGCAGTACTAGCAGACCCGTTTGACAGCACCTAATTTTGAAGAACCCGAAAGGTCTTACCATGCAAAAACATCTTCTCGTACCTTTGGCAGCAGCACTTGGCCTGTGCTTTGGGTTTAACGTTCAAGCGCAAAACCTGTCCCAGCTGTACGAAGCTGCCCGCGCCTACGATGCCGCCTACCAGTCGGCCAAGTCCCAGTACGAGGCTAACTTGGCCAAGGCCGCGCAAGCCAATGCCGGTTTGTACCCTACTGCAGGCTTGAGTGCCAGCATCAACCGCGCCAACGTAGACAACTCCAACCCCGACGTAACCCGCAACCCGACATCACAAAATCTGACTTTGAGCGCGTCCCAGCCCTTGTACCGCCCAGCCAACACCGCCACTGCCGAGCAAGGCCAAAAATCTATCGCTTTGGCAGAAGCTACCCTTACCAGCGCCGAGCAAGACCTGATTGTGCGCACCGCACAAATTTACTTTGACGTGCTGGCCAGCATCGACAGCCTGGCCTTTGTTAAAGCCCAAAAAGCCGCTGTAGCCGAGCAACTGGCCAGCGCCAAACGCAACTTTGAAGTTGGCACCTCCACCATCACCGACACCCGCGAAGCCCAGGCCCGGTTTGACCTGGTGGTAGCCCAAGAAATAGCCGCCGAGAACGACCTGCGCGTGAAGAAAATTGCGCTAGACCAGCTGGTAGGCCAAAGCAACGCCAACCCTAAAACCGTAGCCCTGCCCTTAAGCTTGGCAGCGCCCTTGCCCGCCGACGTAGATGCCTGGGTTAAACAGTCTGAAGAGCAGCACCCCAGTATCAAGTCAGCCCAGCTGGGCCTGGAAGTAGCCCAGCTAGAAACCCGCAAAGCCGAAGCTGGCCACAAGCCCACGCTAGACGCCGTCGCCAGCTACGGCATAGCCCGCACGCTGAACGTGCCACCCGCCAACAACCGCGCCAACACCGCCAGCATTGGCCTGCAGTTCAACCTGCCGTTGTTTGCTGGTTTTGCCACCCAAAACCGTATCAAAGAAACCTTGCAGCTTGAAGACAAGGCCCGTAACGACCTGGAAGGTGCCAAGCGCGCCATCGCCCAGGCCACCCGCACCGCCTACTTTGGCGTGCTGTCGGGCCAAGGCCAGGTCAAAGCGCTGGAAGCCGCAGAGGCCTCCAGCCAAAGTGCGCTGGATGCCAACAAGCTAGGCTACCAAGTAGGGGTGCGCATCAACATCGACGTGCTCAACAGCCAAAGCCAACTTTTCCAAACCAAACGCGATTTGGCCAAAGCCCGCTACGACGTGCTGGTAGGCGGCCTCAGGCTGCGCCAAGCCAATGGCAGCTTAAAAGCCGAAGACCTTGCACAGGTTAACAATTTATTAAGCAAATAG
>JAYWGO010000103.1:0-2065 GCA_043778205.1 Polaromonas sp. | reverse complement strand
ATAGTGCTTCCGTCAGGCAATACAGCACTGGTAAGCGCATTGGCTGCGTTGTAGTTCAAACGTAGTTGCTTGCCAAACTGGTTGGTTACGGTGGTTTGCAATAATGCGGGGTCATAGGTGTAGCGCATCGCCCAGCCGTTGCGCTGGATTTTTTCGGTCATCCGATCTTGCAAGTCAAACTTATACACCGCGTCGGAATCAACGTTGCGGTAGGTAAAGCCTGTGCGGGTCGTGCCATCAACAGCAAAATTCTCAGTCAATGTGTCTTTGCCGTCTGCGTCCCTCCATGGCCCCGCGTCCAAATTACTGAAGGTAGAGAACATGTTGTTATAAACACTTCCCAAAAATCGTTTAGTGCGCCCATCATTAAAGAGGATTTCTCGACCACTAACGTAGTAGGCCGTCGCGTTACCTTCCGACCAATAGTAGGAAAGAGCTTGCGGTTTTTTAACCAAACGTGCACCTAAACCTAAACTCCAGTTCCAGCGCGTATTGTTGGGGTTCAAGGCGGGCAGTTGCGGAAACAGCGCATTTGGCAAAGGGCTGGATTCACGGTAGGGCCCACCTAGATAGGTGCGGATCAGCTCTAACGGATGCGGACTACTGCCAGCATGGTCTGTCTCTACCAGTATTTTTTGTCCTGTTGCCGGAATAATTGGGCGCGATGTTGTGGCCCCATCTGGAACTTCATTTGGCGATTTTTTGCAGATTGGAGGGTCTGGCTGCGAGATGTTGTTTGAAGCAGCTGCACCATTAAAGCAATAGCGGATAGCATTTGTATGGCTGGAATCGGTAAAGTTACCAGCATAATTTGTACCTTGAGGGCACGTCCAATTTGAATAAAGTATGCCGAATTTTATGTTCTTAACAGTATCGTATGCGCTGTAAGCGGGGGTATGGGTGTACTGCTCGACAGTGTCAAATTCCACAGAGTACGGCACACCATTTACAAATTGGTTGTACGGTGGTGTGTTAACAAGATGTGGAGTTGACAGGGTTAGCCTTCTACAAGGTCCAATATAACCACCGACTGGTTGAAACTGTCCCATGCAACGCTGATAGGCTTCGGAGCTTCGTTGATTTAAAATTGATACAAAGGTATCTATGCTTGAGTGATAGCCTTCAACATCAGCAGGCCATCCATTTCCGGTTGGAAAATACCAATTTAAACTTGGCTGCTCCACCGCTTGTGCAGCGTGGCTATGTTGGCCAAACAGCAGTACCAAAATCAGTGCCAGGTTGCCAATTGCTCCCAACCACAGATTCTTTGAAACTACTGCCACTTTGATGCCACTCTTTTTCGTCATTCCGATGCCCTTAAACTTATTCGGATCTTAATCTAAACCCCACCATATGCGTCATTTGTAGTGAAAGCGGCATCCTAGCAGTCCTGCCCAGCTAACGCCACTGCACGCGGGTACAAGTCTCATCCATGAGTTTTTGATAGATAAAACTGCTGCTAGCAACCGCATATATTGCGCGAGCAGCTATGATTTTTGTAGTTAGTACAATCGCTGCAACCTGAAAGGTGAACTACATGAAAGAACAGTACGATTTTTCTAAAGGGGTGCGGGGCAAGTTTTACCAGCCAAACGCTGTGTTAAAGCTGCCCGTGTACCTGGACGAGCAGGTGCAAGGCTACCTCAGCGCCAAAGCAGAGGCCAAGGGAATTGACTTGTCTGACTTGGTGAATGCGCTGCTCAAGAAGAATATTAAGTTGATTGAAATGGTGAACCTGTGAAGCACGATTGTAGCTGATGGAATTGATTGAAAACGGCTGTAGCTACCGCGTTCATTGCGCAAGCAGCTATTAAATTCATATCAATGTAGCGCCTGCAAGGCAAACTTAATGACCTCTGCACTGAGCCAGATACCGTGCTGGCGCATGCGTTCAATGGCCTGCTCTATGGTTACTGCGTAACCCATCTTTTGTGCTTTAAGCAAAACACTGATTGAGCCTGTCAGGGTCAAACCACTCAGGCGTGCCACGCGCCTATGCAATCAGCGGCGTTGTGTTGGTAACTATCGTTTGCCGTGCGTCAGCCGTGTCTTTTTCCATACATCA
>JAYWGO010000102.1:0-16603 GCA_043778205.1 Polaromonas sp. | reverse complement strand
TATTTACCTTGGTCGGGCGACGGGACATATTTTTTGCAAACTTCCGCAAAACACACGCACAGCTCAGTAGTTATCGTAGGCTGTTTCCGCGCCTTTGCTGCAGTTTGCAAAAAACACGCTCCCATCGCTTCTCCCTGGCAAATTTGGTAGTTGAAGGCACGTGGGGCCGCCGTGTGTGACTGTGATTGGCAGTGTGCTGGCTTTAGGCCGGGGGGCACGCGGGTTTGCGTGTGCAATGCTTACTGACAATGTGGCTCTCTAGGCGTTTGGTGCATTCGTTCACCTTCACCTTCAATTTAACTTTCACCCATAGCCCATGACTCCTCCCCTCCCCGCATGCCAACCAAGCCGGCCAAGCGTCGATGGTGTGGGGCCTTGATGAAAATCTGGAAAAAGGTGCGCGGTGCAAAAGCTAGCCTCGCGCACCCTGATTTCGCGCGTGCTTTTGGAAGATTTTGCAGCAAGGCCCCACACCAGCGGCGCTAGCGCTACAACAGCCGGGGGAGCGATCTTCAAAGGTCTAAAAACACCCAAAAATCATTAAAAAAGTACCCAAAACAGGTATTTTTACAAGCAAAATACCCTGCAAGCCCAAGGAAATATTGCACAGGCAGCTATGAAATCTATAGTGATCAAACAACTTTAGATGGGTAGCTCACCGCCAACACCTCCAGCATCTGCACGCCCAGCGGCGTTACCAAACGCACTTCATCGCCCGCGCGTGCTTTGAGCAAAGCGCGGGCTATGGGGGATATCCAGCTGACCTGCTGGCGGGCGCTGTCGGCCTCGTCAATACCCAAAATAGTTACCGTGTGTTCAGCGCCAGCAGCATCTGCATACGTTACGGTAGCGCCAAAAAATACCTGCGGCTGGCCATGCAAAGCCGACGGGTCTGTCACTTCGGCAATCTCTAAACGTTTGGCCAAAAACCGAATCCGCTTGTCAATCTCGCGCAGCCGCTTTTTGCCGTACAAATAGTCGCCGTTCTCGCTGCGGTCGCCATTTTTAGCGGCCCAGTGCACCGATTCAACGATTTTGGGGCGCTCGTTGTCCATTAAGTCCAACAGCTCTGTGCGCAGGCGGGCGTAGCCTTGGGGTGTGATGTAGTTTTTGCTGCCCGGTGGCAATGCGGGCAAACCTGCGCCGTCCAAACCGTCCGCACCATCGTCGCTGGCGTCAGTCTCTTTGGTAAAAGCTTTGCTCATAGGGCGGCCGTTGGGTCACAAAATGGGTCTGGAAGCTGCGTGCTTGCCACACAACATCCACACAGTGCATTCACTCAAGGAGTTCCAATGAAAAAGCCTGCAACTTGCGTTGCAGGCTTGTCATTTTTTGGTGCGGCTGGCAGGAATTGAACCCACGACCCCTTGGTTCGTAGCCAAGTACTCTATCCAACTGAGCTACAGCCGCGCAGCTTTAAATTATAGCAGTGTTTTAGGCGGTTTTATTTATGGTGGCTCAGCGCGTTGCTCACCAGCTTAGAGGTGATGTCCACAATCTGAATCATGCGGTCATATGCCATGCGCGTGGGGCCAATCACGCCCAGGGTGCCCACGATATGTCCGTCCACCTCGTAAGGCGCGCTCACCACCGACAGCTCTTCAAAAGGCACAATCGAGCTTTCGCCGCCAATAAAAATACGCACGCCCTCGGCCTGGCTGGACACGTCCAGCAAGCGCATGAGCTGGGCTTTTTGCTCGAACAAATCAAACGCGCGGCGCAACTGGCCCATATCAGTAGAAAAATCGCTCACTGCCAGCAGGTTGCGCTCGCCAGATATCACCACCTCGGCGTCGCCCTGGCCTTGGGCATCGCTGCTCAGTTGCACTGCGGCTTGCATCAGGGCGGCTATCTCGCTGCGCAGTTGCTCAATTTCAGACTTCAGCTTTTCGCGCACCTGCTCTATTTCTAGCCCCGCGTAGTGGCTGGTAATGAAGTTGCTGGCTTCGATCAATTGGCTTTGGGTGTAGTCGCTTTCGGTAAAAATCACCCGGTTTTGCACATCGCCGTCGGGCGCGACGATGATGACCAAAATGCGTTTTTCAGACAAACGCATAAATTCAATGTGCCGAAAAATCGAGCTGCGGCGCGGTGCCATTACCACCCCTACAAACTGCGACAGGTTAGACAGCAATTGCGCAGCATTGGTAATCACCTTGTGCGGCTGCTCGGCCACCAAGATAGGAGGCGCAAACTCTTGCCGGTTCACCGTCAGCATAGTGTCCACAAACAAGCGGTAGCCCCGTGCAGTAGGAATGCGCCCGGCCGAGGTGTGGGGTGAGGCAATCAGGCCCAGCTCTTCCAGGTCGCTCATTACGTTGCGAATGGTGGCGGGCGACAGGTCCAGGCCGCTGGCACGCGACAGCGTGCGCGAGCCGATGGGCTGCCCATCAGCGATATAGCGCTCTACCAGCGCTTTTAATAACAGCTTGGCACGGTCATCCAGCATAAAAATCGCAGATACTCATATGTGCTTGCATTTTAATGGTGTAATTTAAACTTGACACAATCTAGCTTACGCTAGCCTACATTTACGCAGTCTACATTCACACAGCCAACTTCCGTGCAGCCTACCCCTTCGCAATTTCGCCACGTGGCCCTGATCGGCAAGTACCACGCCAGCAGTGGGCCGGGTGCGCGCGAAATTTTGCTAGAGATTGCCCGGTTTTTAGAAAAGTCGGGCTTAGATGTAGCGCTAGAAAAAGACACCGCCGCCTACACCGGCATTACCGGCTACCCTAGCCTGGACGTTAACGGCATTGGCGCGCACTGCGACCTGGGCTTGGTGGTGGGCGGCGACGGCACCATGCTGGGCATTGGCAGGCAGCTGGCACGCTTTGGTGTACCGCTGGTAGGCATTAACCAAGGCCGTTTAGGGTTTATTACTGATATTGCGCTAGACAGCTACCAGGCCACCCTGGCACCCATGCTGCGCGGTGAATACACCGAAGACTTGCGCAGCCTCATGCATGCGCAGGTACTGCGCGATGGGCGCTGCGTGTTTGATGCGCTGGCCATGAACGACGTGGTGGTCAACCGCGGCGCTACTGCGGGCATGCTAGAACTGCGGGTAGAGGTGGACGGCCGCTTTGTGGCCAACCAGCGGGCCGACGGCTTGATTATTGCGTCGCCCACCGGGTCTACGGCCTACGCCATGTCAGCCGGAGGGCCTATTTTGCACCCCTCCATTACCGGCTGGGTAATGGTGCCGATTGCCCCCCACAACCTGTCTAACCGCCCGCTGGTGCTGGGTGATAACGCACAGGTGGCGATTGAAATAGTGGCTGGCCGCGATGCGAGCGCCAATTTTGACATGCAGTCCCTGGCCTCGTTGTTGCATGGCGACCGCATTACGGTGCAACGTTCGCAGCACCAAGTGCGCTTTTTGCACCCCATGGGCTGGAGCTACTTTGACACGCTGCGCAAAAAACTGCACTGGAACGAGGGAGGGGTTTAGCCGTGGCACTACGCAAAATGAACCTGCGCGACTTTGTGATCGTGCACGAACTTGAGCTGGACCTGTGCAAAGGCTTTACCGTGCTAACCGGAGAGACTGGGGCTGGCAAGTCGATTTTGATTGATGCCCTGCAACTGCTTTTGGGCGCACGCGCCGACGCAGGTGTGGTGCGCGAAGGCGCAGCGCGGGCAGAAATTAGCGCGGAATTTGACACCCCCAGCTGGCTGGGTGACTGGCTGGGCGAAGGGGGCTTTGGCGATGCAGACCACGACACCGACACCCTGCTGATTCGCCGCACGGTTGATGCCCAAGGCAAAAGCCGCGCCTGGATCAACGGCAGCGCCGCCACGGTGGGCCAACTGCGCGAGATAGCCGACCACCTGGTGGACATTCATGGCCAGCATGCATGGGCCGCCCTGACCCGCGCCGACGAAGTACGCGGCCTGCTAGATGCCTACGGCAAAATCAGCAGCAAAGACGTGTCTACTGCCTACCACGCGTGGAAGGCAGCGCTTAAAACCCTGCAAGACGCACGGGCTGCGCAGGCTACACTAGAGTCAGAGCGGGAGCGCCTAAGCTGGCAAATTGGCGAGCTGGCAAAACTAGCACCCCAGCCCCAAGAATGGGAAGCCCTTAACGCCGAGCACAGCACGCTGGCCAATGCCGCAGGCCTGCTAGAAGCCGCGCACCTTGCCATTGCCGCGCTAGAAGGCGACGAAAGTGGCGTGACTACGCACCTTGCCAAAGCCCAGCAACTGCTGCAAAACCAAGAGCTGCTGGTGCCTGACTTTAAAGCGCTGGCCGAGGTTTTGGCCACCAGCCTAGCGCAGGTAGAAGACGTGGTGCACAGCCTGCACGCCTACGCCCGCAACACCGAGCCCGACCCCCAGCGCCTGGCCCAGCTAGACGAGCGCTTAACACAGTGGATATCGCTGGCACGCCGCTACAAACGCACACCTGCCCAGCTAGCTGACCTGCTTGCTGGCTGGAAAGCTGAGCTGGCCACCAATGAAGCAGCAGCCGACATTAGCGCGCTAGAAGCCGCGCAGCACAAGGCACACACCCTGCTGCTTACGCAGTGCAGCCAACTGACTGCCCAGCGCCGCAAGGCTGCGCCCCAGCTGGGCCTTGCCATTACCCAAGCCATGCAAGGCCTGGGCATGCAAGGCGGTAAGTTTGAGGTGGCTTTGTTGCCACTAGACGAGCCCGCACAGTACGGCCAAGAAGGCATTGAATTTTTGGTAGCCGGCCACGCAGGCAGCACACCGCGCCCCGTGGGCAAGGTGGCCTCAGGCGGTGAGCTATCGCGCATTGCACTGGCCATTGCAGTGACCACCAGCCGCCTGGGCAAAGCGCAAACTTTAATCTTTGACGAAGTAGACTCTGGCGTAGGCGGCGCGGTGGCCGAAACCGTAGGCCGCCTGATGAAGCAGCTGGGCATTGACCGCCAAGTCATGGCCGTGACCCACCTGCCCCAAGTGGCTGCCTGCGCCGACCACCACCTGCTGGTGGCCAAGCAGCTCAAAGGCAAACACACCAGCAGCGATGTACGCGCTATTGCAGGCGAGCAGCGTGTGGGTGAAATTGCCCGCATGCTGGGCGGCGAAAAGCTGCTGGGCACGACGCTGGCCCACGCCAAAGAGATGCTGGGCCAACGTCAGTAATTGCCCACATATAAAAGTAACGCAGCACACATTTGCGTCACACAAGTTGGTTAATATCAAACCATGACACCTGCGCCCACCACCTCGATCGAAGTAGTCTTGATTACCGGCATGTCGGGCTCGGGCAAGTCAGTGGCGCTGCATGCACTGGAAGACGCGCACTATTACTGCGTAGACAACCTCCCACCCGAGCTGCTCAGTGCGTTTATAGACGTAGAAAAAGCCCACCAAGTGCGCCACATTGGCATTGCCATGGATGTGCGCAGCGCATCATCACTGCCCTTGTTGCCTGCGCAGTTTAAGCAGCTGCGCGAGCGGGGCGTGCGCATTAAAACCGTGTTTTTAGATGCCCGCACCGACACGCTGGTGCACCGCTTTTCAGAAACGCGGCGCAAGCATCCACTGTCTAACAATAACGATGGCGACCAGCAACGTGCGCTTACCGATGCGATTGAGCTAGAGCGCGAGCTGCTGGCGGATTTGCGCGAGCAGTCACATGTGATTGACACCAGCATGATCCGCGCTACGCAACTCCAAGGCTATATCAAAGCACTGCTAGAAGCACCCGCCAAACAGCTGACCTTGGTGTTTGAGTCGTTTGGCTTTAAGCGCGGCCTGCCCCTGGATGCCGACTTTGTGTTTGATGTGCGCATGCTGCCCAACCCCCACTACGAGCCAGCGCTGCGGCCCCTTAGCGGCAAAGACGCGCCTGTGGCTGCGTTTTTAAAACAGCACGACGATGTACGCAAAATGTTTCGGCAGATTGAGACGTTTTTAACCCAGTGGCTGCCTTCGCTGATGCAAGACCACCGCAGCTATGTGACGGTGGCTATAGGCTGCACAGGCGGGCAACACCGCTCGGTTTTTTTAGTAGAAGAGCTGTCCCGCCACTTTGCCAAAGAATGGACTACGCTTAAACGCCACCGCGAAATTGACGGTAATGTGTTTGCGTCTAGCGTGTTTTAGTGGCAGTTTTTTAACCCGCCAGCAAGTTGCGCAGCAGCTTGCCGATAGGCGCGGGCAGGCCTATGCGGTTTAGGTCACTTAGCTGTGCCCACTGCCCTTGGCTTTGAAGCACGGTAGCTTCATCCCAAGCTACATGCACCACATGCAAATGCATGTCTTTGTGGGTTAGCACATGCAACAGCGCAGGTGCATCTACACAACGTGCTTGCTGCGCTGGGCTAAGTTTGGCCACCAGTGCCTCGCGGCTGTCAAACATAGGCAGACTGTACAAGCCTGCCCACACGCCGGGCGTGGGGCGCTGGGTGAGAAAAACGCTCTTGGCAATGGGGGTGGTTTTGTGCGCGCACAGCAGCCAAACCGACTGGCTGCTGCGCTTGAGTTTGCGTGTTTTGACGGGGTAGTTCTCAGGTGCAGCTTGCGCATAAGCCACGCACTGGCTGGCCAGCGGGCAGCGTGCGCAAGCAGGCTTGCGCGCAGTGCACAGCGTAGCGCCCAGGTCCATGATGCCCTGGGTATATCGCGGCATGCTGGTGGCCAACTGCGCTGTGGGTAACAGCTTGGTAGCTTGGTCCCACAGGTTGCGTTCGTGCACGGCCATGCTCAGGTCATGCCCGTAGCCCAAGGCGCGGGTGAGCACACGTTTAACATTGGCATCCAAAATAGCCACGCGCTCGCCGTAGCAAAACGCAGCTATGGCCGCTGCGGTGGAGCGGCCTATGCCGGGCAAGCTTTGCAGTAGCTGCGCTGTAGGCGGGAAAGACCCCGCAAAATCAAGCACCACGCTGCGTGCGCACCGGTGCAGGTTGCGCGCACGGCTGTAATAACCCAAGCCGCTCCACAACGCCAGCACATCGTCTAGCGGGGCGGCAGCCAGCGCCGCGACGGTGGGAAAGCGCTGCAAAAAACGCGGGTAGTAGTCCAGCACCGTCACTACCTGGGTTTGCTGCAGCATGATCTCGGAGAGCCACACCCGGTAAGGGTCGCGCTGGCCCTGCCAAGGCAAGCCGCTGCGCCCGTACTGGGCTTGCCATGCCAGCACAGCGCTGGCCAAAGTCTGCGGGGCCAATTGCGTTGAAAAGCTTAAGTAAAGCTAACAGGCCGCAGGCACATCAGGCCGACCGCAGCTGCGCGGCTGCGGTGTCTTGTGCATGGGCCTTGTCTTGGTGCTGGGCTTTGTCCGTTGCATCAGCCGGTATGCCAACCAAATGCGCTGTCAGTTCCAGCAGCTTGCCATCCAGCGCTGTCAGGTGGCTGTCTTGCCCGGTAATTTCGGCAATGCGTTCGTCCAGCGTGTTGGCCGCATCCTGAATACGGTCAATCGCTTCAATGCGGCGGGCAAAGTTTTTGCGGCGCTCGCGCAGCTGGGCATCCAGCTGGGCAGCGGCCGACTTGTTCCACAGCTCTACCTCGCCCAAAGCCGTCTCGTACACCACGCGCAGGCGGGTGGCCAGTGCACGCACCAAGCGGTCGGCAAACTCAGGCTGCGCCAAGCGCAGGGTGTTGCCCAGGCCAAGGTACTGCAGGTGGCTGCGCTCTACCAGGTCAAGGTCGCGCTGGTGGCGGGCCATTTCGGGCTCGCGCGGGGTTTGCAACGAGAAGCCAAACTCCGCATTCAGCTGCCTAAAGCTGCTGGTCAGCATGGTTTGAATTTCTCCATTGAGGCCCTTGGCGTGCGACAGCACATCGCGCAGGCGGCCAAAGGTGTCGTTGTAGGCTTTGCGCACACCCAGCTTAATGCCGGGCTGGCGCAATGTATCGTTCAGCTGGCGCAGCTCGGCCTTCAAGGTGGCACTGCCCAGCGCAGAGAACACCTCGCGCAGCAATTTAAGGTGAATCGCCCGCACAGCGTGTATGCGCGAGCCACTGGCATCAAACTCGGCCTGCTCAGCCTCAATACGGCTGCGCATGTGCTTGATGACTGTTGCGTTTTTACCACGCAGTCCGCGCAGCTCGACCATTTGCTCAGCCAAGTCGCGGCGGCGAATGTTGATCACACGGCCAGTTTCGGTGCGCAAATCGGAAATGCCCGACGACATGGCACCGCGCAAAATCTCGCGGCGTCGGCCCATCATGCCTTCGCTTAAGGCCTGCTCTAGCAAAGGCAACTGGCTGGCCACTAGCAAGGGCTTGTCGCCAGTAACTTTGGCCACCAGGCCTTTTTGGGCTGAAACGGGGATCACCTGCGATTGCGGCAGGGCCAAAATCTCGGCGGTGGTGCTGCGCTGGCGCTCTACGTTGGCCTGTATTTGCGCGGGAGTAGACAGCGCGTCCCACATGGTGTCAATTTTGTTCAGCACCACCAAGCGCGACGAATTGTCGGTGCTCTCGGTAATCAAATGCTCACGCCAAATCGACAGGTCAGACTTGGTCACGCCGGTATCGGCCGCCAAAATAAACACCACTGCGTGGGCCTGCGGAATCAAGCTCACCGTCAGCTCTGGCTCTGCGCCAATGGCGTTCAAACCGGGCGTGTCCAAGATCACCAAGCCTTGTTTTAGCAGGGGGTGGGCAATGTTGATCAATGCGTGGCGCCACTTGGGCACCTCTACCAGGCCGGCGGTGTCCGTCATGGGGTTGTCGTCGGGGGTGTCATCGTGCCAAAAGCCCAGCGCACGGGCTTCGTCTTTGCTTACTTTGCGTATTTCGGCCACTTTTTCAAAGGCTTGGGCCAGCTGGGCGGCATCGTTCACGTCCAGGTCGATACGGGTCCATTTTTCAGGGGCGGCGCGCCACTCCATCAGCGCGTGGGGCTGCAGGCGGGTTTCTATGGGCAACAGGCGCAGGCAGGGCGGCACGTCTGCGTCCCAGCCCAACTCAGTAGGGCACATGGTAGTGCGGCCCGCGCTGGCGGGCATGATGCGGCGGCCGTAAGAGGCAAAAAATATCGCGTTAATCAGCTCAGACTTGCCACGTGAAAACTCGGCCACAAAAGCCACCATCACCTTGTCAGACCGCATCTGGCCCTCAAGGCGGCGCAGCCGCTCTTCTACCGCCGAGTCCAGCAGCTCGTGGTCCCGCATCCAGTCTGACAACAGCTTAAGCCGCAAAGCAAATTCACGCCGCCACGTGCTGTGCGAGTCAAACTGGTCGTTGAATGAGGGTGTTATGGGGCTGTCGGCAAAGTGCTGCATAGCTCTTTAATATAACACTGGCCTAGGCCCAAGTAAACCCAAAAGTACCAACTGTGTTGGCCGTTAGAGAGGAGGGCTAATTTGCATACCTTTTAGCCCTATAACCCAAGTAAATTGGGCACAAGAAGCTATTATTTCTATAGTAAAATTTTGAATTAGCAGAGGCTAATATTTTTGGCACGTAGCGCAAAAAAACGTGCTGCGCTGGCCTTGTTTTAGCAGCTGTATGGGGCTGGCGCACACGCGGCAGGGCTCGCCAGTGCGGCCGTAGACGTTGGCTTGCAGCTGAAAGTAGCCGGTTTGCCCTTCGGCGCTAGAAAAGTCGCGCAAGGTGCTGCCGCCTTGGCGCACGGCGGCTTGCAGCACGCTGCGGATGGCCGCATGCAGCTTGGCCGCGCGGGGGGCGCTGAGCTTGTTAGCCCGCACGGTGGGGCGTATGCCAGCTAAAAACAAAGCCTCTGAGCAGTAAATATTGCCTACGCCCACCACGATGTCGCCGGCCAGCAGCACCAGCTTGATGGCGGTTTTGCGCAATTGCAGGGCTGCATGGAAGGCTTTGGCCTGAAAATCATCGGTCAGTGGTTCTACGCCCAAATTACCCAGCAGTTTGTGCGCAGCAGGGTGCGTTTGAGAAGGCGCATACACCACGGCACCAAAGCGGCGCGGGTCGTTTAAGCGCAGCATGCCGCGTGTGGTGGCCAGGCTGAAGTGGTCATGCTTGCCGGGCAGCCCCAGGCTGGGGCCAAAGTTAAGCGAGCCCGACATGCCTAAATGCACCAATAAAAGCCCCTGCGGCGCGCCAAGCGGGCTGGCCAGGTCAATCAGCAAATATTTACCACGGCGGCGCACTGCGGTAACGGTGCGGCCCTGCAGGTCGTCGGGGTCAATGCCCAGTGGCCAGCGCAGCGGCTTGCCCATTTCTAGGGCGTTAATTTGCGCGCCTTCAATACGGCTGGCAAAACTAAGGCGTGTTACTTCAACTTCGGGCAATTCTGGCATGCATGGATTATCATCGTTGCATGCTATTACCCACTTCTTTGCTACCCACTTCTTTGCTACCCACCTGCTTAACCCTTGCTGCTGTAATGCCAGCGGCCCATTCGGCCAGCACCCAGCAGCGCAGTATGCAGCGCAAGACAGGGAGCAGCTTTGTGCCCTGTGCCGTACTTGGCTGGGTGCTGGCCGCTGGCATTGCGGCCCATGCACAGACGGCTGCGCCTGCCGCGCCAGCATCATCAGCACCAGCAGCATCCACACCTGAGGCTGACAAAGAGCCCCTGTCGGTGTCCAATTTAGATGCCAATATGTTTTACCAGCTGCTGCTGGGCGAACTGAGTGCACGCCAAGGCGAGATCGGCAAAGGCTATTCGCTGCTGCTGGACGCAGCGCGCAAAACCAACGACCCCCAGCTGTACGAACGCGCGACCGACATTGCACTAGAAGCCCGCGAAGGCGAGTCGGCCCTGCAGGCGGCCCGCGCATGGCGCCAAGCGCAGCCTAATTCGGTGCCCGCCAACGAGCGAGCATTTCAAATCTTGGTGGCCTTAAACCGCATACCCGAAAGCGTAGACCCCTTGCGCGCCTTGCTGGCCAATACGCCTGCTGCTCAGCGCAGCGCAGCCATTAGCCGCAGCGCTGGGGGTTACCGCCGGGTAACCGACAAAAAACTGGCCGCCAGCACCCTAGAGCAGGCCCTAAGCAGCTACACAGCCCCCGGTGCCAACGGCGACTACGCAGCAGCCGCTTGGGCCGCCATAGGCCGCCTGCGCTTGGGCGCGGGCGACGCACCCGGCGCGCTAGAGGCTGCCCGCAAAGGCCAAACCGCCAGCCCTGGCAACGAGGCCCCCGCACTCTTGGCGCTAGAGATGGTCAGCCCCAAGCAGCCCCAAGCCGAAGACATCATGAAGCGCTACCTGGCCAGCGACAAGCCGCGCACCGACATCCGCATGGGCTACGCCCGCACCCTGCTGGACAGTCAGCGCTACCTAGATGCCAACCAGCAAGTACAAATCATCACCCGCGAGGCACCTAACTTTGCCGACGCTTGGCTGCTGCTAGGCAGCTTGCAGCTGCAAGACAACCAGCTGGCCAACGCCGACACCTCACTTAAGCGCTATGTTCAGCTGGTGCAAGACCAAGGCCCCGCAGAAGGCGATGGCACCGAGCGCCAGCGCGGCCTGACCCAAGCCTACCTGGCACTGGCCCAAGTGGCTGAAAAACGCAAAGACTACCCGCTGGCTGAAAGCTGGATTGCCAAAGTAGACAGCCCGCAAGCCTTGGTCAGCGCGCAAAGCCGCCGCGCCTCGGTGCTGGCCAAGCAAGGCAAGCTCGACGAAGCCATTAAGCTGATACGCGCCCTGCCCGACCGCAGCGACGAAGACAAACGCATGAAGATGACCACCGAGCTGCAACTGCTGCGTGACAACCAAAAATACCAGGCGGCTTATGACCTGGCAGGCCAAGCCTTGCTGGCCACGCCGCAAGACAACGAGCTGCTGTACGACCAGGCCATGATGGCCGAAAAACTAGGCCGCATGGGCGAAATGGAGCGCCTGCTGCGCCAAACCATTGCCAACAAACCCGACTTTAGCCAAGCCTATAACGCGCTGGGCTACTCTTTGGCAGACCGCAATGTGCGCCTGCCCGAGGCTAAAGTTTTGATTCAAAAAGCGCTCGAATTTGCCCCAGGCGACCCGTTTATTACCGACAGCTTGGGTTGGGTCGAGTTTCGTTTGGGCAACAAAGCCGAGGCGATCAAAATTTTGCTCACAGCCTACCAAGGCAAGCCCGATGCTGAAATTGCGGCCCATTTAGGCGAGGTGTACTGGGCCAACGGCCAGCGTGACAAAGCCATTGCCATCTGGAAAGAAGGCATGCTGCTGAACCCCGAAAACGAGACGCTGCTGCAAACCCTCAAACGCCTGCGCGTCAAGCTGTAATGCCATTGCGCACCTTAGCATGGCGGCACCTACAGCGGTGCATGGCCATTGCAGTCACTCTGTTTTTGATAGCTGCTTGTGCAGCAAATCCTTGGGCCAACAAGGTAAAAGATGCACAAAACCCGAGTTTTACGGGCCGCATGAGCCTGCTGGTAGACAGCGAGCCCGTGCAGTCGTTTGCAGGGGGGTTTGAGCTGCAAGGCAGCGCTGAAATGGGCGAGCTTAGCCTGTACACCCCACTGGGCTCCACGGTGGCCGTGCTGCGCTGGGCCCCTGGCCAAGCGGTGCTAGAAACCGGTGGCACAACACAGGCCTACCCTTCTGTACAGGCCATGATGGAGCGCACCACGGGTGCCGCCGTGCCAGTGCCCGCCCTGTTTGCCTGGCTGCGGGGCGAGGCTGTGGACGTGCCCGGCTGGGTGGCCGATGTATCGCGCCAAGCCCAAGGCCGCATTAACGCCCAGCGCAGCAGCCCACTGCCTACTGCGCAACTGCGCATCGTGCTTGAGCCCTAGGTTCTGCTACAGCCCTGTTTTATGCAAGCCCTCTACGACCTGCCCGCCCCGGCCAAACTCAACCTGTTTTTACACATTACAGGCCGCCGCGCGGACGGCTACCACCTGCTGCAATCGGCTTTTATGCTGATCGACTGGTGCGACAGCCTTGACCTGGCCCTGCGGCCCGATGGCGCCATTAGTCGCGAAGACATGGCGCCAGCCGTGGCCCAAGATGCGCTGCCTGCAGACGATTTATGCGTTCGCGCAGCCCGCGCTTTGCAAACCGCCACAGGCACCCACTACGGCGTGCATATTGGCCTGACCAAGCGCATCCCCACCCAGGCTGGCTTAGGCGGCGGTTCTTCTGATGCCGCCACCTGCCTTTTGGCATTGAACCGGTTGTGGCATCTGCACCTGCCGCTGGCAGATTTAGAGCGCATAGGCTTGCAACTGGGTGCCGATGTGCCCTTCTTTTTGCGCGGCAGCAATGCCTGGGTAGAAGGTGTGGGCGAGCAAATCACCCCGCTAGACCTGCCCGCCGCGCGGTTTGTCGTGGTCAAACCCGCACAGGGCTTGTCTACCCCGGCCATTTTTGGCCATCCAGCACTCAAACGCGATTCTGCGCATGCTATAATCTCAGGCTTTGCTGGACATCAATATAACTTCGGTTGTAATGATTTACAGCCCGTAGCTGAGGTTTTAAACCCCCAAGTAACGCAGGCGCTTAACGCCCTGCGCACCCAAGGTTTACAGCCTAAGATGACGGGTTCTGGCAGTGCAGTGTTTGCTAAGCTTTCAGGCGACGAAAATTTAGCACCTGTGCCGCAAGATTGGCAGCAAGTTGTGTGCGGTAATTTAATGGCGCATCCTTTAAAAGGGTGGGCATAAACAAATTACCGTCCCAACAAAAGCAAGTTTCGGCCAGTGCAAACTGGTCCGTGTAGGGGAGTCGCCAAGCTGGTTAAGGCACTGGATTTTGATTCCAGCATGCGAAGGTTCGAGTCCTTCTTCCCCTGCCACGAATTTTTGAGTAATCACCTTTGAAATCAACACCGCATCACAATCTATGAGCGCACTGCACCCCGATTTCATGGTTTTTACCGGCAACGCCAACCCTGTGATGGCCCAAGAGATTGCCGCCCAACTTAACATTGAGCTTGGCGCCGCCAGCGTAGGCCGTTTTTCTGATGGTGAAGTCACCGTCGAAATTAACCAAAACGTGCGCGCCCGCGACGTGTTTGTAGTGCAGTCCACCTGCGCGCCCACCAACGACAATTTAATGGAACTGCTGGTGATGGTAGATGCGCTCAAACGCGCCTCTGCCGAGCGCATCAGCGCCGTCATCCCCTACTTTGGCTACGCCCGCCAAGACCGCCGCCCGCGCTCAAGCCGCGTGCCCATTACCGCCAAGGTAGTGGCCAACCTGCTGCAAACCGTCGGTGTTACGCACATCCTCACCATGGACCTGCATGCCGACCAAATTCAAGGTTTTTTTGACATCCCGGTTGACAACATTTACGCCTCGCCCGTCCTGCTAAACGACCTGCGCAAGCAAAAATACGAAGACCTGATTGTGGTGTCGCCCGATGTGGGCGGCGTGGTACGTGCCCGCGCGCTGGCCAAGCAGCTGGGCTGCGATTTGGCCATCATCGACAAGCGCCGCCCCAAGGCCAATGTGTCTGAAGTGATGCATGTGATTGGCGAGATCGAAGGGCGCAACTGCGTCATCATGGACGACATGATCGACACCGCGGGCACGCTGGTCAAAGCGGCTGAAGTTTTAAAAGAACGCGGCGCTAAAAAAGTCTACGCCTACTGCACCCACGCAGTATTTAGCGGCCCTGCTATTGACCGTATAGCCAAAGGCGGCGCACTGGACGAAGTGGTGATAACCAACACCATTCCGCTGTCAGAAGCCGCCAAAGCCTGCAACAAAATTCGCCAACTGTCGGTTGCCCCTTTGATAGCCGAGACGATTTCGCGCATTGCCAAGGGCGAGTCGGTGATGAGCCTGTTTTCGGAGCAAGACAATTTGTTTTAAATAATTTACCTTGGGTGCACAACCTAGGGTAACAAAGGCTGGTGGGTGCCGCAAAACCCACCGTGCGTTGCCAGCTGCCCAGTGCACTGTGCAACTTTTTAAGAACCGAAGCACACTGGTCGCGGTGGGCTTCTTTAGGAGTTGATTATGAAATTTACCGCTTTTGAGCGTTCAAAGCAAGGTACGGGTGCGAGCCGCCGTCTGCGCACTTCGGGCAAAGCCCCTGGTATCGTATACGGTGGAACCGTAGCGCCGCTGCTGATCGAAATCGATCACAACGCGCTGTGGCATGCCCTGAAAAAAGAAGCCTTCCACGCCACCGTGCTGGACATGGACTTTGCAGGTGCAGAGCACAAAGTGCTGCTGCGCGACGTGCAATACCACCCCTACAAACAACTGGTTTTGCACATCGACTTTCAACGCGTCGATGCCAACACCAAGCTGACCATGCGCGTGCCATTGCACTACAGCGGTGATGCTGATTCGCCAGCGGTCAAAACTGACAACTGCGTGATCAACCACGTAGCCAATGAAATTACCGTCATCTGCCTACCCGCTGACCTGCCAGAGTTTATTAACGTGGATTTGTCAGGCCTGAAAAAGGGCATGTCTTTGCACGTGACCGATGTCAAGCTGCCAAAAGGTGTCAAAGCCGTCACCAAAGGCACGGCTAACCCCGTGATCGTGTCTGTGGTGGTGCAAGCCGCCGAAGAAGAAGCCCCAGCCGCTGGCGCAGCACCTGCAGACGCCAAAGGCAAAGCTGGTGCCAAAGCCCCAGCCAAGGCCGCACCAAAGGCCGATGCCAAAGCAGCCGCCCCAGCCAAAGCACCTGCTAAGAAGTAATTACTTTGCAGGCTTGAAAAAGCCCAGCTGTAAAAGCCCACTTCGGTGGGCTTTTTTTATGCCTCGCCCCGCAAGTAAATCAGTTTAACAACCCACGATAATCCTACCCATGATCAAACTGTTTGTTGGCCTGGGCAATCCGGGTGCTGAATACGAGGCTACGCGGCATAACGCGGGGTTTTGGCTGGTGGATGCGCTGGCGCGGGAGCTTAAATGCACGCTGTCGTATGAAAAAAACTATTTTGGGATGCTGGCCAGTACGGTGGTACAGGGGCACAAAGTGTGGCTGCTGCAGCCGCAAACCCTTATGAATTTGTCGGGTAAGTCAGTGGCTGCATTGGCGCGCTTTTTCAAAATTGCCCCCGCCGAGATACTGGTGGCCCATGACGAGCTGGATGTGGTGCCGGGCCAGGCCAAAATTAAGCTGGGCGGCAGCCATGCGGGGCATAACGGTTTGCGCGACATCCATGCGCAGCTGGGCACCGACCAGTACTGGCGGCTGCGCATTGGCATTGGCCACCCGGGCGTAAAAAGTGAAGTGATTCACTGGGTACTGAAGAAACCGCTGGCTGAGCACCGCAGCGCAATAAATGAAACGATTGACCGCTGTGTGCGGGCTTTGCCGCACTACTTAAGCGGCGAGATGGACAAAGCCATGGTGGTAGTACACACCACCAAACCACCCCGTCCCAAGCCACCGCGCACTGTACCCGCGTTGCCAGTACCTGCCCTGCCGGTGCCATCTGACGCTGCAATAGACAATAAAGCTGCGACTGACTAATTTTAAGAGTTTAGCCCTCTCGCCCAAGGAAATGCTGCACGGGTAGCTATGTATTTTGTAGTAGCTTGGTTTGATTCTGCTTGGGTTTTTGAACAGCCCGTGGCAATGCTTTTGTGCCCTGATAACCTTGGTCGGGCGACGGGACATGTTATTTGCAAACTTCCGCGAATCACGCGCAGGCCGCCTAAGTATTTGCCCGTTTGGTAGTACGACGCGCCTTCGCTCCAGTTTGCAAATAACACGCTCCCATCGCTTCTCCCTGGCAAATTTGGTAGTTGAAGGCA
>JAYWGO010000101.1:0-16673 GCA_043778205.1 Polaromonas sp. | reverse complement strand
GTGATGGTCACCAAACTGGTCTCGCCAGCTTGCAGGGCGGTGTCGGCCACCACGATGGTCGCGCTCGGACGCAGCGTGTCAATGGCGTAGTTGGCGCTGGCGGCAGCGCCGCCGTTGTTGCCTGCCGCATCGGTGTAGCTGGCAGCGGCCAGGCTGACCACGTTGGCGGCATCGGTGATGTTGGGCGTGGGGGTCAAGGTGGCGGTGAAAACCAGCGGGTCGGCGGTGGCGACCAGATCGGTCAGCGTGCCGTTGTCGGCGCTCAGGTCGCTCAGCGTGAAGCCCGTGGGCGCTTCGCTGAAGGTGATGGTGAGCGTGCTGATCTCGCCGGCGATCAGGGTGCTGTCGGCCAACGTGATGGTGGCGGTCAGAGGTGTCACAATAGCACCTGTAACTATGATGGTCAACGTAGTGGTGTTGGACACACCCGTAGCTGGGTCAGTTACCGTGTAAGTGAAGGTATCAGGAGCTGTTGCACCAGTTGCTAGGCCATTGGCAGTATCGGCTAGATAGGTGTAGCTGCCATCAGCGCTTAGGGTCAAATGGCCGAGCGTGCCAGCAAGCGAGACGCCGACACCGCTGCCTTGAATTACAACCCCTGCACCTGCTATGGCACCGCTGACCTGGAGTGTGTTGACGGAGTTGTCAACGTCGATGTCAGTGCCCGGTGCGCCTTGGATCACACCATCAGCGGCTGCTCTGGTCAGTGTGGCGCCGCCATTAACAGCGCCCACGTCGGCCGCGGCCACGGGGGCGTCATTAATCGGGTTGATGGTGATGGTACTTTCGTCCGTAGCCAGCAAAATGCCGCCACTGCCCACGTTACCGCCGTCACTGGTCACCATGGTCAAGATGACATCGCCGTTGAAGTTGTTGGCAGGCGCGAAGCCAGGGGCAGAGACGCTGGCCAAATACGCGTTAATGTCGGTTTGGTTGCCTGTCAGCGTCAGGCTTGTGGTACCAGAGCCCGTGATGGTGACGGGGTTGCCAGCCAATGCTGTTGCTACCAGCGTACCGGTACCGACCGGGACACTGAAGGTGACTGTCATCGTGCCGGTGGCTGAGTCAAAGTCAAATATGCTGATACCGACCAGCCCCACGCTGGTGTCTTCATTGGTGGTGAAGCTGCCTGGCAGGTTGTTCAGCGGTGCATCGTTAACGGCCAGCACGGTGATGGTGCTGGTATCTACATCGGTCAGCACGCCGCCCACGC
This sequence comes from Polaromonas sp., assembly GCA_043778205.1. Lineage (GTDB taxonomy): Bacteria > Pseudomonadota > Gammaproteobacteria > Burkholderiales > Burkholderiaceae_C > JAAFIP01. The sequence goes on along the minus strand of JAYWGO010000101.1, from coordinate 15,460 downwards.
CTGTGTTGCCACCATCGTTGGTAGTCATCGTCAGCGTTACGTTGCCGCTGAAGTTGAACACAGGGTTGTAATTTGGGCTGTAGGCTCCGGCCAAATAGGCGTTGATGTCGTCCACAGTACCCGTGAGTACCAGGCTGCCTGTGCCAGTGCCGCTGACAATAACAGTGCCGTCGGTAGTGGCAGTCAGCGTGCCTGTGGGTACGTTCAGCGTTACTGTCACACTGCCTGTCGCTGCATCCGGGTCGGCAATGCTCAGGCCCGTCAAGTTCAGGGCGGTGTCTTCGTCGGTGGTGAAAGTGGCTGGCAATGTGTTGGCAGGTGCGGTGTTGACGGCCTGAACATTCACGTTCACGGTAGCCGTCTCCGTCACGCCGCCAGAGGTGACGGTGTAGGTAAAGCTGTCAAGTCCCGTGTAGTCCAGGTTGGGCGTGTAGGTGACCGAGCCGTTGGCCAGGAAGGCCACGCTGCCGTTCGCCCCCTGAGTCACTGCTGTCAAAATTCTGCCTGGGTTTTCAAAGCTATCAGCTCCCACGGCATCGGTGATCACATTACCCGTGATGAATGTGTTTTCGGTCGTGGTCAAGTTGTTGCCCACAATGTCGGCTACCGCAGTTACGGTGATGGTGCTCACATCGCTGTCGGTTTTCACACCGCCCGCACCCAGGTTACCTAGGTCGCTGGTGAGCATGGTGAGCTGCACGGCGCCGTTAAAGTCGGCCACGGGCACATAGCTGGGGCGCGTAGCGGCAGATCCAAGAAAAGTATTGATATTGGCCTGCGTGCCAGTGAGTACCAGGGTGCCGGCCACAGAGCTGTCGACCGCCACACCGCCGCCTGTCGTAGCAGTCAGGTTACCTTGCGGCACGCTCAGGGTAACCGTCATGTTGCCGGTTACTGCATCAGCATCGGCAATGCTCAAACCCGCCAAACTCAGGCTGCTGTCCTCACCGGTGGAGAAGCTGGTTGGCAAGGTATTGGTGGGGGCAACGTTAATGTGGGTTACCGTGATGGTGAGCGTGCTGTTAGAGGTTAGTCCAGCGGTATCGCGCATGGTGTACGTGATGGTGTTGACGTTGCCGTTGTAGCCAATCACCGGGTTGAAGGTGTAGCTGCCATCGGAGAGGAGCGTAAACGTGCCTTGCCCAGGAATGACAAACCCGGTGCCCAGCGTACCCGCTATGCCCCCGATGGTGAAGCCGGTCACCGTTTTGGTGTCACCCGCGTCCACATCCGTGTCGTTGGTCAGTACATTGCCAGAGCCCGAAGTACTAGTTTCGATCAGCAACGTATCGGCCACAGCTATAGGGGCATCGTTATTGACGGTCACGTTAATAGTGGTGACTGCAGTGTTCGATACGGCTGAGCCATTGGTAACAGTGACATTGATGGTGCGCGCTACCGTGGTGGGGTTCTCGGTGGTGTTGTCAAACTTGATCAGCTCGATTGCATCTGCATACTGCGCCTTGGTACCCGGGCCTGTCAGCGTGACGCTGGCATTGTCGGCGGTGCGTGTCCAGGTAATCGAGCCTATACCCGTCGATCCGCTAAGTGCGGTCGATCCGTTGACCAGCAAGCGGTCACCCGCTACCGAGTTGGTCAGCACGACAGTTGCACCTGCCATGTTGGCATTGTTGCCATCGAATATAGAGCTATCGGTATCGGCAATAGAAACCGCCGCGCCGTTCTCGGCATAGGTGGCTGTCCAGTTGCGGTCGGTGTCAACGACCGTGATGGCTACGTTGTCAATGGCAACGTCATCTCTGTCACTTCCGTTGGTAACTGACTGCCCGTAGCTGAAACGAAGCGTAGCATCCGTGGTTACTGGTGTGGTGAATGTGATGGTGAATCTGGCAGGTGTAGTAGATGTAGTAGTAGTTTGCGCGTTTAAGGGTCCAATGCTGGTAACCACGTTAGCTGTGGCACCGCTGCCGTTAGAGACAAAGATTGCATTGCCAGCATCGCTCGTGGTGATCGTGCCAAGTACGGCCGTACCGTACAAAATCTTGAAATCTGCTGTGCCATTTGCTCCATTATTCCAATAGAAGTCGAAAGAGATGGACGTTAACGCATTTGCAGCATTGATACCTAAAGTGCTGGCTGTTGTGAGGGTGATTGGTGCCGCAGCTGTTCCTGAGCGTGTCAGGGAGTATCGGCCGTCGCCGCCAACCAGTACGATTGACCCTCTATTTCCTGGATCAACTTCAGTCCAGTTAGGTATAGCAACGTTGTTGGCAACCCCTACTGTTCCAAAAGTTCCCCCTGTCACCACGGGTGTGGTGGAATTGAGGTCTAGAACTGGCCCAGCAATAATCGTAATGGCGCTGGTGTCACTGTCGGTTTTAATACCACCAGAGCCCGTGTTACCTCCGTCATTGGTCAGCATGGTCAGTGTGGCCGAAGAACTTGATGAGAAAGTGGGCGCGGTGGCAAGCAGAAAGGCGTTGATGTTGGCGACAGTTCCGCTCAGCGTCAAAGAAGCTGTACCGCTGTTGGTGACGGCAACGCCGCCGCCCGATATGGCGGCCAGCGTGCCGGCGTTGACGCTCAAGGTGGTGGTGATAACGCCTACTGTCCCAGCATCAACATCTGAGACAGCGAGACCCGCTAACACCACTGGCGCACTGCTGCTGCCGTTAAACGTTGTCGGCAAGGTGTTAATCGGTGCATCGTTGACAGCAGCCAGGGTAATGGTGCTGGTGTCAACGTCGGTTTTGATGCCGCCCGTGCCAATGTTGCCGCCGTCGCTGGTGGTCATGGTTAGCACCACGTCACCATTGAAATTGCTAACCGGCACGTAGTTGGGCCGTGCGGCGCTGGCCAGGTAGGCGTTGATGTTGGCCAGTGTGCCAGTAAGCACAAGGCTGCCCGTGCCTGTGCCCGTCACAGTGACTGTGGCATTGCCTATGGCCGTAAGGGTGCCTGTGGGCACACTGAGGGTGACCGTGTGGTTGGTGGTGGCAACCCCATCAGGGTCGGCAATGCTCAGGCCCGTCAGGCCTACGGTGGTGTCTTCGGTGCCCGCAAAGGTGCTGGGCAGTGTGTTGGCAGGTGCGTCGTTAACGCGCGAGATGTTAATGGTGGACGCAGCTGAGTTGCTCAGTGTTGCGCCGTCCAGCACCGTAACCAGCAAGCTGCGGGCTACGGCCGCAGGCGCGTCAGTGGTGTTGCTAAACGTGATGGCTTGCAGCGCAGCCAAGTAGTTGGCAGGCGTGCTGGTACCGCTCAAGGTCACGGTAATTCTGCCGGCTACGCTGGTGTTGATGGTGGCAGTGATGCCGCCGGGCAAGGTGCCTGCTGCCAGCACGTCGCCCGCCTGCGCATTGGTCAGCACCACGGTGGCGCTGCTGTAGGTTTGGGTAGGGCTGAGGGCGGTGCCGTCCAGCCTGGACAGGCTGATGTCAGTGTCGACCACCGACACGCCAGCGCTGTTTTCAATGTAAATTCTTTGGAAGCTGGAGCCTGTGGCGGTGGAGTCGTTGGCATCCAGGTCCAGCACGCTGCCTACAGTGACTGCACCGACGATGGCGTTGGTGGCAGTGTTTCCGTTGTTGTTAAAGACACGGCCTGCAGCGCCGGGGGCGGTGTAGTAGGCGATGTCCCAACTGGCGGTGTTGGAGAAAGTGTACTGAATCATCGAGCTGGGCTCGCTGTTTTGGCTGACCGTGCCGTCGGCACGGATGAAACCACCCACTACCGACACCACCAAGTTGCTTACACTGGCCACCGAATAGGTAACCACTCCGGTTTGCAGGGCGGCGACCGACTCGATCAAAGCGGGCTTGGCACCGTCAATGTCGGCAATGGTGATACTGATGTCAGCTACAAAAGGCTGGCCGTTGTCGGCACGCACCAAGGCCCAGTGCACGTTGACCTTGCCGCCGTCGGCACCGCCGCTCATTTGCATGCTGGGGGAGCCTGCTGCGGCGCTGAAGTTGACGATGTCGCCCGCCGTCGAACTGGTGATGGTGGCCACCAGATTAATGTTAACGGGAACGCCGCCTATGGTTGTGGTGCCCACGTTGATATAGGTGGCAGTGTTGCCGTCAAGCGGGCCGAGCAAGTGTGCGCCAACGCCGAGTACAGGTGCAGTAGCGGCGTTGATGCTGAACGGAGCCATCAGCCCTTGGTACTCTGCCTGGCCACGAATGTCCAAGACCACATCGGTCTCAATCCGGCCCGTGCTGGCCTCTAAAACCCAGTCGCCACCGCGTGCAGCGGCACCGGTTTTGTCAGTAGAGGCCGCAATGTCTGCACCAGTAGCATCTGCCAGCGCGTTGATGAAGTTTTGCCCCACAGCGCCCGCGCCTGCGTCGCAGCCGTAGATCAAAATGTCTGCATTGCCTGTGAGGGATGCCTTGATGGTGGCCAGCTCGTCAGCGTGTGCGCCCGTGATGCTGCTGATGCTGAGCGTCGTAGTGCCCAGCGTGATTTGCCCGGCCTGGCCGTGGCTCAATATGTGGATGGCGCTGATGCCGCTGCGCCCGCTGAGTGCCGCGGCGATTTGCGCCATGCCGTCACGGTTGGCATCTAGCACAATCACCTCGGTGCCTGGTCGGCTGGTGAGGAAGGCTTGCACATCGCTCACGCTGGCGCTGACAAAGACAATTTCAGTGGTTTGGGGCGCGGTAATAGCGGCGCTGGCAGCCTCGATAGACCAGCGCTCGTCTGTTACCCGGCTCTCTGTCAACAATCCTTCATTCACTACAGCTTGGGGCCGGGCTTGGTTGGCTGCAAGGGCTTGGGGCAAGACGGGCTGATTTTCTATCGGTACTGTACGCTCCACGGGCGCTACTGCAGAGCCTAGAAACTGGCGTTCAACTGCGCTGAGGCCTTCTACTGCCATGGCCCCGTCAAACACTATGCGAGGCTCCAGTGCCAAGCGCTGGGTAGGCGAGCGGCCCAAATGGCGGCGCGCTTTGCGGCTAGACGATGTTCTTGCGCCACCAGAGGCAACGGTTTCTGATGCGGCTACATAGGTGCCCAGGCTCTCGTTCCAGATAGATTTGTGTGCATGGTTCATGTGCAATAACTCGTGTTGGCAGGCAGGTAAACAACGTCTTCAGGTTTGCTGCAGGGCCGCGTTGTACACGGTATAGGAGCAAACACAATACGCTGGCAAATTACGGTAGCAACTTACTAGCGTTAAGGATGCGATGGCCTAAAAATATAAACGCATGCTTAGTAGTTTGAGTCTACAGGAGACTGCGTTTACTTTAAGGAATTTTCACACGTTGTGTTACTTTATTTTTTTGACATACGATTCATCTTAGACTCTTACTACCACGGTTCGTAGTCGGGTTACAGTTGACTTAGCATATAGCTGCAACATTCAGTATTTTTAATTTATAGCTTTGAAAGGCTCTAAATTTATGTAAAGTTAGCTATTAAATTCATATTTTTAGCTTGTATCAAATAACGTACGCTGTTCACGCAGCAATGCGCGACACACTGATTTGTAATGTAAATGAATACACTGTGTGGTTCTTAAGTTATCAAGCACGCTTGGCCAATCTGTGCGAAAGTGCATCGCCAACATTACTTGCTTTTGGGTGGCCCAGAGCAGACGTGTGATACCCAGCGCCCCTCTTTGACATCAAAAGACAAGCTGATTTAATCATGCAACTTCCACTGATTGGAGGTGCATAGCGCGGCCCGTAATCGCACTGGCCGTTGTTAATTACCGACACCGCACATTTTTAAACGGTGCTACCTTCTAAGCCTATGCAATCCCATTTATCCTTCCCCACCCTAGCCCACTGCGAAGCCCTAGACGCAGCCGACCCGCTGCGAAGCTTGCGGGGCATGTTCAGCCTGCCAGATGGCGTGATTTACCTGGACGGTAACTCGCTGGGTGTGCTGCCCGTCGCTACAGCCCAAAGGGTGGCCGATGTGGTGACCCAAGAGTGGGGGGTGGGGCTGATTCGCAGCTGGAACAACGCGGGTTGGTTTGAGTCGCCGCAACGGGTGGGTGACAAAATTGCACGGTTGGTAGGCGCACGCGCGGGTGAACTGGTGGCCACCGACAGTACGTCGATCAACTTATTCAAAGTGATGCATGCTGCTATTATGATAGCTACTCATGCAGCATTTCCTTGGGCCACAGGCCAAAAAGGTACTAAAAAAGTAGTTTTATCAGAGCGCAGCAACTTCCCTACCGACTTGTACATAGCGCAAGCTCTGTGCAACCAGCACGGGTTCACGCTCAAGCTGGTAGAAGCGCACGAAGTGACAGCCCACATTACGCCCGAGGTGGCGATTGTGATGCTGACGCATGTGCACTACCGCAGCGGCGCAATGCACGACATGGCGCAAATTACCGCCCTAGCCCACGCAGCGGGCGCGCTGGCGGTGTGGGACCTGGCGCACAGCGTAGGCGCAGTGCCGGTAGACCTGCATGCGGCCAACGCCGACTTTGCCGTGGGTTGTGGGTACAAATACCTCAACGGTGGGCCCGGTGCACCAGCTTTTGTGTGGGTGCACCCGCGCCACGCCAGCAGCTTTGAACAGCCGCTGGCAGGCTGGTGGGGCCATGCCGCGCCGTTCGCCTTTACGCCTGACTACCAGCCTGCACCGGGCATTAACCGGGCGCTGTGCGGCACGCAGCCCATCATCAACATGGCCGCGCTGGACTGCGGGCTGGACACCCTGCTGGCAGCCGAGCCTTTGGGCGGCATGGCAGGGCTGCGCGCCAAGTCTTTAGCACTGACCGACCTGTTCATTAGCCTGGTAGAGGCGCGCTGCGCAGAGGCAAGCTTAACGCTGGCCACACCGCGCGAACATGCCATGCGCGGCTCGCATGTGAGCTTTACCCGCGCCCAAGCCGGCTACGCGATCATGCAGGCTTTGATTGCACGCGGCGTGATTGGCGACTTTCGCGCAGGCGATGCCAGCGCACCTGCTGGCTCGGCAGATGGCAAAGACATTTTGCGCTTTGGCTTTACACCGCTGTACACCCGCTATGCCGATGTGTGGCAAGCGGTAGAGCATCTGGTGCAGGTGATGGAGCGCAAAGAATGGCAGCTGCCTGCATTTAACCGCAAGCAAGCAGTGACTTAAGCGCCATGCACGAACCCAACCACCCTGCCCAGCCACCGGCCTGCGCTGCGCAAGTTTTGGCAGGCTCTGGTGCGCAAACTGACTTTAGCCAGTCGATGGCCTATGGTGACTATTTGGCTTTGCCGCAACTGCTGGGCGCACAGCACCCCCGCAGCCCAGACCACAACGAGATGCTGTTTATCATTCAGCACCAAACCAGCGAGCTGTGGATGAAACTGATGCTGCACGAGCTGCACGCTGCCGTTGATTGCATCGCCCAAGATGACTTGGGAAGCGCTTTTAAAATGCTAGCGAGGGTCAGTAAAATTATGGAGCAACTGGTGCACGCCTGGGACGTGCTGGCCACCATGACACCGTCAGAATACAGCGCTATTCGGCCCTACCTGGGCCAGTCCAGCGGCTTTCAAAGTGCGCAGTACCGCTGCATTGAGTTTGCACTGGGCAACAAAAATGCAGGCATGCTCAAACCCCACCAGCATGCGCCTGACTTGCTGGCTTTGGTGCAAACCGCGCTCAACACACCCAGCCTGTACGACCAAGCGCTGCGCCTGCTGGCGCGGCGCGGCTTGGCTATACCCCCAACGCACCTGGAGCGCGACTGGACGCAGCCCTACACCAGCAGCGGCGCGGTAGAGGCCGCATGGCTGACGGTCTACCGCAGCCCCAAAGAGCACTGGGACCTGTACCAGCTGGCCGAAGAACTGACCGACCTTGAAGATGCTTTTCGCCAATGGCGCTTTCGCCACGTGACCACGGTAGAACGCATCATTGGCTTTAAACACGGCACCGGCGGTACCGGTGGCGTGGGCTACCTGCGCAAAATGCTGGACGTGGTGCTGTTTCCAGAGATTTGGCAGCTGCGGACAGACCTTTAAGCGCCGCAGCTTAAGCAAAACCACTATAAGCAAAAAACTTGGGCCGCACAGGCTAACAGCCTAAACAGCGGCCCCATAAAGCCAAGGCAGCCCCAGCACCTGCGTGCCCTTGGCAAAGAGCACTGCGTCGCGCGCGACTGACCATGGCGCAGGCAAATGGAAAATACGGCCATTGCGCCGGGCGGTGGCCACCACGCGTTCGGCACGGGCTTTGCGCTGCGCTTGGTAGCTTTGCAGCGCACTGGGCCAATCGGCCAGTGCCGCAACCTCGCGGCCCAGCACGGCAGCGTCTTCCAGTGCCATGGCTGCGCCTTGCGCCAGATAGGGCAGCATGGGGTGGGCGGCATCGCCCAGCAGGGCCACGCGGCCTTGCACCCAGCTGCGCGCTGGTGGGCGGCTGTACAGGTGCCAGCTTTGCCAAGCCGATTGCGCTGTCCATTGCGTTGTACTTTGCGCCGTGTTTTGGTAGGTTTGCACGCTGTGCAATAACTCCCCCAGCTGCGGACAGGCACGCTGCAGGCCCGCAGCCACCGCCGCGTGGCTGGCCGGGCTGGCCCAGCCGGGTACAGCCTGGGCGGCGCTGTGCTCGCTGAGCACCACCAAGTTTAAAAAGTCACCGCCGCGCACCGGGTAGTGCACCACGTGCACATCGGGTGCCCACCACACACCAATATGCATGCTTTGCAAGGCTGTGGGCACCTGGGCCATAGGCAGCAGCACACGGTAGGCGGCATGGCCAGTGGCCAGCGGTGCACCATCGGCAAACACCGCTTGGCGCAGCGTGCTCCACAGGCCATCTGCCGCTACCAGCGAATCGGCTTGCAGGCTGTGCTGTGCGATCTGCACTTGAACACAGGGTACATCAGCATTGGGCGATTGCACTACGCTGCCCACCGCTGCATTGCAATGCAGGCTAATGGCACTATGGCTTCGCACTGCCTGCAGCAGCGCCGCATGCAGGTCTGCACGGTGCACACAGGCGTACACCTCACCGTAGCGCTGCTGCACTGCACGCCCTAGCAGCATGCGGCTGATACTGCGGCCCGTGGTGGCGTGGCGCACGGCAATGGCCTGCGGCAGGCAGGCGTGGGCCAGCACGCTGCCCCGCAGGCCCAGCTGGGCCAGCACTTTTATGGCATTAGGCCCCAGCTGAATACCCGCGCCAGTATCTGCAAACTCAGCCGCACGTTCTAGCACCGTAGCGCGCTGGCCGCTGCGCGCCAGCGCCAGCGCTACGGCCAAGCCGCCTATGCCGCCGCCCGCCACTATGGCATGTTGATTCTTCAAAATAGCCCTATTTTTAAGTGTTTTAGCCTTATAACCCAAGGAAATGCTGCATGAGCAGCTATAAAATTAATAGTAATTACAATCTGCTTAACCATGATATTACCCGACCCGTCCACTGCCGCAGGCTTGGCTGCAGCCCAAAGCATGGCTATAGCCCTAGTGTACGCAGATGCCAGCCTGGTGGTGGTGAACAAGCCAGCGGGCCTGTTGGCTGTGCCAGGGCGCGGGCCTGAGAAACAACACTGCGCTAGCCGCCAAGTGCAGCAGCTCTACGCTGATGCCTTGGTAGTGCACCGGCTAGACCAAGCCACCTCTGGCCTGATGCTGCTGGCACGGGGTACTACCATGCAGAGCGCCCTAAGCCAGCTGTTTGAAAGCCGTGCTGTAGCCAAAAACTATGTGGCCGTAGTGCACGGATGGCTACCAAACGACACCGGCAGCATCAGCCTGCCTCTTGCGGCCGACTGGCCCGCCCGGCCACGGCAAAAAGTAGACCACGCTGAAGGCAAACCTGCCCTGACCTATTACCAAGTGCTGGCGCGTTTGCCTGAGCCGGGTGCAGCGGGTTCTGAAAATATGCACCCTGCGCGGCACCCAAGCACCCGCCTAGCCCTGCAGCCGCACACTGGCCGCACCCACCAGTTGCGCGTGCATTTGCAAGCCATTGGGCACCCCATTGTGGGCGATGCGCTGTACGGTCCTGCCGATGGTGCATCTGCACGTTTGCTGTTGCATGCAGCCTGCTTAGAGCTTGTGCACCCCGCTACAGGCGAGCCTATGCAATGGCGCTGTGCGCCTGCGTTTTAAGCTTGCGTCGGCATACCCGTGGGGCTAAAGCGGCGCAGTTCCCGCTTCCACGCTGTTGCGCAGTGCAGTTTGCGCCACAGCATCCAGCGCCTTGTCCACCATGCGGCCGTCAGACACCACGCGAATCATGTTTTGCGTGCGCAACTTGTCCATGGTGCGCTGCGACATCGAATGTGCTTTGCCGCCATGGGAAACAAACATAAACAGGGTGCGGTGCGGGCTGGCCCAAGTTAGCTGGGCACGCACCCACTGGCCCTCTAGCATCATTTCTACCCAAGAGCCAATCGCAATGGCGTTAACCATCACGGGCGGAGGTGGGCTGGCACCTGCTGTTTTTTCTGGGGCCGCAAGGTCCACCGGGACGGCGTATTTTTCTTCTAAAAACCCGGCATCTTCAACTTCGCGCTTTGCCAGCCAAACGCCGTCGTTATCAGGGGTTCTTTCAGCAGGCGCAGTAGGGGATGGGGATGGGCTAAAGTCAAGCTCAACATGCACAGGCTCGGGGCTAGGCGTTGGGGCTGCTTGGGCGGCCTCATCAGCCTCACTGCTGGCGGCATACAGGGCCTCTAGCTCGGCACGATCGGTCAAACCAGCATCTTCACTGGTCTCTTCGCTGGTCTCTTGACTGGTGTCTTCGCCGATTGCTTGCTCTACGGTATCGTCTGGCACTTGGCTGGCCAATTGGCTGGCCAATTGGACGACAGCTGCTTTAGGTCTTCCCTCCAAAGCCGCTTCATGCATAGCAATGAGTGTGGTGAAAAAATCCGTGATCATCTCTGGCGGGAACTCGATCAAATGCAGGCCTTGGCGTAGCTTGCCCAGCATGGCAGGGATAATTTGCACCAGCCGTTTGCGGTTGCGCTTGGCCACTCGGGGCTGCACGCTCCAGTACAGCTCGGCCACCAGCTCGTGGTAGCCCTGCGGGTCACTGGTACCGTCAGTGCAGCGCAACTGCGCTTCAGCTACTACTTGTGCCCAAGGGCCACAGGTAAAGTCCACCACTGCATGGGGTACGTCTACCCCTTCGGCGTTAGCGCGAAACTCTTGCGCCAGGTACTGGGCCAGCATATTGCGCTGCTCAGCATGCATCAGCGCGCGGGCGGCTTCCTCGCGCATAGCCAGTTCCTGCGCATCTAGCGCAGCCCACTGTTTTTCCAGTTTTTTAAGTACCTTGCCAAAGGCTTCTGACGGATCAGTGCCTGCGCTGCTTTGGGTATGCAGGCTGTCAATGCCGGTTTCTACCGACTGTAAGAACTGCGCATAGCCCTCGTCCCGCTCATGGGCAAAAGCCAAGCTGCGGTTGGTCACTTTGTCTAAAAATACGCGTGCAGCGTGCTGCTTGTCACTGAAGAAACGACCGTCAATTTTGGCAATCTCCATCAGCATAGGCTCTAGGGTTTGCAGGTGCTCTCGCACACCGGCCAGCAAACGCTCGTCTTGCAGCAGGTTGTCTAGCATAAGGCGAATTACTTCTTCACCCAGTTGCTTGCCTAAATGCTTGCCATCGGCCAGTGCCAAGCGGGCAGCGGCTTTTTTGCGGGCAGTGTCCAGGTCGGGGTTTTCAGCAGCTTGGCGGGCCTTGCTTTCTAGGCGCTGCACCATAGCTTCTACCTGGCGCATGTCTTGCAAGGCAACCACCGAGGCAGGCACGGTGTGCAAAAAGTCCAGCGGCCGGCGGGCTTCAACGGTGTCTAGCTCGCCTGACAATAAACGGCGCAAGCGGTCTAGCGTAAGCAAGGTGCGCGCTACCGAATTACCCACGCTGCCCACTAAACTGGGCTTTGCCATGCTGCTTTGCACTTGGCCCGGCTGCACTAGGCTGGCAGGCTCAACGCCACATGACTTGAGCCATGAACACAGCTCAACGTACAGCTTGCCCAGCAGCACCCCCATGCGCCCGGCCATAGAGGCCAAAATAGCACCCCGAATATCTGAGTCTTGCACCTGCTCTGCAATGCATTCGCGCAAGGCGCGGGCGTACATTTCTGGGCGCAAAGGGTTAATGGCTGACTGGACCGTAATCCAGCCTAGCAACGAGCTCATCAGCGCGTCTAGCTGCGGCACCACGGCATCTACCTGGCCACTCATTTCTTGCAATGCACGGGCCACTTCGATGCTTTCGTCCAGGTCTTCTTCTTCAAAGAGTTTAAGGTCTTCAAAACGCATCATCTGCGGTGCCTGGGCATCTGCGCCCAAGCCTTTGTAAACATAGCTGCGCAGATGCTGGGCGAAACTTAGCTTGATATCCTCACGCTGGCCGAGCAAGCTTTGCACTACCACCTGCACCTGCGGAGGAAAGTTAGGCTTGGCCTGGTTCATGCCCAGGGCCTTTTCTGGCTTGCCCGCCAAGCTGTTCATGAGCTTGTCGACCAGCCCCTCAGACTGGTGCAACGCTGCCTCCAGGCATTCGCGCAGGTTAATGCGCGGCCCATGGGGGTCGTCAGACATACCAAACTTGGGCGGGGCAGATTTACTCATAGGTAATTCTATTATGACTGCGCTTGGCGGCTAAAAGCAATGCAGACAAACACGCCTAGTGCATTTGCGCGGGTTTGGCACGGCCTGGTTAAGCCAGCGCCTTAAAGCGCATCCGCTTAGGTTTGGCACCCTCTTCGCCCAAGCGTTTCTTCTTATCAGCTTCGTACTCTTGGTAGTTGCCGTCAAAGAAAGTCCATTGGCTGTCACCCTCGCAGGCCAGAATGTGGGTGGCAATGCGGTCTAAGAACCAACGGTCATGGCTGATTACCATGATAGAGCCTGGGAACTCGAGCAGAGCGTCTTCTAGTGCGCGCAGGGTTTCTACGTCCAGGTCGTTAGACGGCTCGTCCAGCATCAGCACGTTGCCGCCAGCAATCAAGGTTTTGGCCAAGTGCAAGCGCCCGCGCTCGCCGCCCGATAGCGTGCCCACGCGCTTTTGCTGGTCAGCACCGCTGAAGTTAAAGCGGCCACAGTAGGCGCGGCTGGCAACCGTAAATTTACCGATCTGCAGCATGTCCAGCCCGCCTGAGACTTCTTCCCACACGGTTTTGTCGCCTTCTAAGTTCTCGCGCGACTGCTCGACAAATGCCATCTTGACGGTCGCGCCAATGTTCACCTCGCCACTGTCAGGCTTTTGCGCGCCGCTGATCATGCGGAACAAGGTTGACTTACCGGCACCGTTGGGGCCAATAATGCCGACAATCGCACCAGCAGGCACGGTAAAGCTCAGGTTGTCAATCAGTAGCCTGTCGCCAAACGATTTGCTCACGCCTTTGAATTCAATCACGCTGGCACCCAAACGGTCGCCTACGGGGATGAAAATTTCCTGCGTTTCGTTGCGTTGCTGGTGCTCGTAGCTGGACAGGTCTTCAAACCGGGCAATACGCGCCTTGCTCTTGGCTTGGCGGCCTTTAGGGTTTTGGCGAATCCACTCCAATTCCTTTTTCAATGCCTTAGCGCGGGCATCTTCGCCCCTTTGCTCTTTCTCCAGGCGGTCGGTTTTTTGGTCTAGCCAGTCGCTGTAGTTGCCTTTGTACGGAATGCCTGAGCCACGGTCGAGTTCCAAAATCCACTCGGCTGCATTGTCTAAAAAGTAGCGGTCGTGGGTAATGGCCACCACGGTGCCGGTGTAGCGCAATAAAAATTGCTCTAGCCAGTCCACAGATTCAGCGTCCAAGTGGTTAGTAGGCTCGTCTAGCAGCAGCATGTCGGGTTTGGACAGGAGCAGGCGGCACAGCGCCACGCGGCGTTTCTCACCACCCGACAAATGCTTGATGACGGCATCCCACTCGGGCAGGCGCAGTGCTTCGGCAGCAATGTCTAGCGCGCGGCCGTCGTCATCGCCCGCAGCACCGATGATGGTTTCTAGCTGGGCTTGTTCAGCGGCCAGTTTGTCAAAGTCAGCGCCCTCTTCGCCGTATTCAATGTACACCTGTTCTAGCCGCGCTTTGGCGGCAATGGCTGCGCCCATGCCACCTTCAACAGCTTGGCGTACGGTTTGGTCGGGGTCCATCACGGGCTCTTGCGGCAGGTAGCCAATGTTCAGCCCCGGCATGGGTGTGGCTTCGCCTTCAATCTCGGTGTCCAGCCCGGCCATGATTTTGAGCAGGGTTGATTTACCCGACCCGTTCACGCCCAGCACGCCAATTTTGGCCCCAGGAAAGAAAGACAAGCTGACGTCTTTCAAAATATGCCGTTTGGGCGGCACAATTTTGCCTACCCGGTTCATCGTAAATACGTATTGCGCCATAGCTGTGAGATTTCCAAAAAACTTTGCATTCCGAGGGCTGCTGCCTCCGGCTAACCCATCATTGTCCCCGATAACTTGGATTTCTTTGTGAAAACGGGCTTTTTGGCCTGCAAAGTAGCTCTGGGCTTGGATTTGCGCCCTATTTTCTTGGGTTTTTGCAATTTTGGGGCTTAGGGGCCGGGGATTACGGGCCACCTAAGTAAGTTTGCGGCGGTTGAAGAATTTGCGCTGCAAAATTTTCCACAAACACGCGCGAAATCAGATGGTAGTAAAGCTGCCTTATGCACCGCGCGCCTTGCTCCAAATTTTCATCACAAACACGTTCAACCACCGCTTGCTGGGTTTTGGACTGTTCAAATCCAAAATACTTTAAACCCCTAGCAATTTAGACTGGAGAATACAAACTATGAAAATCGAAGAAAATCTCAGTGATCAAGGAAATGATGTTTGGTTTTCCAGCATGGAATACCACGCCGCAATCGTTGGCCTAGGAGATGCGATAACTCCACTTCATCGCCGCATGCTAACTGCGCATGCAGAAGCACCCGATTACATGCTTACAGTTCGTCAACTTGCAGCAGCTGGCGGGTACGAGAAAGCCAATGTTACATACTCACAGTACGGACGTCTTGGCCGTCTTATTGCGGGGTCACTCGGAGTTAATGAAGAATGGAAAGTTTGAACCAACTTTATTGGTCAAGGCTTTAGGACAGAAACCGACGAACTGGTCTGGGTAATGCATCCTGAATTAGTTGCAGCACTAAAGCTTTTGAACTGGACTATCCATATTGACGGTTCTCTTGCAATTTATGATGAAGATTCGGTTTGCAATAAAAGCGAAACGGATATCTCAGAGACCGAGCGCGAAGCGCTCACTTTAGCGCGACTAGGTCAGGGCTCCTTTCGTATTGCTTTGGTCAAATACTGGGGCAGCTGCGCAGTTACTGGTGTATCAGAACCAACTGTGCTTCGCGCATCACATATAAAACCTTGGCGCGATTGTGATAACAAAGAACGACTAGACACTTTCAATGGCCTATTACTTGCAGCGCATATTGACGCACTGTTTGACAAAGGTCTAATTACATTCGAGTTTAATGGTGAAATACTGTTAGCGCCGATTGAATATTGAACCACCCTGCCGATCCAATATTGAGCCAGGGCGGGTTGCTTGATTTTGAATCAGCAACTGTGGATAAGTGTACTC
>JAYWGO010000100.1:0-2076 GCA_043778205.1 Polaromonas sp. | reverse complement strand
GTGCCAACGACACTTCGTGCAACACACTTACCACCGTGGTGCCGCGTGACACCAGGCTGCGCACCGTGTGCAACCAGTCGGTTTGGTGCGGTGGGTCGAGGTTAAGCAGTGGCTCGTCCATTAACAGCACATTGGCTTGCACCGCCAGCACGCGGGCTAGCAGCACGCGCTGGCGTTCACCGCCCGAGAGCGAGCCTAGCGCCCTGGCGCGCCAATCCCAAGCCTGCGTCATCTTTAACGCATGCTCCACTGCGGCATGGTCTGCCGCGCTGGGTGCCGCCAGCCAGCCTTGGTGGGGCAAGCGGCCCAGCATGGCTACGTCATACGCAGTCATGTCGTCAGCACCGCCTTCGTTTTGGCCCAGCCAGGCCATGTGGCGCGACCGCTCGCGCGCAGGAATATTGGCAAGATCACGACCTAGCAACTGCACCTGACCTGTGCAAGGGAGCAAGCCTGCCAGCACCTTGAGCAAAGTGGATTTACCAGCCCCATTAGGCCCTACCATGCTGGTCCATTGCCCCGCAGCAAATTGCACATTGATGTGGTGCAATATAGCGGTTTTACCTAGGCTGGCAGAGGTATTTACGGCTTGAACAGCTATGTTTTTCATAGTGATTGGCTATTTTTGGCAACGCCAAGGGACTGCCCACGGTACATCAGCCATAACAAATATCCACCGCCAAGCACGGCGGTAAGCAAACCCACGGGCAGCTCTTGCGGGGCAATTAACCAACGGGCCAATACGTCAGCGACGCACAACAACACCGCACCCATCAGGGCAGACAACCACAGCAGCGTCGCGTACCGTGCCTTAACTACAGCCCGCACCAAATGCGGCGCGGCCAAGCCTACAAAAGCTATCAACCCGGTTTGCGCCACTGCGGTGCCCGTGGCCAATGCCAATACCAACACCAAGGCAGCGCGCAGCTGCGGCAGTTGCAGCCCCAAGCTTTGTGCTGTAGCCTCGCCCAAACTTAAGCCATCTAATACCCGGCTAAGCAGCATGGCCACTAACAAACACAGTGCCCATACCACCGCCATAATGCCGCAGGCCGCCCAGCCTACAAAGCCGGTCGATCCCAACATAAACGCTTGCATGGCCTGCAAAATCTCGGGCGACCACAGCGTGATTAACGAACTAACAGCGCCTAGTACTACGCCTACCACCACACCCGCCAGCAGCAGCCGCAGGGTGTGCCCCACACCTTTGGCCAACGCCAGCGTCAGCAGCACCGCCAGCACCGCACCTACAAAAGCCGCACCCGTCAGCCCCAGCCTGACGGCTAAAGCTTGCGTCATCGGGCTGACGCCCATCAGCGCCAACGCAGCCGCTACGCCCACCGACGCGCCCGAGGCGCTGCCCAGCAAATACGGGTCGGCCAATGGGTTGCGAAACAGCCCCTGTGCTACAGCACCAGCCAGCCCCAGCAGAGCACCCGCCAACCACGCGCCCAGCGTGCGCGGCAGCCGAATGTCCCACACAATTTGGCGCGACAGCGGGTCGTCCCAAGCGGGCCACAAGCTGTTAAAGCCAGTGCTGCCCACACTGGTTCCCAGCAGCACCAGCAGCACGCTGACCGCTAACAATCCAAGCGTTAGCCACACGCTGCGCAGGCCCCTGCAGGGCGCAAGCGGCGAAGGGGTAACAGCGGGTAGAGTGGTGTTCACGAGAAGACGCTACAGTGAGAAAGTGTATTTCAGTGAATATTGGGTGTCAGCGTACGTTCAACCGGGCCATCAAGGCAATTTGCGCTGTGCGGTGCTAGCCAAACACTGCGCCATGATGCGCGCACCCTCGGCCATGCGCGGACCGGGGCGCACCAGTACATCAGAATCGTCTGGCTTAAAAATACATACTCTTTTGTCTTTAACCGCGCCAATTGCAGCCCAACCGGGGCGGTCGCTCATACCTTGGTAATTGCGGTCGCCCACCATGATGATGTCGGGGTTAGCCCGCACCACAAACTCTGGGTTAATCTTTGGAAATGGCCCTAGCTCTGGCCCGATGATATTTTTTACCTGCAGCCGCGTTAATGTCTCGCCAATAAAAGACGACGCGCCTGCTGCATACGGCGC
>JAYWGO010000099.1:0-5549 GCA_043778205.1 Polaromonas sp. | reverse complement strand
GGCGTGATGCAAGCCAGCCTGTTGTATGAACCACCCTTCACCGGCGTAGCACCGCAAGGGCCAGACGCGTTGTTTAGCAAAGCGCAAGTGGACGAATTATTTGGCGTGCTCGACCAAGTTAAACTGATGGCTTTAGCAGCTTAGATCGTAGATAAAATTGGCGGCTCTAGGCCGCAGATACTGCTCAAGCAGCTATTAAATTAGTAGTAACTACTTTTGCTTGCGCGGTGGCAAACCTGTGTGCTGCGTCAACATACGACCGGGTTTGGCGGTAACGCGCATCGGTGCGGCGGGCGCTGCAGCTACAGCTGATCCACCGGTGCGGCCTTTAACTTTGCTGCCTACGACGTTCGAGTTTTTGCGCCGCGCGCTGGTGTAGCCGCCGTCGGTGAGGGGCTGGAAGGTAGGGATGAGATGGTGTTTGCCGTTACCGATCAGGTCCGCGCGGCCCATGCTTTTGAGCGCTTCGCGCAGCAGCGGCCAGTGGTTAGCGTCGTGGTAGCGCAAAAAGGCTTTGTGCAGGCGGCGGCGTTTGTCGCCGCGCACGATGTCTACCGTCTCGCTATCGCGGGTCACTTTGCGCAGCGGGTTGCGGTTGGTGTGGTACATGGCCGTGGCGGTGGCCATGGGGCTGGGATAGAAGGTTTGCACCTGGTCAGCCCTGAAGCCGTTTTTCTTGAGCCAAATGGCCAGGTTCATCATGTCTTCGTCGCTGGTGCCGGGGTGGGCGGCGATAAAGTAGGGGATGAGGTACTGCTTTTTACCGGCTTCTAGCGAGTACTTTTCAAACATCTGCTTGAACTTGTCGTAGCTGCCGATGCCGGGCTTCATCATCTTGGAGAGTGGCCCGCCCTCGGTATGCTCAGGCGCTATTTTGAGGTAGCCGCCCACGTGGTGGGTGACTAACTCCTTCACGTATTCAGGCGACTGCACAGCCAAGTCGTAGCGCAGGCCAGAGCTGACCAAAATCTTTTTCACACCCTTGAGCTCCCGCGCGCGGCGGTACATTTTGATCAGCGCGCTGTGGTCGGTGTTCAGGTTGGGGCAGATGCCGGGGTACACGCAGCTGGGCTTGCGGCAGGCCGATTCAATCTCGGGGCTTTTGCAGCCGATGCGGTACATATTGGCTGTCGGGCCGCCCAGGTCAGATATCACGCCAGTGAAGCCTTTGACGCTGTCTCTGATGGCTTCAACTTCGCGGATGACAGAGTCTTCAGAGCGGCTTTGGATGATGCGGCCTTCGTGCTCGGTGATGGAGCAAAAGGTGCAGCCGCCAAAGCAGCCGCGCATGATGTTGACGCTAAAACGGATCATTTCCCACGCGGGAATTTTGGTCTCGCCGTCATGCCCGCCTTGTGCGTCGGCATACGAGGGGTGCGGGCTGCGGGCATACGGCAAATCGAACACCAGGTCCATCTCGGCGGTGGTCAGTGGGATGGGCGGTGGGGTAATCCACACATCGCGTGCGGTGGTGCCTTCGCCATGCTTTTGCACCAGTGCTCTCGCATTACCGGGGTTGGTTTCCAGGTGCAGCACGCGGTTGGCGTGGGCGTACAGGGTGGGGTCAGATTTGACCTGCTCGTAGCTGGGCAGGCGAATCACGGATTTGTCGCGCGGCGGGGTTTTGAGCTTGTTCTTGGTCAGTGCCGGGTTGGGCACGAAAGTCAGTGGCTTGATGGTGAAGCCCGCATCTTTATCGTCCATCTGGCCGCGCATAGTCTGCGCATCAGCGGCTACCGCAGGCAAGCCAGACTGCACCGACACGACCGAGTCCTCTTTGGCACACGACCCACCCTGCTCGCGCGCCAAATCGGCACTCATCATGTAGGGGTTGACATGCTGTTCGGTACGGCCTGGCGCATCGATGTCGGTCGAATCAATCTCAAACCAACCCTCGGCATTTTGCCGCTGTACAAACGCCGTACCGCGAATGTTGGTCAAGTTTTCAATCGGCTCTTTAGCGCCCAAGCGGTGCGCAATCTCTACAATCGCGCGCTCGGCGTTGCCGTACAGCAGCAGGTCACATTTGGCATCCACCACAATGCTTCGGCGCACTTTGTCTTGCCAATAGTCGTAGTGCGCTATGCGGCGCAGCGAGCCTTCAATGCCGCCCAAAATAATCGGCACATCGCTGTAGGCCTCTTTGCAGCGCTGGCTGTACACCAAGGCTGCGCGGTCAGGCCGGCTGCCGCCCTGCCCGCCTGCGGTGTAGGCATCGTCGGTGCGTATTTTGCGGTCTGCCGTGTAGCGGTTGATCATGCTGTCCATATTGCCTGCGGACACGCCGTAGAACAAATTGGGCTTGCCCAGAGCCTTGAAGGGCTCAGCGCTTTGCCAGTCGGGCTGGGCAATAATGCCGACGCGAAAACCTTGGTTCTCCAGCATGCGGCCAATTACGGCCATGCCAAAGCTGGGGTGGTCTACATACGCGTCGCCCACCACAATCACTACGTCGCAGCTGTCCCAGCCCAGCGCGGTCATCTCGTCCCTTGTAGTGGGCAAAAACTTGGCCACACCAAAGCGCGCTGCCCAGTACTTGCGGTAGCTGGACAGGGGCTTGGCGTCGCGTGGAAACAGCGACACGTCGTTAAAAATAGCGGGGCGTGCGGTCATGGAGTTGCTGGTGTATGGCTGGTCATTTTAAGGGTTTACCCACTGCGGGCCTAATGCAAGGCCAATATGCAACAATTTGCAAGCTAATTTGCGCATTATGCTGTTGGTTTTAGCGCACTGTTTGCACGTTACCCAGATTGGCACGCCCCGTGCATCAAGGTAACAAGTCCGCTACAAGTGTGAAATACGTACATTTTTTGCGGTTTAATGACTTTTTTGAAAGTAAATATATTGCTATTGCCTATTTTTGTTGCCGATAGCAAACGCACATATGTCGTCTTCATTTGACCAGTCTAGTTTTGCCGCCACCACCATGGACACCCAGTCGGGTGCATCTGACGAGGGCAGTTACGGCTATTTAGGCCGGTACCGGCTTGACCGCATGATCGGCCACGGTGCCATGGGCGCAGTATTTGAAGCCTTTGATGCCACCTTGGGCCGCACGATTGCCATTAAAACACTGTACACCCAGCCTGACGCTGCCAGCGGTGGCTTTGACAGCGCTATGGTGGACGGCGCTATTTTGCAAGAAGCCCGCGCCGCTGCCACGCTAAACCACCCCAACATCGTCACCGTGTACGACGCAGGCCGTGCGGCCAGCAGCATGCTCAAACGCGACCTGCCCTACGTGGCCATGGAGCTGCTGCAAGGAGTAGACCTGCGCCAGCGCATTGCCACCGGCCCGGCCATGGGCCAGCGCGAGGCGGTAGCGTTGATAGGCAAGCTGGCGCTGGCACTAGACCATGCGCACAAAAGCGGCGTGATGCACCGCGACATTAAACCGGCCAACGTGTTCATGTCCAAAACCAATGGGCCCAAAATATTGGACTTTGGTTTGGCCAAATTTACCGTGCGCGCCACGCAGGCCGCACAAGACGGCAACGCCGCCAGCAGCAGCGTGATAGCCGGGTCACCGCAGTACATGTCGCCCGAGATGGTACACAGCGTGAACGACCCCAAGGTGGTGGTAGATTCGCGCAGCGATATTTACTCCTTGGGTGTGATGCTGTACGAGCTGCTGTGCGGCCAAAAACCCTTTACTGCGCCCACGCTAGAGCTGCTGCAAGAGCGCATTGCCCGCACCCCTGCCGAGCCGCCGCATGTGGTCAACCCCGCCATACCGCTAGACCTGTCCAGCATCGTGCTGAACGCGCTGGCTAAAAAACCCGATGACCGCTACCGCAGTGCAGGCCAACTGGCGCGCGAACTGCGCCGCTGGGGCGCAGGGTCGCACGAGGCTGAGGCAGACAACGCGCACCCAGCGCCAAACCCCGCACAGTCTGAGCCCGGCAGCTTGGGCCATGCCGACAAAACACAAGACCTGTCTAAGCCAGCGCCGCTGGACCCTGCTAGTGGGGCGCGTGGTGCCGCTGCGGCTGCAAACCCTGGCGCCCCATCGGTAGGAGCCAGCATTAACGCAACGGCCGGTGGTGCCCTGTACAGCGCGGCATCGGCTGCCCTTGCCAGCCCATGGGCCAACGCAGCTAAAAAAATCTCCCTGCCCAAAGTGCTGGCCAGCTTGGCGTGCGTAGTGGCCCTAGGTGCAGCGGTTTGGCTTTGGCTGTCCATGCCCAGCAGCGTTGCACCTTCGCAAGCTTTGGCTGCCAAAGAGCATGGTAAAGTTGCTGCTGCTGCTGCTGCTGCTGCTGCTGCTGTTGCTGTTGCTTCTGCTGCTGCCGCACCGCCAGCGCCACCTACCGCAGCACCCACCGCTGCCGCCCCACCCGCAGAGGCCACATCTGCAACAGCATTACCAGCTACGGCCTTACCCGCATTGGCCTCAGCACCAGCCTCCTCCAGCAGCACGACTGTGGCCTTGGTAACACCGCCTACCGGCGCGGCTGCACAACCAGCGCCTTCTACGTCGGTCGTTGCATCTGCCAGCGCATCAGCCGCTACTACAACAGTTGCAACAGCCACTGCTGCAGCGCCCGACACCCCTGCCAGCGCCGCACCCACCAACAGCCGTTTGCGCATAGCCGTAACGCCTTGGGGTGAGGTTGAGCTTGATGGCAAAAAAATGGGCGTATCGCCGCCCCTTACCAGCCTAACACTAGAGCCAGGCGAACATGTCGTGGTGCTGCGCAACACTGACTTTGCCCCGCGCACTTTCCGCATCAAAGTAGAAGCTGGTAAAAATGAACGGGTAAGCCATAAGTTTGAGTGATTTACGGCACAATGAATTTCACATGGTTAACCAGAGACACCCTATGCAGCGCACCCCTACACTAGCCCCACTGGCCTGCCTGCTGGCCGCAACCCTGTTGGCCGCCTGCGTTACCCCGCCGGCTAAAGAGGCCGCCCCTGCAGCGCCTGCAGCAATGGCCCTCGCCCCGGCACCCCCGCCCGTAGAAGCGCCGCCACCGCCACCGCCTGCACCCGCACCCCCAGCAGTCTCGCCCGGAGCAGCTGCTTTGCGCGACGGCATGGCCGCGTTTGGCACTGGCGAATACAAGCGGGCCGAAACCAAGCTGCTTGAGAGCCAAAAACTCGGCCTGCTCTTGTCCAGCGAGCAACTGCAAGCGCACAAAACCAAAGCCTTCATGTACTGCATCACCCGGCGCAGCGCGCTGTGCGAAAAATCATTTGCCGAGGCCTTCAGGTTAGACAAAACCTTCGACCTGACCCGCGCCGAACGCGGACACCCCGTCTGGGGGCCCGTGTTTGCCAAAGTACAAAAAGCGCAGCCTAAATAAGGTTTTCTCTACCCGATTTTATAGCTTTTAGCCCTTTCGCCCAAGGAAATTCTGCATGGGTAGCTATGTATTTTGTAGTAGCTTGATTTGTTCGGTTGAGGTGTTTTGAACAGCCCGTGGCAATGCCTGTGTGCCTTGATTAGCTTGGTCGGGCGACGGGACATGTTATTTGCAAACTTCCGCGAATCACGCGCAGGCCACCTGAGTATTTGCCCGTTTGGAAGTACGACGCGCCTTCGC
>JAYWGO010000098.1:0-17350 GCA_043778205.1 Polaromonas sp. | reverse complement strand
CCAAACGGGCAAATACTCAGGTGGCCTGCGCGTGATTCGCGGAAGTTTGCAAATAACATGTCCCGTCGCCCGACCAAGGTAAATAGACCTACAAAAGCATTGCCACGGGCTGTTAAAGCACCTCAGAAATACAAACCAAGCACCCCAGCGCCATCTAACTGTTGCTAATGCCGCTCTCCACATGCCCAGCAGGTACATGGTTCGCCGCTGACTCCACGTGCCCTGTTTGGTCGTCAAAGAAAAAATCAGGCGCAAATTCACGCAAAAACTCACCTTTGTCCAGACCACCTAAAAACATGGCCTGATCGACCTCGATGTTCCAGTCCATCAAGGTGCGAATAGCGCGCTCATGCGCAGGGGCGCTGCGGGCGGTGACCAAGGCGGTGCGAATGCGAATGTGCGGGTTGCTCTCGCTTTGCAGCAGGTGCAACGCCTCTAACAAGGGTTTGAAGGGGCCAGGCGGCAATGGCTGGGCTACTTTTTTTGTTTCGTGTTTTTGAAAGGCTGGCAGGCCAGACTTTTGGTACACGCGCTCGGCCTCGTCGCTAAACAGCACCGCGTCGCCGTCAAAAGCAATGCGTACTTCATGGGGGTAGTGGTCGCCTGCGCGCACAGAGCGGGTGGCTACGGTGGCGGCGGCGAAGCCATTGGCCAGTGCGGCGCGCACGTCTTCTGACTTGGCAGACAAAAACAGGTTGGCACGCAAGGGCCGCAGGTAACGCCAGGGTGACTCGCCACGGGTGAAGGTGCAGCGCACAATGGGCAGCTTGTAATGCTCGGCGCTGCGCATCACCCGCAGGCCGCTGACGGGGTCGTTGCGGGAGAGGATGACAACCTCTACTTTTTGGGCATCGGGCTGGTTAAAAGCTAGCAGTTTCTTTACTAACGAAAAAGCCACTCCCGGCTTGGCGGGGCTTTCCACCCGGTCCAGCTGCAAGCGCATATAGGCCTTATCGTCGCCTTGCTCAAAGACATGGTTTTCTTCCTCAAAATCAAACAATGCGCGCGACGAAATAGCGACGACGAGTTTGCCTTGCAGGGTAGCAGCCATGTTATTTGACGAGTTGGTTCAGTTCAATGATCGGCATCAGCACAGCCAGCACGATCAGCATTACCACCACGCCCATGGCCACAATCAGCAAGGGCTCTAAGATGGTGGCCAGGGCCATGGCACGGCGTTGCACCTCGGTGCTAAGCTGGGTGGCAGCGCGCTGCAGCATAACGGGCAGCGTACCGGTTTGCTCGCCCAAGCGGGCAAACATGGCCAGCAAACCGGGAAAGCGCTTTTTTTGCGCCAGCGCGTTGGCCAGTGGCGCGCCTTCGCGCACCAGCACCAGCGCGTCTTGTGCGTCGGCGCGCAAGGAGCGGTTGTTCAGCGTTTCAGCCGCCGCCTGCAAGGCCTTCAAGATAGGCACGCCCGCGCCGGCCAACATGGCCAGTGTGGAGGCAAAACGCGCAGCGTTGTAGCCCCGTGCCAAGCGGCCAATGATTGGGATGTTCAAAAATGCGGCGTCGATCTTGATGCGAAACTCAGGTATGCGGCGAATGTAGACACCGGCACAACCCAGGCAAATTAAACCCAGCAGCACCCACCAGCCATAGCCGCGCACAAAGGCGCTGATGCCCATCATGATTTGGGTCAAAATAGGCAGCGCCCGCTTGCTGCCCGCAAACACATTGGCCACCTGCGGCACCACATAGCCTACCAAAAACAGCACAATCACAATCGCCACCAGCGTAACTATGGCCGGGTACAGCGCTGCGCCCATCAGTTTGCCGCGCAGCTGCTGGCGCTCTTCCAAATCGTCGGCCAGCTTTTCCAGCACCAAACCCAGGTTGCCCGAGGTTTCCCCGGCACCGATCACGGCGCAGTAAATGTCGTCAAACTCTTTGGGGTACAGGGCAAGTGCTTTGGCAAAACTGGAACCCGCATTGACCTCGGCGCGCAAGGCCGCCACCACGTTGCGTTGCTTGTCGTCCTCGGCTTCGTCCGCTAAAGCCGTAAGCGCCCGCTCTAACGGCAAGCCAGCAGACACCAAGCCAGCCACTTGCCGCGTCCACACTGCCAAGGTGGTGGCGTTAAACACGCGCCCACCAAACAAGGTGATGTTCAGGCCGCCGCCGCCTTCGCTGGTACCCGATGCCACTACCTCCACCGCGATAGGCACCAATGCCTGCGCCCGCAGCTGGCTGCGCGCAGACTTCACACTGTCTGCGTCCATCACCCCTTTGCGGGTTGTGCCTTGGGCATCGAGGGCTTCAAATTGGTAGGCGGGCATGGATCAAGTTTGTTAGTATTTTCGAATACTATGATATCGTTTTTCAAACACTAAGCGAGTGCCGAGTTTTACCCATCTCGTAGCGTATCCAATCTAGAAACACGAGGCACCTAGGGTCTGATGCAAAAGGCTTAGGCGACAACAGTACATATTCTGAGCCATCTGGCGTGAATCCGTAGGGGGCCAGTAGTCGGCCGTCTTTCAAGTCATCTTCCACCATATAGGCTGAACCTACCGCAACGCCTAAACCCGCTGTAGCAGCTTGTAAGCTCAAATAAAAGTGTTCGTAGTGTTCTGAGTTCTGAGCATTGATGTTGAAGCCTGAGCGATCTTGCCATTGTTTCCAAGCATGGGGTCTGGTTTTAGAGTGCAGTAAACGAAGATGGTGGCTCGCTTGGCTACAGGTTAATTGAGGATTATCGGCAAGCAATGTAGCTGTACACACAGGGCCTACCAGCTCTGGCGCAACGGCCTCTACATAGTGCGCTGCGTCGAAGCTGAAATCATTCCTGCGCAGTGCAATATCCACCTTGTCGCGCGCAAAATCTACTCTGCCGCCTGCTGTCAAAAGAAGAATCGGATATTGAGGGTAACGCTCACGGTAGCTTAGCAGCCTGGGTAACAGCCAACGAATGGCGACAGTGGACTCGCAGGACAGCACGAGTGGCTTGTTATCGGCAGGGCTTTGGATTTTTTGAATAACCTGCACTAAAGCTTCCATAGCTTTGGCGCATCCTTCGAGCAGCACTTCACCTTGGGAGGTTAGAAAGACTGCGCGATTTCGCCGTTCAAACAAAACAACACCCAGGGTGGCTTCCAGTTGCTTGATCTGTCTGCTTACCGCCCCATGCGTCACAAAAAGCTCTTGCGCAGCGCGCACAAAACTTAAATGACGCGCTGCCACCTCAAACACACGCAATGTATTCAAAGAAGGCAGTCGTTTATCAATATGTGATTTTTTATCACTCATTGGCGTGAGTATAAATCGATTTTTAAATTGCTATTACTTGGGAATAATTCAGCCTGGCTAGCTACTTAGCCTAAACCAAGGAGTGAAATTTATGATGACCAGTTTAGATGAAGTTTCAGAAAAATCACACAAAAATGATGGCGCAGAACATCAAAGTGAAGTTGAGCGTGCATGCAAGCGCCTGTCGTTGAAAGACTTTAGCTTTTTCCCCGCCGCAAAGACGAGGGCCTTGTTGCACAGCGTAAGAGCCGCAGCACTTGACGATTTAGAGCAATTCCAATCCAGTTGGACGCGCCTGAGTTTGGACCAGTACATGGCCGATGGAGGTAAATACCGTAAACGCCGCCATGCGACCTTAAGTGCACTGCCATCAAGCCGCAATTTTCATATACAAGCACACCAGCCACATTACCAGAGCCTCAATTACAACGAACTTAATGGAGGTATTGCGCGGCACTACGACCCAATTGAGGCTGATATTTTGGCAGGTTCAACGATGGGTGCATTCATTACGCTAGGCTGTGAGCTGTTTGGACGCCTGTCGCCTTATTCATCATGGCACATCGAAGCGCACCAGTTCAGAATTGAAAGCCAAGACAATAGTTTAGGTAAACCTACCCCTGAAGGCGTGCATCAAGATGGCGTTAACTACGTCATCATGGCGATGGTCAAGCGTAGCAATATGGTCAACGGCAGTACCCAAATATACAGCCGTGAAAAGGTCAAGATAGACGAATTCACGCTACAAGAGCCCTTTGATATGGCGATTGTTAACGACGAGCGAACACACCATAGCGTAACACCCATTGTCCAACTCGATTTGGAGCGCCCTGCAATAAGGGACGTATTGGTGGTGACTTTCAAAAAGAAAAGCTGATGCGCGCAGGCTAATCACCAGCCCCGCTGCGCTGGGGGGTGGTTGGCCTTGAACGGTACGCATAGTTCATTGAATTTTATTTTCATAAATCACAACAAGCAGGAGATACCAAAATGATTGAATTAATGACAGTAGCAGCTATTACCGTATTGGCGGTAGTGAGCCCGGGGGCAGATTTTGCGATGATTACGCGTAACAGCCTAGTTTATGGCCGCTATGCAGGACTCATAGCCTCTGCGGGCATCGCAGCAGGTGTGCAGCTGCATGTGTTCTACACGATGCTAGGAGTTGGCATTATGCTGAAAGAATCCCCTTTTCTATTTTCCATTGTCAAGGTGGTAGGCGTGGTTTATTTGGTGTACTTAGGGTATACCACGTTTACTGCACGCCCAGTGAAGGCCTCACCTACGCCGTCAGAGCGGCAATTTAGTTCGTGGAAGCTTTTCCGAATGGGCTTTTTAACCAATGCACTGAACCCTAAAACCACTTTGTTTGTGGTTAGCGTATACACCCAAGTGGTGAGTCCGGATACACCGCTGGCTGTGCAGTTAGGGTATGGAGGGTTCATGTCCTTGGCGCATTGGGTATGGTTCAGTTTAATCGCACTGTTTTTCTCTAACGAGACATTACGTACCAAAGTGCTCCATCATCAAACTTTGGTCAATCGCATCATTGGCGTGGTACTAGCATTTTTAGGATTTTCTTTGGCACTGTCCAGCCAATAAAGGAGCGCATCATGTCCGTTGCTTGTATAGATCTTGAAGGTGTTCTGATTCCAGAGCTGTGGCCTCACATCGCCCATCAGACTGGCGTTGAGGAACTGCTTATTACTACGCGCGAAGAGCCCGATTACGGTAAATTAGTGGAGCGGCGTATAAGTTTGCTCAGGCAACATCGTTTACGCTTGTGCGATGTGCGTAACTTGGTATCAACAGTTCAGCCATTACCCGGAGCAGTTCAATTTTTACGTGCGGTGGCACTGCATTGGAGGGTAGTTCTTGTCTCTGATGCGTTCCAGCAGATGGTGGAACCTCTTTGGTTACAACTGGACTCGCCCGAGTTGCAATGCCATAAATTTGAGTGCGATAGTCACGGTTATGTTTCTAATGCGCACTACAGCAGGAAATTTGGCAAACATGAAGTCGTTGAGCATTTCAAGTCCCAAGGAGAGCAGACTTTGGCCATAGGCGATGCCTTCAATGACTTATCCATGCTGCGCGCAGCAGACAAAGGTTTTTTATTTCGTCCGTCTCTTTCCACACGTAACGCGGCTAAATACCTTACGATTATGGAGGATTATGAAAGTATTTTGCATGCGCTGTCTTCGAGCGCGCTTGAAATGGCTTAGCCTCGGTCGATTCGCACATCAGTGAGGGACTAGTTGCGCGTCGCAGTTTAGTCGCGCGTCACGCGCACCACCTCTTCGCGGGTAGTAATGCCCTGGGCAATCAAACGCTCGCCGTCGTTACGCATCAAGGTCATGCCTGCGGCAATGGCGGTGGTGCGGATGTCGGCCTCTGAAGCTTTGTTGTGCACCATGGCGCGGATCTGGTCGTTGCTGCTGAGCAGCTCAAACACGCCGGTGCGGCCTTGGTAGCCTGTGCTGTTGCAGTGGCTGCAGCCTGCACCAGCGCAGTGTTTGCACAGCTTGCGCACCAGGCGCTGGGCCAGCACACCAAGCAATGACGAGCTGAGCAAGAAAGGCTCTACGCCCATGTCGGTTAAACGCGTCACGGCACTGGCAGCATCGTTGGTGTGCAAAGTGGCCAGCACAAGGTGGCCGGTGAGTGAGGCCTGAATGGCAATTTGCGCAGTTTCAAAATCGCGGATCTCGCCGATCATGATCACATCCGGGTCTTGCCGCAAAATAGCGCGCAGGGCTTTGGCAAAGGTCAGGTCGATTTTGGCGTTCACCTGGGTTTGGCCTACGCCAGACAGCTCGTACTCAATCGGGTCTTCTACCGTCATGATATTGGTTTGCGTGGCATCGATTTTGCCCAGCGATGCGTACAGCGTGGTGGTCTTGCCAGAGCCGGTTGGCCCCGTGACCAAAATAATGCCGTGCGGCTGGCCAATCAGCTGTTCAAACTGCGCCAGCACCGGGCCTTGCATGCCCACGGCTTCTAGCGTGAGTTTGTTGCTGGTTTTGTCTAGCAAACGCAAAACCGCGCGCTCGCCATGCGCACTGGGCAGGGTGCTCACGCGCACGTCTACGGCGCGGGTGCCAATGCGCAGGCTGATGCGGCCGTCTTGCGGCAAGCGCTTTTCCGATATGTCCAGCTCAGCCATAATTTTCAGGCGCGAGATCAGCGCGGCGTGCAGTGCGCGGTTAGGCTGCACCACCTCGCGCAGCGAGCCGTCCACCCTAAAACGCACCGCGCTGTGGCGCTCGTAAGGCTCTATGTGAATGTCACTGGCACCGTCGCGCGCGGCTTGGGTCAGCAGCGCATTGAGCATGCGGATAATCGGCGCGTCGTCCGAGGTTTCCAGCAGGTCTTCTACTGCTGGCAGCTCTTGCATCATGCGCGACAGGTCAGCGTCGGTTTGCACCTCGCTGACCACCGTGGCGGCGCTCGATTCACCTTGGGCGTAGGCCGCGCTGGTGCGCTGCGCCAGTGCATCTTGGGCTATAGATTCGACAGCTATAGGGGCTGTAGCGCTGTATTTACGCAGCACCTCGGCCACTGCACTGCGCGGTGATCCGGGGTGCAGCCACAGGGTGAGGTCGCCAGCATCTTCTTGCAGCAGCACCTGCTGCGTGCGGGCAAAGGCATAGGGTAGTGGATACCTCACTGCATCACCTTGTCGATAGCAGGGGCCCCTAAAGGCGCAGGCACAGGCTTTTGCGGGCCGCTGGCAGGCCGTAAAGGTGCTTGGGGCGGCAGCACTGGAGCCTCGTTAATAGGCAATGCGTAGCTAGGTGTGGGCTGCGTGTCTTTTTG
The DNA here is from genome assembly GCA_043778205.1 of Polaromonas sp. Taxonomy (GTDB): domain Bacteria; phylum Pseudomonadota; class Gammaproteobacteria; order Burkholderiales; family Burkholderiaceae_C; genus JAAFIP01. The sequence goes on along the minus strand of JAYWGO010000098.1, from coordinate 10,282 downwards.
CATGCTGCGGATAATATCGTAACGGTCTAGCGAAATTGCCTCGGTGCTTTGCGCATCGCGCACCACTACCGGTCGTATGAAAACCATCAGGTTGGTTTTTTTGCGGCTGCGCGTTTCGCTCTTAAACAGACTGCCAAAGAAGGGAATGTCGCCCAGCCCAGGCACTTTGGTTTGGCCATTGCTAAAGTCGTCTTGCAGCAGGCCGCCAATGACCACAATGCCGCCGTCTTCTACCAGCACGCTGGACTCAATGGAGCGCTTATTGGTGGTGGGGCCGCTAGGGTCGCCTTTGGTGGCGGAATCCACACTGGACACTTCTTGGAAAATCTGCATTTTGATGGTGCCGTTTTCGCTGATTTGCGGCTTCACCCGCAGCGTAATGCCCACGTCTTTACGCTCGACCGTTTGAAACGGGTTGACTGTGCCGCCACCGCCGCCGCCGGTATTGGTAAATTGGCCGGTCACAAAAGGCACGTTTTGGCCAATCACAATTTTGGCTTCTTCGTTGTCCAGCGTAAGTAGATTGGGGGTAGACAGCACATTGCCGTCGCCGCTGGTTTGCAAAAAGTTGGCCAGCATGCCCAGTATGTAGGTGCCGCCGATATTGCGGGCCAAGCCAAAATTAAACCCTTTGCCAACGGATGCCGCTGCGCTGGCCAGGCCTGAGGTGCCGCTGGCTCCCGCCACGTTAAGGCCAATAATATTGCCAGCCGTGCCAAAGTTGGTACCTATCACGCCAATGTTTTTATCACCTTTATTGCCCAGTACGTTTTGCCATTGAATGCCGAACTCAGCAGCCTTGGTGTCGCTGACCTCCACAATCAAACTCTCCACAAACACCTGCGCGCGGCGGGTGTCCAGCATCTCTATGACGGCGCGAATTTGGCGGTACTGCGGCTCGCTGGCAGTGATGATCAGGCTGTTGGTCGCTGGGTCAGCTTGGATGTTACCGCCGGTAGAGGGCAGCGCATTTTGTGCAGTGGGCGCGGTGGCTGCACTGGGCGCACCGGCTGCAGGTGCTGCTGGCGCTGCCACTGCACCACCCCCACCCGCTGCAGAAGCCCCCGCCGTATTGGCCGCCAGTGCCGCGCGCAAAGTAGTTGCCACGCGGGTGGCATCAGCGTTTTTAAGGTACACCACATGAATATTGCCCGAGGCGCGCGCAGAAGTGGGCTGGTCTAGCTTGGTCACCAAAGCTTTGATCATGGCCAAGCGCGCGGGGTTGGCGGTGCGCACAATGATGGTGTTGCTGCGGGACTCCGGCAAAATAGTGGTTTTAAACGATGCGTCACCCTGGCCAGCGGCAGGGCCTGAGCCGCCTTCAGTCAAGCGGACCAGCAGCGGGGCCATTTCTGAGGCCAAAGCGTGCTGCAGTGTGATGATTTCCAGGTCAGAAGCGTTAGAAATGTCCAGCGCGGCGATGATGCGCGCCATGCGCTGCAGGTTGTCCGCGTAGTCCGTAATCACCAAAGAGTTGTTGCCGGGGTTGACGTTGATGGTGTTGTTCGGGCTGATCAGCGGGCGCAGTATAGGCACCAAATTGTTCGCGGTTTCGTAATTTAAACGGAAAATTTGCGTCACGATTTGGTTGCCACTGACCTTGGCCTCGCTGGTGCTGACCGCACCGCCTTGCAGCTTGGCTTCGGCCTCGGGCAACACCTTGGAAATACCCGCTGACTCGACCACGCTGAAGCCCTGCAGGCGCAAGGCCGTCAAAAATTGGTTGTAGGCGGCAGCTGTGGACAGCGGCTTGTCGCTGCTCAAATTCATGGTGCCTTTGACACGCGGGTCAACCACAATCGAGCGGTTGGTCATGACCCCCATGGTGCGGGCTACTTCGGCAATTTCGGCGTTCACAAAGTTCAGCGTTACGCCTTCTGCACTGCGGTTGACGCTGCTGGCAGCGGGGGCCGATGCACTAGTGGCAGGTGCGGTAGCCGGTGGCGTTTGGGCATAGGCTTGTCCTGCAATTTTTAAGCCAAATACGGCTGGGGCCCAAGAAAATGCTGCACAGACAGCTATAAAAATAGTAGTACGCTGCCATTGGCTGTGGTGTGGTTTTTTCATAGTTACCCTACTGAAATTAGCGATTTGGCACCCTGGCGGCGGCCAATGATATTAAGTAAATTGGTCAGCGCGGCCTCGCGTTCAGGCGCGGCACTGGCCTCGCCCGAAAAACGCATGCGTGAGCCTACCCACTGGCCCGAACCGGACAACTGCAATGCCCCTTGTAGCGTTTGCAACTGCATTGTGGGTGCGGCCCCGCCAGTCAAACTTAGGCGGTAGTCCCCCAAGGGCCGCAAGGTAGACAAGCGGGACGAAATATCTAGCATGTCCAGCGTAGCACTGCCGTCAAAGACGGCGCGGCCTTGGCGGTAGTCCACGCTGAAACTGGGGCTTGCCAAGGCCAACTGGCCTTGGGGGCTGAGCGTGTTCCACGGGGTGCCCAGGCCTGAGAGCAGCTGGGCGGGCAGGTTCATTTGAAAATCGCTAACCCGCAGTGTGGCACCGCCCCACTGGGCTTGAACAGCCATCAGGGCGGGCTGCTTGCTGCAGCACTCGGGCAGTACGTGGCCGCGCAGGCCCGCCAGGGTGGGCCGCAGCTGCCACTGCAGGCGCTGGGGCAGCGCGGTAGCGTCATTCGACTGCGCGCCACCGGTGAGCACCAGTTGGGCTGAGCCTTGCCAGACCGTGCCGCGCGCGTCGGCCAGCAGCACATGGCCCCGGCTGGCGCTGGCCACCCCTGTGGCCAGCCACGCAGCAGGCGCAAAGCAGACCAACGCACCGCTAGCGCCCAGCAGCGCGCCCAGCACGGCCCAGCGCTTAAAGCTGGCGCTGCCAGGCTGCGCGCGGGCGCGGGACAACCCACCCGCACGGCGGCTGCTCGAGGGAGTGCTAGAGGGGGTGCGGTTGAAACTGCGGGGCATGTTAAGGAAGTGCGCTAGCGAGGTATTTAAGTGCAGTGGGCTGAGGTTTAGCGCGGCGGCAAGGTCAGCACCAAGGTACCGTCCCAGCTCACCGTAGTTGTTGCAGCGCTGGCAGTGCCAGCAGCTGCTGTGGCAGCCACGCCAACTGCAGTACCAGTCCCCCCCCCTGTTGCTGCAGGTGCTGCAGGTGCCGCGCTGCGCTGCAAGCGCGCCTCGCTGGGCACCACGCGGGCGTTTATACGGGCTTGGCCTAGCCACAGGGCCAGGGCATCAGCACTGGTATTTTTCAAAGTAAGGCTGGCCCGCGTGTCGTTGACGGACAGCGTAGCACCAGCACCCAAGGTTTGTTTGACGGAGCTTTCTAGGTTGCGCAGGGCTTCGTCGTAGCTTAAAGGGCGCTGTGCCCGCAGAGCGGTAGCTTGCTCGGCCTGTGCGCGCATGCTTTGCAACTGGCTGTCGGCCGCGGCTTGTTGTGCAGTAGCGCTGCGCAAGGTACGCAGCGCAGGGGCTACAGCAACAAACCATAGCAGCGCCAAGGCCACCACCATAACAGCCACGCCCAGCATGCGCTGGTCACGTGCACCTAAACCCGCCCACCATAATTTGATGGTGTTCATGGCGCACCTCCGGGGCCTGAGGGCGCAGCCTCAGACAGCACAATGCGCTCACCGTCTACCCGGGCAGCGAGCCCTGCGCTGCGCAACTTAGGCTGGAACTCGGCCAGTTGGGTGGCGGTCAAACCCGCACCTTTAAGCACCACCTCGCCCGAGGCAAACTCGATGGCAGTAGGCGCAGTGGCTGTGGGGGCCTGCAAAGCAAAGCGCGCCAGCATACTTTCCAGGTCGCGGCTGCCCAGGCCGCCGCTGGCTTGGCGCAGCACAGCCAGCTCGCGCTGCATTTGCACCGGTGCGTCCACTACCACTTTCACATGAGGGAAGGTTTGGCTGAGAATTTGGCTGGTTTGGCGGCGCTTGGCCTCCAGGCTGGTGCGCTCGTTCCATGCCCAAGCGTTCAAGCCCACCACATGGGCCAGCAGCAGCAATGCCGCGCCCCAACGGGCCGCTCGCCAAGCCGGGGCTGCCAGCAGGTCGCGCCCGACGCTGCTTACCTGCTGCAGCCAGCGGCCACGGCCTGCCACGGCCAGGTCGCCCTGGGCTAAATCTAGGCCCATGCTGCGGGCATCTAGCAAGGCTTGCAAAGCCTGCTGGGCACTTTGCACAATGGCCACTTTGCAGCCCAGCGCGGCCTCAGCCGCAGCGGCCACTGCAGGCTCAGCGGTAATGTAGGCTGCGCCAACCCCATACGCATCGGCCAAGCCAGGCCACACTGCGCGCGCTTGTGCCAGTGCGGCTGTTAGCACGCCTTGTGCGTTGGCCACGGTAATGCTGGCGGTCTCTGGCGTGCCGCTTACGTGCACGCGCGCTGCGCTGGTGGGCGCGATGCCATCGCTGCCTGTGCCATCGGGCGCGCTGCTGCCGCCCGGTTCGCTTGGCTCTGCCGCCAGCGGGTAGCTGTGTGCAGCTATGCGGCTGATCGGCAGGCCCGCAGCCTGCACCGCTTGCACCTGCTGCACCAGCCAGGCTTTGTCGCACACGGCCAACCAGCAGGCGTTAGCATCTGCCTCGCCAGCAGGCCGGTAGCTGGCAATGTGCAGGGCTGCGGTGTCGTCTAGCAATTGCTCTTCAATCAAGCCGTCCAGCACGGCGCGCATTTTTTGCGCTGACACCGAGCGCCCCAGTTTGGGCAACGTTACGCGGTGCCACGATACAGCGGCGCTGGGCAGCAGCAGCACCGTGTCTTGCGCGCGTGGCAACAGGGCAATGGCCGCGCTGCCGTGGCTGCTGACCGTGTGCGCGTTGCTGGCCAAGCACCAGTCAAACTCGGTGCTGGCCTGGCCTTGCGCCGTGCTGGGCAAGTTAAGGGTAAGAATTAGTGTGCTCATAAGGTCTAGGGCCTCATTGTAAGGAGGCTTGGGCATCAAACTTGGCCAAGCTGGCCCGCTCGCGCCACAGGGTCTTTACCTCCAGGCCATTGCGCTGCACCAAAGAGCGCTCTTGCACCACTACATCTTCCAGGCGCAGGCGCCCGCGTACCTCAAAGTAACGGCTGGCAATACTGTGTTGGCCCTCGTTAAACTGGCCCGCCAGCGCTGGAAACAGCCTGCCCGCCTCGCCCAGGTTGCGAAAATGCTGGGTCGCGCGCTGGCTGACCAGGCGGCGGGCACCGTCAAGCTCCAGGTCTAGCACGCTGGCGTACAGCACTTCAGCAGGTGCCGTGTTCAGGTTGACCGGGGTGCGGCTGGGCAGCAGGGTGATAAATGGGGCCAGCTTGTCCAGCGTGGATTGCGACAAGCCCAGCCACACCAGTTGCTCTACCCGCTCGGGCAAGATGGGGGCGAGAGAGTTGGCGTTGTTGGCCGCAGTGGTGTTGTCCAGTGCGGCAGTCAACCCCTCAATCAATTTAAACAACTCGCGTGTCTCCAGGTCTAGCAGGTCAAACAGCTTGATGAAACTGGCCAGCGCTGGCTCAGACACACGGCCATTTTCAATCAAATTGAACACGTTCATGCGGGCTTGCATGTCGGCAATTTGGCCTGACAAAAACAGCTCGCTGCCTTGCTCGTCAGGGGACAGTGCGACGTTGTTTTTATCGGCCGCTAAAAAGCTTGACAGCCGCGCCTCGGCCAACGGCACCGCCCAAGGTTCGGCCAAATGGTCGGCCCCGCCAGAGCGTGCATCTTCGCGCAAAATTAAACGTGCCCAGTCCAGCGCACCCACCAAAATCCAGCCCGCCTGCACGCGGGCGCGCTCGGCGGTTTCAATCTCTACCGCACGCCACTGCTGCCAGGCTGCAGCAGCGGCAAAGCTGGCCACCAAGGTTACGGTGAGCATGGCCGCTAGCAGGGCCGCGCCGCGCTGGGCGAAGGGGCGCGCCACTGCTGGCTGCACGGCGGGTGGCATAACAGTCTGCATCACGACCTGCCTCCGCCAATGATGGGCCGGGCCCAGTCGCGGGTGATGGTACCGGCCAGCGCTTGGCCGGCGGCCAGTGTCAGCACCAAGCGCACGCCGTCGGGCGGCGGGGCCAGCGCAGCACTGGGCGTACCTGGGGCGGCCAACGGTGCTGGGGGCTGGCCAGCAGGTGGTGCAACAGGTACTGCACCAGTGTCTGCGGTGTTTTGCGGGTTAGACCAGCTGTCGTTGCGGTAGTAAAAAATTTGCCAGTTGTCGATGCTGGCCAGCGTTACCTCACGCTGGCGTGCTGCATCGCTGGGGTTTTGGCCCCACAGCGCAGCCTGTGACCAAGCAGCCAGCAGCTCACCACGGGAATTGACCGGATCAGACTGCCAGCGCAGCCAGCGGGTTGCGCCGTCAATATCGCGCCGGCCCCAGCCGACCACGCGCAGCTCGGTGGGGCCGTAGCGGCGCGTAATGCGCAGCACCCGGCCGTCGTAGTCGATGGCGCTGGTGTGCTGGGTTTGCAGCATTTGGTCTAGGTCGGTTTGCCACTGGGCCAGCACGGTTTGCAAGGTGGCCACCTGGTCGGCGCGATCGCGGCTGGTTTCTTGGGCGCGGGCCATGCCGTCAATGCCGCGCCAGCTCATCAGGGCCAGCAGCGACATGACAAACAGCGCTACCAAGAGTTCCACCAGCGTAAAGCCGCCGGCTTTACGCTGGTGGTTTTGGCTGGGGCCGTGCTGCTTGCGTAGATGCATCACTAAAACCGACCCACAATGGTGGCCACATTGAGCACTGGGGTGGTTTGGTCTAGCACCAAAGCCTCTACGCGCCTGAAACTGGGGTTGGGTGTGGGCCGCACTTCCAGCCGCACATTGAAGGTTTTGCCGGCTTGGTCGCACGTGCTGGTGCTGTCACCCACGCCGGGCATTTGCTTAGACAGGCGTATTTTGGTCAGCTCGTTTTCGGCGCACATTTGCGCCAGCAGTACATCGCTTTGGCGCTGGGCACCACGTGCCAGCGCAGTGACCGCCTGCGAGCCTGCCAACAGCGCAATCGACACCACGGCCAGCGCCACCATGATCTCGATCAAGGTAAAGCCTTGTTGGCGCCAAGTTTGCGTTGGCAATAACATTACGATCCCGCTACCCTGGGCACGCTGGCAGATGCTGGGCTGATGCGAAAAGGCTGCAGCCCATCGGTGGCAATCACCACACTGCGGCCATCGAGCAGCAGCGTAATGGTTTGCGGGGCGATGATGGGCTCGGGCCCCAGCAGCACCTCAGGCAACGGGCCAGCCGTTTGCACCGTGATGCCGGGTGTAAGCCAGCTTTGAAGCTTGTCGGCATCCAGCACCGCACCGTCGGTCAGGCTAAACCCGTCGGCATTGGCACGCCAACGCAGCGCCAGCCCCGTGGTACGCGATTGGCTGCGCCCAGCCTCTAGGACAGCGGCCAAACGCTGCGCTTCGCGTTCTAGCGCGGTGGTACTGCTGTCACGCAGTGCCAGTGACACACCGGCCGTAGCAATGGCGATGATGGCAATCACCACCAGCAGTTCTAGCAGGGTGAAGCCGCGATTTTTTATACCTTTACCAACTGCCAATATCTGCATTTTTGCCCTCGCCCCCAGCTAGGCCATCAGCACCAAAAGACATTACGTCAATCTCGCCTTTGATGCCGGGGTTAAGGTATTGGTAAGGGCGGCCCCAGGGGTCGTTGGGCAGTTTTTCCAAATAAGGCTTCCAGTTGCCGGGCACCATGCCGGTGGTGGGCTTGGCGATCAGCGCTTGCAGGCCTTGTTCAGCGCTGGGGAAGCGCTGGTTGTCTAGCTTGTAAAGTTTAAGGGCTTGCATGGTGTTGGTAATGTCGGTCTTGGCAGCGGTTGCACGGGCGTCGTCAGCGCGGTCTAGCACGTTGGGCACAATGATGGCGGCCAGGACACCTATGATGACCAAAACCACCATGAGTTCAATCAAAGTAAAGCCGCGCTGCAGCAAACTGCGCCCAGCGCTGTGCAAAACACCGTGGCCAAGGGCAGGCAAAGAGGGGGGTGAGGTAAGTTGTTTCATAAAGCCATCATAATATGCAAATGCGACAAAAATGGACGATACGGTTAGCTACATTTGCCCTGTGGTTGCTGGCAGCTGCCAGTGGCGTGTTTTGGGCGTTGAAGCTGGTGCAGGGTGCTAGCGCCCCGGCCAATGCAGCGGTAGTGGCCAGCACTGCGCCCCCCGCCGTAGACAGCGCTGCGTTGGCGCGCAGCTTAGGCGGTGGCCAAGTTGCTGCCACGCCCAGTTTAGGCCCCGCCGTGGACAGCGGCATTAACGCCAGCCGCTACGTGCTGACCGGCGTAGTGGTGGGCAACACCGCCCGCCAAGGGATAGCACTCATCGCGGTGGACGGCAAGCCCGCACGGCCCTACCGCGTAGGCGGACAACTCAGCGAAGGTGTGCTGCTGCAGTCGGTGCAGAGCCGCCAAGCCGTGCTGGCCAGTGCAAAAGATGCGCCCGCAGGTGCCACACTGGAGCTGCCTAAGCAGGCCAGTGCCGTGGTGGGCTCTGCAATACCTACACCGCCGCCCCAACCACAAATTCAACCGCAAATTGCCCCGCCAGCGCCTATAGTTATTGCGCCGCCTGCTGCAACGCCGCAGCCCTTTATTCCGGGCTTTGAGCCGGGTACGCCACCTGCAGCCACTGGCCAAAACCCAGCGCGTCCTGGGGCCAGTCGCTCGCGCGCAAACCGAGAACTGGGGGGAGAGTCTGGCCGCAAGGATGGCTCAGCCAACCCTGCTGGCGCAGCCACAATGTAGCGCGCATGATGCCTGCGTGGGTAACCCATACCGTGGGCGTGCTGGAAGGCAAAGCCGACATATCTGGCGCAGGCACCGTGGCCAGCAACGCGCTGTGCACGCGGCGTACAAACTCTGCGGTGGTTTCACCCACAGCGCCGCAGCGGTAGTTTTCAAAGTCGTCGGTCCATGCCGCCAGCTCGGCAGGTGCAATCGCATCCCAGCGCTTACCCTCCCAATGGCCAAAGTCCATTTCACGCAGCTGGGGCACTGGTTTGCAAGCTAAATCGGCCCGTAGCCCAAGCAAATGCTGCACAAGCAGCTCACATCTTTGTAGCGGCGAATAGTGCACTGTGATGCCCTGTGCAAGCTGCTGCGCTAAGTGCTGCGCCGCGCTGGCGGTGGCTTGCGGGTCGGCAGGCAGGTCTAACGCGCCATAGCAAACCCCCGTAGCCACCAAGGGCTGCGCATGGCGCACCAGCCACAGCGGCATTAGGCTAGCACCCTGCCAGAGGCCAGCAGCGCGCCCAGGTAAAAGGCAATTTCACACACCTGCTGGGTTGCACCAAGGCAGTCGCCTGTAAAGCCCTGCAAACGCCGCGCAAACAGCCGCGCCATAACGGCCAGCGCGGCCAAAGTACACGCCAATGCCACTGCAAATTGCACGGCTGCCTGCGCACTGTAAATAAGGGGGAGAAGCCCTAAGCACCAGATAAAGTTGCACCCCAATGCACCACCACTGATCTGGTCGGCCAGCGGCTTGGACTTGGACGTAGCTGTGTCCCCCACGTGGGCCATATAGCGCACCAGCACCATCGGGCAAGCGCGTGACACCACATGGCCTGCCAGCAGCATCACACAAACTAGGCTTAAGCCCGCTAGGCCGCTACCGCCCGAGCCAGCTAAACTGCCTAAACTACCCAGGGCCGCCAGCAAACTCAGCTTGCAGGCCAGCGCCAACACCAGCGCCATCGCACCAAAAGCGCCTACGCGCGAGTCTTTCATGATCTCTAGCGCACGGTTGCGGTCATAGCTGCCGCCCAAGCCGTCGGCCACGTCGGCCAAGCCGTCCTCGTGAAACCCGCCCGTCAGCAGGGCGGTGGCCACCGTGCTAAAGCAGGCCGCCACCAGAGGCGCAAACACCGAGCCTGTGTTGTACGCCAGCACGCCGTACACAATGGCAGCCATCAAGCCCACCAGCCAGCCCACCCCAGCAAAATGCGCCGCACTGGAGCGCAGCATAGCAGGGCTGTACCCCACCCAATGGGCCAGCGCACCGGTGATGGGAATGCGGGTAAAGAACTGAACGGCTAGTAAAAAATGGCGGATAAATTGCACAGCAAATGATAGTCGGATATTGGCGACTTTTTAGGGGCTCGCTTTTGTTCCTGCTTGGATTACTTAACAGCCACAGCACTCTTGCGCGTTGATCACCTAGACCCTTGGTCGGGCGACGGGACGTGGTTTTAAAGGCACGCCCACCAAACCGGCAAAGCGCTGATTGACTGTGGCCTTGATGAAAATCTGGAAAAAGGCGCGTCGTACTACCAAACGGGCAAATACTTAAGGCTACCTGCGCGTGATTTTGGAAGATTTTGCAGCAAG
>JAYWGO010000097.1:0-2130 GCA_043778205.1 Polaromonas sp. | reverse complement strand
TAGAGTTTGGCGACTGTGACCCCGCAGGCATAGTGTGGTTTCCCAATTTTTTTCGCTGGATCGACGCCGCATCGCGCCACTTTTTTACCCAATGCGGTGTGCCCCGCTGGGCTGAGCTGGAAAAAGCCACTGGCGTGCTAGGCACGCCGCTGGTCAGCATCACCACTAATTTTCTTAAAACCGCCAGCTACGGCGACACCCTGCTTGTGCACAGCCATATCGCCGAATGGCGCGATAAAAGCTTTGTGCAACACTACCGCATCGTACGCGCGCGGCCCGATGGCGATGAAGACGTGATTTTGGAATGCGACGAAATCCGCATATTCGCCACGCGGCGCGAGGACGGTAAAAATGGCATACGCGCCGTAGCCGTACCAGCGGATATTCGGGCGCTGGTGGATGGCTAAAACTCCAGCAAGGCGTTTAGAAGGCTTTTTATATATAAAAATGCCTTGTAACCCAAGCAAATCCTGCTTGAGCAGCTATAAAATTAATAGTACTCTAAAGTCGTTCACATTGGTATGCGTAGGTCCTGTGATGACCAAATCGTGGAGGGCGCTGAAATAGCCGTAAGCATCGTTACGGTCTAGATAGTCGGTGATCTTCATGCCTTGTGCGGTGGCGCGCTGCAACGTGTCGGGGGCTACAAAAGCGCCTGCGTTGTCTTCTACGCCGTCGATGCCGTCGGTGTCTGCAGCGATGGCGTACACGCCTTGTGTGCCTTGCAGCGCCAGCGCCAGGCCCATACAGAACTCGCCTGCTCTGCCGCCCCGGCCTTTGGGTTGACCTGCTTGGCGGGGGCGCACCGTCACCGTGGTTTCGCCACCGCTCAAAATAACGCAGGGCCTGGTGAATGCGCCTGCGCCGTGCGCAACAGCGCGGGCCAGGGCCGCGTGCACTTTGCCTACTTCGCGCGACTCGCCTTCGATTTCATCGCTCAGGATATAGGCGTTAAGTCCTGCTGCGCGGGCCACCGCGGCGGCTGCTTGTAGCGACTGCTGGGGCGTAGCTGTCATGTGCACCACGTGGCCTGCAAAGCGTGCATCGCCAGGCTTGGGGGTTTCGTGCGTAGCGTTGCGCAAGCCCGCTTGCACAGCAGCAGGAATATCAATGTGGTAGCGCTGCAAAATGGCCAGGGCCTCGGCGCAGGTGGTGGCATCGGGCACAGTGGGACCGCTGGCAATGACGCTGGGGTCGTCGCCCGGTACATCGCTGATGGTGAGCGTGACCACGTGCGCAGGCGCACAGGCTGCGGCCAGGCGCCCGCCTTTGATCTGCGACAAATGCTTGCGCACACAGTTCATCTCGCCAATGCTGGCGCCGCTGTTGAGCAGCTCTTGGTTGATGCGTTGTTTGTCGGCAAAGGTCAGCCCTTGAACAGGCAAAGTGAGCAAAGCCGAGCCTCCGCCAGAAATAAGGCACAGCACCAGGTCGTCTTTAGTTAGCCCCTGTGTCATCGCCATGATGCGCAACGCAGCGGCTAGGCCTGCGGCATCGGGCACAGGGTGGGATGCTTCAACTACGTCGATACGCTGGTTCAAGCCTGCAGGGCGCGGTGGCGTGTGGTGATATCGCGTAACAACAAGGCCTTCTAGCGGTGCATCTGCAGGCCAGTGCGCCTCTACCGCTTGCGCCATCGCGCCGCCCGCCTTGCCAGCGCCTAAAACGATGGTTCTGCCTTTGGGTGGCTTGGGCAGGTACGCAGCAGTGTTGTGCAGTGGCAGCGCGCGCTGCACGGCGGCTTGGTACAGCGCTAATAAAAAGTTACGCGGATTGTCGGTGGAAGGAGCGGTATCAGCATTCATGCCCGTATTGTCACACTACCCAGCTAATACTACCCGGCTAACACTACCCGGCTAGCCCAAAAAAGCTAATCGAGACTACCGGTCGCGCGCCACTATGTACCCAGGTGAGATGGTGTGTGAAAACCGACCGATTTCTGGTACCCCAGTATGAGAGCGGTTTTCGCACACCATCTCGCCCGAAGCAACGTAGCTAGGCAACTAAGCAGCCATGGCCAAAACTGCGCTACGGCCTAGTGCTAGCGCCCGCTGTAAACCACTGCGCCACCAGTGCACGCTCAGCCTCAGTAATGCCCGTGCTGTTGTTCATGGGCATTTGCTTACTTAC
>JAYWGO010000096.1:0-2145 GCA_043778205.1 Polaromonas sp. | reverse complement strand
GCCTTGCTGCAAAATCTTCCAAAAACACGTACATGGACACCCCCTAAATGCCAAGTGGGCAATTCGTGCTGACATACACAGGTATAGATTGCATCCGTACATTCGGATTTATGCAGTGCTTGCACACTGCCATCCTTGATGGGAATTCGCTGGCGGGCTCCTCTATCGCGCGATCGCACTTTACAAATGGTGCGGCGTGTTTTTCGGGTTATGCCCGCCCCGGTCTGACCTGTATCTACCATCACTGCATGCTCACTTGAGCAATCGGTTGGACTCCTTCATTGTGTTTACGTTGTTATTTCAGTTAGCCGCTTTGTCACCCGCCCGACTCAAGCCGACTTGGTAAACCGCGCATCCACATAGCCCGGTTCATAATTGCGCCCCGTCTTGAGCACCGCCCAGACCCGGCGCGCATTCTTAGCCGCCAGAGCCACCGTAGCCACATTGATGTGTTTGCGCTCCAGCATGCCCACTAGCCACGCTTGCGGCTGGGACGGTGCTGGCGCACCTACCAGCCCACACTGGTCAACCTCCCCGATCCCCACCTGCGCGGACCCCAGGTCTGAGTTCAACGCGAGGTCGGTACTGTGCAGGTGCGCAGCACACACGCTAGACTCGCCTTGCAAGGTCTGCTGCGCTTTGAGCTTCTTGTGCGTCGCACAAATGACCGAACGCGCGCCGTGAACCAACAGGTTACGCAAATAGCTGTCGCCCCGTTTGCTGATGCCCTTCATGTGGGTCTTACCGCCACTGGAGTGCTGGGCAGGCACCAAACCGAGCCAAGCGGCCAATTGACGGCCATTCTTGAAGACATTCACATCGCCGATAGCGGCGACCAATGCGCTGGCGCTGATGGGGCCAATGCCAGGGATGGTTTGCAGCAGCCGGGCGGTAGGCGATTTGCAGCCCGCGCGGATCTGCACTTCAAGCGCCAAGATCTTCTCGTGCAGAAACTTAAAGTGGTTGATCAACGTATCGATCAGCATCCGAAAGCGTCCCGGCAGCACATTGCTGGCATCTTCGATCAGTGCAGGTACATGGGAGGTGATGTGGCTGATGCCTTGGGGCACGATCAGCCCATCCTGGGCCAACAGGCCTCGGATTTGGTTGGCCTGGGCGGTACGGTCTTTGACAAAGCTTTGGCGAGCGCGGTGCAAGGACAACTCGGCTTGCTGCTCAATGTTCTTGATGGCAACAAAGCGCATGCGGGGTCGGGTGGCGGCCTCGCAGATGGCGGCGGCATCGGCGGCATCGTGTTTACTGCCTTGGACGTAGGCCGTGACGTGCTGGGGCGCGATCAGACGCACGTCATGGCCCATGCTGCGGATCAGGCGTGCCCAGTGGTGGGCACTGGAGCAGGCCTCCATAGCGACGAGGCAGGGCGGCTGCAATTGGAAGAACTCGGCCAGTTTCTCCCGCTTAATGGCTTTGTTGAACAATTGCTTGCCCTGCGCGTTGGCGCCGTGGGCTTGAAAGATGTTCTTGGCCAAGTCTAGACCGATGGTGCTGACGGTAGTAGAGTTCATGGTGGACGCTCCTGCTTTCCTAAGTGGTTGAGGGAACTTTCACTTTGACAGCTTCTGTGCTGTTTGTGAAAGTGGGGGTGTCCATACCATTGCGAGAAATCAGGGCGCGCTAGGCTAGCTTTTGCACCGCGCGCCTTTTTCCAGATTTTCATCAAGGCCCCACTCAATCGACGCTTTGACGCGCGGGTGGGTGTGCGGGGAGGGGAGGAGTCATGGGCTATGGGTGAAAGTTAAATTGAAGGTGAACGAATGCACCAAACGCCCAGAGGGCCACATCATCAGTAAGCACTGCACACGCAAACCCGCATGCCCCAGGTCTACAGCCACCATGCCGCCGTAACCGCCCCACACAGCCACCCAGCGTACCCCCAGCCTAAAGCCAGCACGCCGCTGGTAACCGCCACACACAGCCGCCCGGCGTGCCTTGAACTACCAAATTTGCCAGGGAGAAGCGATGGGAGCGTGTTTTTTGCAAACTGTAGCAAAGGCGCGGAAACAGTCTGTGATGACTACTTAGGAAGTGCGTGTGTTTTGCGGAAGTTTGCAAAAAACATGTCCCGTCGCCCGACCAAGGTAAATAGACCTACATAAGCCTTGCCACGGGCTGCTAAAACAACCG
>JAYWGO010000095.1:0-65399 GCA_043778205.1 Polaromonas sp. | reverse complement strand
CGAGTTTCGACATTGACCCCAAAATTGAGCACTGCAGATGCTCCCCGAAGGGCCGGGGCTCAGGGCGGCAACCACCGCAGCGCCGCAGCAGTGCGCGGACCCAGTACAACGCGAGAGAACAACAAAAACCTAAGCCACCGCCTGCTGCAACCACTGCGCAAACGCCGCGCACTCCCAGCGGTCTAGGGTGCCGGTGCGCCAACACAGGTAGTGGGCATGCGGGCTGGGGATGTTGACGCTGGACAAACGTACCAGCGCACCGCTGCCCAGCCACGGCTCGCCCAGCTTGGTGCGTACCAAGGCGACACCCAGGCCCAGTGCGGCAGCGTCGCACATCAGGCCAATGTCGTTAAAGCTCGAACCGTCTACCGGCTCAGGCCAGTCCAGCTGGTGGGCGGCAAACCAGGTGCGCCACGGCTCCAGCGGGCTTTTTAAAAGCTTGGCTTTGGCCAGGTCTTGCGGCGAATCGAACGGGCCGTAGTCGCGCACATACGCAGGCGATGCCATGGGCGTGACCACGTCTTTGAACAAACACACATGCTCCACATCGGCATAGCGGCCGGTGCCAAAACGGATGGTTAAGTCGGCATCTTCGGCCACCACATCTAAGAGCGGAATGCTCACCTGCAGCGTCAGGTCAATCTCGGGGTAGGCATCGGCAAAGGCTTTGAGGCGCGGCATCAGGATAGAGCGGGCAAAGGTAGGGGTCACGGCCACGCGCAGTTTGCGTTTGCCGCCCGATGTGTCTTGGCCCGGAAACCGCGCCAGCGCGGCCAGGGCCTCGCGCACCTGGGCCAAATACTCGCTGCCTTCGGTGGTGAGCGAAAAGTCAGCCCGGCCAAACAAGCGCACGCCGATCATCTCTTCCAGCTGGCGAATGCGGTGGCTGACGGCACTGGGTGTTACGCACTGCTCCTCGGCGGCCTGCGTTACGCTGCGCAGCCGGGCCAGCGCCTCGAAGGTGAGCAAGCATTGGATGGGGGGAATGCGGGTTGCCATAAAGTGGTCTAGCATACCGCGCCCGGCGGCCTGGTGCAGGCTGGGTCTACCCGCGTGCAAGGGCGGCTAATCCGGGTTAGACTGTGTTTTTAGGGTGCACCGGGAGCCAGCTCGGGTTTCTACAACGCCATGGCTTTTTTAGATGTTTTAAGCCTATGGCCCAAGGAAATGCTGCACAAGCAGCTATTTAATTTATAGCATTTATCAACTTAACCGTCAAAGAGACCGCCATGGCTTACAACGACTTCAACATGGACAACTACTGGTTGCCCTACACCCCTAACCGCCACTTTAAGCAAGACCCGCGTGTGCTGGTGGCTGCTGACGGCATGCACTTTACCACCCACGATGGCAAAAAAGTACTCGACGGTATCAGCAGCCTGTGGTGCGTAGGCGCAGGGCATAACCGCAAGCCAATCAACGAAGCCATTAAAAAGCAGCTGGACACGCTAGACTACGCCACCGCTTTCCAGGCCAGCAACGACAAGGCCTTTAAAGCTGCTGAAATGATTGCCCACATGGCCCCCGGCGACCTGAACAAGGTGCTGTTTTGCAACTCGGGCTCTGAGGCTGCCGACACCTCCATGAAAGTGGCGCTGGCCTACCACCGCGCGCGCGGCGAAGGCCACCGCAACGTGTTTATTGGCCGCGAGCGCGGCTACCACGGCGTAGGCTTTGGCGGCATGAGCATAGGCGGCATACCGGCCAACCGCAAAGTGTTTGGCACCGCCCTGCTGCCGCGCGTAGACCATATGCGCTTTATCCACGACCCCGTCAACCATGCCTACATCCATGGCCAAGAGCCGGTGTGGACCGAGGACATTTTGCTCGAGCTGGAAAACCGCATTTTGCCGCTGCACGATGCCAGCAATGTGGCCGCAGTGATTGTGGAGCCAGTATCGGGCAGTGCGGGCTGGTATTTGCCGCCCAAAGGGTATTTGAAGCGCCTGCGCGAGATTTGCGACAAGCACGGTATTTTGCTGATTTTTGACGAAGTGATTACCGGCTTTGGCCGCATGGGCACCAATTTTGCCTCCGACTACTACGGCGTGGTGCCCGACATGCTGAACTTTGCCAAATGCGTGACCAATGGCGTGATTCCGCTGGGCGGCGTAATTTGCCGCGACCACGTGTTCCAGGCTTTTATGGATGCCCACGCCAAGTCGCCCGACCACGCCACCGAGTTTTTCCACGGCTACACCTACAGCGGCCACCCAGTGGCCTGCGCTGCAGCCATTGCCACGCTGAACTTGTTCAAAGAAGAAAACCTGTTTGAGCGCGCAGGCCAAATGGGCGTGGTGCTGGGTGATGCGCTGCACAGCGTGTGCAAAGGCTTGCCTACGGTTACCGGTATTCGCGCGCTCGGCCTGGCCGGTGCGGTAGAAGTGAGCAGCATTGCCGGTGCGCCCGGCAAGCGCGCCTACGATATTTTCTTAGACTGCTACCACCAAGGGGTGCTGATTCGCCCCGCTGGCGAGAACATTGTGATGTGCCCGCCCTACATTGTGGACAAGTCGCAGATTGACCAAATGGTGAGCACCGTGGCGGCGAGTATCAAGAAGCACGCTTAAAACCACGTTTAAGTGGCACGCTCAGGAGGAGCGTTTAGGAAGGGAGTTTAGGAGCGGGGTTTAGGAGGCACATTCAAGCAAAACGCTTGGTGTGCCTGCAGCCAAGCCTTAGTGCAGAATCACCGGGTTTTGCGCTAGCTGGGTGTAGCCTTCCAGGGTGTCTTCTACTTCGTCTTGGGTGGGCGTTTTGGTCTGCCAAGCGGTAATTTGCTGCTGGAACAGCTCGGCCCATGAGCCGTCTAAATACACTTCTTTGCCCGAGCGCTTGTCCACAATCTCAAACCCGTGGCGGGCCAGGCGCAATTCGGAATTGTCGCCCATCTGGCTGCGCTGCGACTGGCCTTGCACCTCGCCCAACAGCCCCACACTGCCCATGATGCGGCTGTTGTGCGCTACCTCCACCGCGTCTTGCGCTGTAGCACCATCCTGCGGGCCGGCCTGCAGGTGCACCACTACAAAAGAGTCAGAGTCGTAGAGCATGTTCATAAAATCAAAAGTCCTTTGCTGTCGCCATTTCGGCGTTATTGCGGCGTTATTGCGGCGTTATTCATGGCACCCCACCAAACTATGCAGGTGTAGTTCATATGATGTAGCAACGCGCGGCTCTATTTCAAGGCTGACAGGGTTTTTACGCAGAAATTCATACTAAAAACCACACAAATAGTCACGCTATGGGCAGATGTTACGCGCTTGTACCGCGCTGCAAGCATGCAAGCGCTGGGCCCATGCCGCGCAAGCCGCTGGCGGGTAGGTTCAATTGCCTTTTAGCCCACGTGCTGGCATGCCCATTCACCAAGTTGCTAAGGCACAGCGGGGCTGTGCAACAGCAGCTCAAAAATGTCGCCATTGTGCTCGGTTTGCTTAAGCCGTGCTGGCAGATAGCCCAGCGTGGGGGCCAGCCAGACCTCTAGCCGCGCGTCAAACTCTTTGCGTGGGTAGCGCACCAGGTGCAGGGCAATGGTGTTGCCACCGGGCAGCGCAATGCTCTGGCTGCCTTCCACGGCAAACTGCCAGGTGTCGGCATCGTCGGTACCCGCTACTTGCAGGGCAATGCTGCGCTGGGCCTGCATCTGCGCGGGGTTGCCTGCCACCATGGCGGCCAGTTGCATCAGCACGCTCACGCGGTCTTGGGCACCGGCCAAGAGCGGCTTGTTGGGGCGGTTGTTGGCAAAGGTGATCAATCCTTTGTCAGGCTGAAAATGGGTGGCTTGTTCGCTGCGGTTAAAGCGCTTGTCGGTAAAGCGGCTGGGGGCCAGGCCTGCCGCGCTGAGGCTGCCGGCGCTGGTTTGGCGCAGAACGGGCAACAAGGCTATTTTGGCCACCAGTTCTAGCTGGTAGGTGCTGCCGTCGCTGGCCCAGTCGATTACGCCGGTGGCAGACAGGGTTTGCAGGCCGCGCACCAGCGTGGCGTTGTAGCCAAAGCTGCCGCTGGGCGGAAAACGCAACTGCGCATTTTGCCCCGCAGTGGCTGCAGCCTCGCCAGGGTTTGCGGTTGCGGTTGCGCTGCTGGCCAGTGCGGGGGCCGCTGCACTGGCGCTGGGTGGGGTGGTTTCGGCGCTTGGGGTAGTTTGGCCTTCCAACTCCGGGGCACGGTCTGCAGGGGTGGGCTGGGCAGCTACTATAGTTTCAATAGCTGCTTGTGCAGCGTTTCCTTGGGCGATAGCCGTATTTGGCTCTAAATTACGTAATTTAGGTACTGTGGGGGACAGCGGGGCAATAGGCTTTGGTACGGCTGCTGCTGGCCCGGCAGGTGGCCCGGCAGGCGGCCCTGTGCGCGCGGCGGCTGTTGCAGCTGGGTCGGGCACTGCTGGTGTTGCGGGCGCTGCTGCAATAGACCGGGTGCTCAAACTCCGCACGCCCACCTCTGGGCTGGCAATCTGCCAAGCGCTGGCCGAGCCCGACAGTGCAAGCCAGTGCCCTAGCAGCACAACAGCCAGCAGGGCGAACAAGGTGCGGGGGCGCATGGGTAACACTAAGACTAAGGCCAAGAGTTGAGGCAAAAAAGGGCTAAAACAGACGCTGCGCTTGCGGCAAACGCAATGCTTAAGCCTGCAGCTTACGGCCGCCCACCAGTTGGGCGTGCCCCAGGTCTGGCGGGGCACCTAAATCGCTAGACAGCTGCTGCGCGCACTGCAGCAGCGCGTGGGCTATGTCGCCGTCCCAGGCGGTGTCAAAACTGGCCACCGAGCCCAGGGACACCAAGCCCAGCACCATGTGGCCGCTGGCATCAAACACAGGGGCGCAAAACCCGGCGATACCCGGCAGCAAGGTGTTACACACCCGCGCCAAGCCGCGCTGGCGCACCTCTTTGAGCAGCGCTTGGGCGGCGGCCATGGTGGTGGGGGCATCGGTGCGCACATACGCGCCTGCCCCCGGTACAGCCAGTTTGTCCAGTTTGGCCAGCACGGCCAGCTCGGCCACGATGCTGGTGCGCACAGCCTGCGGCGGGGCGTAGGCCGCAAAGCAGCGGCCAGTGGCGCTGGTAAGCAAGGGCATCACATCGCCCAAACGCAGGTTAACCGTCACGGCTTGTGGGCTCTCTTGCCAGTGCACGATGGTGGGGCCGTGGTTGCCCCATACCGCCAGCGCCAGTGTGTGGCCCACTTGCAGCATCAAAGCCTCTAAGCGCGCGCGGGCAAGCTGAACAGCGTCCAGCCTTTCCAGCGAAGCAAGCCCTAACTTTAGCGCTGTGGGGCCCAGGTCGTAACGGGTGTTATAGGCATCTTGCACTACCAAGCCCAGGCGCTGAAAGCTGACCAAATAGCGGTGCGCTTTGGCCGCACTCATGCTTGCGGCCAGCGCCAAGTCGCGCAGCATCATGGGCGCGCGCGCATGGGCCAGCGCGTCTAGCAAGGCAAAACCTACTTCAACTGACTGGATACCGGTTTGGGGTTTAGAGGCCATGGTGTGGGCAGATAATGGGGGTGAATAAACTGTAGATGTGCAGCTGATTTGTATTTGAACCTGATTTTGCAACCTTCGTGGAAAACTTTGTATGAAACTTGCCACCCTCAAAGACGGCTCCCGCGACGGCCAACTGGTAGTCGTCTCGCGCGACCTTACTATGGCGCATTATGCAACCGGTATCGCCACGCGCTTGCAGCAGGCGCTGGACGACTGGGGTTTTGTATCGCCCCAGTTGCAAGACCTGTCTGACAGTTTGAACGGTGGCAAAGCCCGCCACGCCTTCCCGTTTGACCCAGCCCAATGCATGGCCCCGCTGCCGCGCGCCTACCAGTGGGCCGATGGCTCGGCCTACATAAACCATGTAGAGCTGGTGCGCTTGGCCCGCAAATCTGAAGTGCCTGCCAGCTTCTACACCGACCCGCTGATGTACCAAGGCGGCAGCGACGACCTGGCAGGCCCCTGCGACGATGTGGTGTGCGCCAGCGAGGCCTACGGCATTGACTTTGAAGCCGAGGTGGCGGTAATTACCGGCGATGTGCCCATGGGCAGCACACCAGGCCAAGCGCTAGACGGCATTCGCTTGGTCATGCTGGCCAATGACGTGAGCCTGCGCCACCTGATTCCTGACGAGCTGGCCAAAGGCTTTGGCTTTGTGCAAAGCAAGCCCGCCACCGCCTTTAGCCCGGTAGCCGTCACGCTGGACGAGCTGGGCGGCACCTGGGACGCAGGCCGCCTGCACGCCACTGTGCAAAGCCAATGGAACGGCCGCACCGTGGGCATGTGCGACGCTGGCGCAGAGATGACTTTTCACTTTGGCCAATTGATTGCCCACCTGTGCAAAACCCGCAATGTACGCGCAGGCTCCATCATTGGCAGCGGTACTGTGAGCAATAAAGGCGTAGTTAAAGACGGCAAAACAGACTGGCCCCGCGGCTACAGCTGCATCGCCGAAAAACGCGCCATTGAAACCATCCAAGACGGCAAACCCAGTACTGAATTCATGAAGTTTGGCGACACGGTGCGCATCGAGGTCAAGGGCAAAGACGGGCAGAGTGTGTTTGGGGCGATTGCGCAAAAGATGGTGCCCTTGCATGCGGCCGCTGCAGCTTTGAATAATTTGTAAATGGGCAGCTTGCCAGTGCCCCATACCACCGCCCTAGCCGACACCCAGCGCTGGCTAGAGCGCGCCGTGATTGGCCTGAACCTGTGCCCTTTTGCCAAGGTGCAGCACGTGCATGGGCGCATTCGTTACCGGGTGAGCGAAGCTTGCACAACAGAGGCATTGGCCCAGCATCTGGAAGAAGAAATTGCACTTTTGCTGGCGGCCGACCCTGCAGTAACGGAGACCACGCTGCTGATTCACCCGCAGGTGCTGGCTGATTTTTTAGACTACAACGACTTTTTAGACATGGCCGATGCCGTGCTAGCGCAGGCTGACCCCCAGGCGCAGTTGCAAATTGCCAGTTTTCACCCGCAGTACCAGTTTGGCGGCAGCGCTGCGGATGACATAGAGAACTACACCAACCGCTCGCCCTACCCCATGCTGCATTTGCTGCGTGAGGACAGCGTAGAAAAGGCTGTAGCTACTTTTCCCGATGCGGCCCAGATTTATGAGCGCAATATAGCAAGTTTGAAGAAACTGGGGCTTGAAGGATGGAGGACAATGCTGGCATGAAAGCCGCGCCAACGTCCAAACCACCCTCTAAGTCAGCACCCAAGCTTAATACTGCTCCGCCTGCGCCAGAGCCCACCAGCGACCAAAAATACGACGTGCGGCCCGAGCAATCGGTTGAGCTGCTTAAAGCCCTGCACATCCTGACGCGCGATGGCAAACTGAACCAAGACTCGCGCCGCAAGCTTAAGCAGGTGTACCACTTGTTTAACTTTATCGAGCCGCTGCTGCAAGGCGTGCAGGCACAGCATGCCGACATTACGCTGGTAGACCACGGCGCGGGCAAGTCCTACCTGGGTTTTATTTTGTACGACCTGTTCTTTAAGCTGCGCGCCCCACAAGGCCGCATTGTGGGCGTGGAGCTGCGGGACGACCTGGTGCAGCGCAGCAGCGCGCTGGCCCAAGAGTTTGGCTTTACCGGCATGCAGTTTTTAAACCTGTCGGTCGCTGCGTCTGAAACCGCCTTGCAATTGCCCAAGCGCATTGACATAGTGACGGCACTGCACGCTTGCAACACCGCTACCGACGATGCCATTGCCTTTGGCCTTAAGCACCAGGTGCAGCACATGGTGCTGGTGCCTTGCTGCCAAGCCGAGGTGGCAGCCACGCTCAAGGCCGGCAAAGCCCATGCCGTGGCCAGCAACCCCCTGGCCCAGCTGTGGCGCCACCCGCTGCACACCCGCGAGTTTGGCAGCCAGCTGACCAATGTGCTGCGCTGCCTGCAGCTGGAGGCGCACGGCTACAGCGTCACAGTGACCGAGCTGGTGGGTTGGGAGCATTCCATGAAAAATGAACTGATCATTGCCAGCCGCACTGCGGGTGCAGCTGCCAGGCCTAGCGCTGCGTCACGCCAAAGCGCCCAGCGGCTGCAAGAAGTGCTAAGCCAACTGGGCTTGAGCGCCATGCGCCCCCGTTTTTTTACCCCGCTGATGGCCACTTTAGATTGATTTTTCCGCCGCCTAGATGCTATATAAAATATAGCAAACTATTCAGCATTTCCTTGGGCCATGGGCTATTTATCTTGCAATCAAACCATCAAAGCAGGTGCTGGTGACTATGCTTTGCATTTGCTCTGCGTTGTACTGGCCGCTAACTTTTAAGAACTCCAGCACCGGGTCGCAGGCGCGGGCGTACAAGGTGTACAGCACCACGATGGCGGGCAGCTTGCTGCTGATGTGGCCCGCTTTTTGCGCCGTCTCAATCCAGCCGCCTAAGGTGTCGCTGATCGACAGCAGGCCATCTACATAGCCTTTGTCAGTCGTCAGCGTGGCACGCAGGCTGGAGTTTTGGCTGGGCAGGTTAGGCATTTGCCCGGCCAGTTTTAACTGCATCATCCAGCCGGTGGCCATTTTGAGCTTGTCTACCGCAGGCAACTTATCTGGCACCGTGGCCAAAAAAGCCTGTGCACGCTGCATCATGCGCACCATGGCTGCTGCGGCCAGGTCTTCTTTGCTGGGAAAGTGCTTGTACAGCGAGGCTTTGGCCACGCCCACCTCAGCTGCCACTTCGTCTACCGTCATGGCATCAAAGCCTTTGTCGGCCAAGAGGCGGTTTACCACCTCAATGATGGCCTCCTCGCGGGCAAGCAGCATTTGCTGTTTAAAGCTGGGCTTGCTGCTGACGGCTGCCATTTTGCTTGGAGCGTCTGCACGCACAGCGGCTGTGCCATGTGCCCCAGCACCCCCTCGTGCCCTGGGGCCGGTGGCTGCTTTTGCGCTAGCTGAAGTAAGGGTAGTGACCATAAGGTGGCTGCGCTCGTTGTGATTTAACACCATTGTACGGAAAAGTCACAAACTATTCAAATGAATCAATGTGTAACTTATTAGTTTTATTAATTACCATTTAGTATTTATTTAGAATGTATAGTATATTTCGTTGTCGGTTGAGTTTTTAGCTAAGCCCATCTGACGCGTCTAAGTTCACTTGACCCACAACTTTTATCGGAGATATACAAATGAAACGTCAATTTCTAAAAACCTTTTTAGCCGCCAGTGCAATGGCTGTGCTAGCCGCTTGCGGCGGTGGTGACGACCACCCTGCAGCGCCTGTGGCCGTAGCTCCAACCAAAAACGTAGTTGAGTTAGCCCAAGGTACCGGCGATCTGAGTATTTTGGTTGAAGCTGTGGTAGCCGCTGGCTTAGCCCCTACCCTTAGCGGCACCGGTCCTTTCACAGTGTTTGCACCTACCAATGCCGCTTTTGCAGCAGCACTCACCGAGCTGGGCTTGACCAAAGACCAGTTGCTTGCTCCCGCCAACAAGCCACTGCTTACCTCCATCCTGACCTACCACGTAGTGTCTGGCAAGGTGCTCAAGGCCCAAGTGCCTCTAGGTACGCCGATTGCCACCGTACAAGGCGAAAGCTTCACTGTGGATGCCAGCTTGGCGATTACTGACCAACGTGGCCGCAAAGCCGCCATCACAGCCACCGATATTTTGGCCACCAATGGTGTAGTGCATTTGATCGACAAGGTTATTTTGCCAACTGACAAGAATATTGTGCAGGTCGCACAGGGTAACCCTGACTTTAGTATTTTGGTGGAAGCCGTGATTGCAGCTGATCTGGTAAGCACACTCAGCGGTACAAACTCTTTCACAGTGTTTGCTCCTACCAATGCAGCGTTTGCAGCAGCGTTAACAGAGTTGGGCGTAACAAAAGCAGCCTTGTTTGCTGATAAAGCTCTTTTGACTAAGATTTTGACCTACCACGTGGTGTCAGGAAAAATTCGTAAAGCCGATGTGCCAGTAGGCCCTGCGATACCTACAGTGCAAAGCGAAACATTCACAGTAGATGCCACTTTGAATATCACCGACCAGCGTGGCCGCAAAGCCAAAATTACCGCTACTGATATTGCGGCTACCAATGGTGTAGTGCATGTCATCGACAAAGTCATATTGCCTCGCGCATAAAGTTCCAGTTCATTTTTAGATAGTCTGTTTGTTTTAACTTTTCTTAAGGAAATTACCATGAAAAAATCTCTTATCGCATTGGCTCTGGGCCTAGGTTTGTCTGTCAGCGCTTTTGCGCAAGACATCGTTGATGTGGCGGTGAAAGCCGGTAGCTTTAAAACCCTGGTGGCGGCTGTACAAGCAGCCGGCTTGGTAGACACGCTCAAGGGCCCAGGCCCATTCACGGTGTTTGCGCCTACCGACGAAGCATTCGCCAAAATTCCTAAGGCCACTTTGGACGGCTTGCTGAAAGACAAAGCTGCTTTGGCCAAAATTTTGACCTACCACGTGGTGTCGGGCAAAGTCATGGCTGCGGACGTGAAGGCCGGTAAGGTCAAGAGCGTGCAGGGCCAAGAGCTGACGGTAAAAACCGACGGTGGCGTGATGGTAGATGGTGCCAAAGTCACAGCCACTGACATTGCAGCCAGCAACGGCGTTATCCATGTGATTGACACTGTGATGCTGCCAAAGTAACAGGCTGATTAGGTGGCCTTTTACAGGGCACTGGTGCAACTATTTGTGGGCTGCTGGCGTCTTTAAGGCTTCAGCAGCCTTTTTGCATTTTATCTTTGTGTTTTACGCGTTTTAGCCTTATGGCCCAAGGAAATGCTGCACAAGTAGCTATAAATTTCGTAGTATGTTGGCCAGCTCAACAGCCGACTTTACGCCCATTTTGTCAAACACCCTGGCCCGGTGTACTTCCACTGTACGCACGCTGATCGACAGCTGGTCGGCTATGTGTTTGTTAGGCAAGCCTGCGGTTACCAGCTGCAGTACATCGCGCTCCCGGTCAGTTAACTCGCCATGCCGCTGGCGTACGCTGCGCTGGGTTTGAACAGTTTGCACCACGGCACTGCTGGCAGCCAATGCCTGCTCTATTCTGTCTACCAGTGCATTGTCGGAAAACGGCTTTTCATAAAAATCAAACGCCCCGCGTTTCACTGCATCCACAGCCGTTGGCACGTCGGCATGGCCGGTTAAAAATATCACGGGCAGGGCACTCGCCCAGGGCTGCAAGAGTATTTGGTCAAACAGCGCCAGCCCGCTTAGCCCTGGCATGCGCACGTCCAGTAGCAAGCAGCTGGGCTGCATGGGCTCATACCGCTGGGCAACCTGGGCCCAGAATGCCTCGGCACTGTCGTATACGGCATACGGGAGGTAGCGCGAGCGCAGCAGCCAAGCTAGCGCGTCGCGCACACTGGCATCGTCGTCCACGATGTAAACGGTGGCATCTTGGGTAGGTTGCATAGTGGGGTGAGTTTACGCGCTGGCAGGTGCGCCGCGTACAGGGGTGCCAAGTTTGGCCATACCTTCGGCAATACCTTCGACCATACCTTCGGTCGCCACGGGCAGCGTAAATTTAAACACGGTGCCGCGCACGGGCCCAGCCTCAAAGGCTAAAAAGCCGCCGTGCTGCTCTACCACGGTGCGGCACAGGCTCAAACCCAAACCCATGCCCTCAGCTTTGGTAGTGAAAAAGGGGGTAAACAGGCGCGCTGCCGTTGCGCTGTCGATACCGCTGCCCTGGTCGGTTACGGTAAATTCTAGCCACGAAGTGGCAAGCAGTGCGGGGTTGTGTGCACTGCCTTGTGCACTGCCTTGGGCGCTTAACCGGGCTGGCAACCCGGCACGCAGCAGCAGCACGCGCTGGGCCAGTGCAGTGCCTTCCATCGCCTGCATGGCATTGCGTGCCAAATTAAGCAGCACTTGCTCTACCATGGTACGGTCGCAGTGCACGGCAGGCAAGCTGTCAGGGCAATGCAGCTGCACACGTACGCCCAGCTTGCGGGCCTGCAAGCTGACCAGCGGCATGACAGCGCCCAGCAGCGCATGGGGTTGCACCGCCTCGCGGGCTTGGTCGCGTCTGCGCACAAAGTCATGCACTGACTTGATGACCTTGCCTGCACGCTCGGCTTGTTCGCCAATGCGCTGCAGTGCATGCTGTAGGTCCTGTGGCAAATTGTTAGGTAAATTGTGCGCTGCTGCAGGGCTGGAAGTACCTTGTCTGGCGTGCGATTGCAGCATGTTGATCGAACCAGTCGCGTAGCTGGAAATTGCGGCCAGGGGTTGGTTCAACTCATGGCTGAGCAGCGAGGCCATTTCGCCCACAGTGGCCAAGCGCGCGCTGGCTTGCAAGCGGTCTTGGCTGGCACGCGACAGCTCTTGCATGCGCCGCTGCTCGGTCATGTCCAAGATAGCGCTCATCCAGCCGGTTTGTTCGCTGGAGGCATGGATCAGCGGAGCCTCAATAATCAACACCGGAAACCGCGTGCCGTCTTTGCGCATGAAGACCGACTCAAACCCCTCGCGCGTGGGCAACTGGCCTGACAAACGCACCGCTTGGCGCTGCTGGTATTCGTCGGCCAGCTCGGGTGGCCAGTAGGGCATGGGTGAAGTAATGCCCACTAGCTCTGCAGCGTTAAAACCAGTCATTTGGCAAAAAGCAGGGTTCACATAGGTGATGCGGCCATGCAGGTCGCGCGCGCGCATGCCGGTCACCAGCGAGTCTTCCATGGCTTTGCGAAACGCCAGCGCTTCGGCCAAGTCGCTCTCGGCCCGCAGCCGCTTGCGAATGTCTTTGCCCAGCAGCCACAACACCGCCAACAAGGCCAATGACATCAGCGTAACCAGTGCGGTAAGTACGTTAGGAAACAGGCCGGGCGCAGCGCGCCAACTGTCTAAGCGCAGCACCATCGGGCTGCCAGGCAGCTCCAGCAGCTGCTGCGCACTGAACACGCGGCTGCCCTGGCGGGCAGCGCCATAAATGGCCAGCCGCGTACCGTCGGCTTCGTTCAAAGACACCTCTTGGCCGCGCTTGAGCTGCGGGTTGATCAGTTCACCCAAAATACCAACCAACGCGTAGGTGGCCACCAAATAACCGCTGCTTTGGCCCGCTTCGTTCAAGGGCAAACACAGCTCCATCAGCTCTAAGCCCAGCCCATTGCCCAAGGGCTGAAAGTGGCTAGCCGAGTAAGCCGGGCCACTGAGCCTGCGTGCCAGGGCGCAAGCTGTTTGCAAATCTGACTGCATGGCGCTGTTAAGCGTAGCAAACAAGGGCTTGGGGTAAGGCGTATCGACAGCGAAGTTCAAATTGAGCTGGTTATCACGCCGCTCTAGCCGCACAATTTCACGGTGTGCGCGCAGCAAGTTGTGGGCTTCTTGTGTCCACGCACTGTTTTGGTTGAGCGGGGTTTGCAGCACCTGCAGGTTTTGTACGTTGCGGGTGAGCGCTGCGCGAATGTCGCCCACGGCCTCCGCAGTGTCGCGCTCTAAGCGCTCTTGCACTTGGCCCAGCTCGTAGCGGCTGGCCAACCATACCAAGGTAGCAAGCAGCGCACCTACCAAGACGACCAGTGCAGACCACAGTACCGTTCTGCGAGACAGCCCCATGGCAGAACTAGCGCAGGTCTGCAGTAGCCTGCACAGCTGCCAAGTGTTTGCGGTGGCGCAGCGCAGGTAAATGGGCGCGCCAGCTTTGCAACTGCGTGTAGGACACCTCGCCCAGCACCAGGCCAGCGCCTTCTGGGCGCTGGCTTTGTACCTGGCCCCAGCCATCGACCAGCATGGAGTGGCCCCAGGTGCGCCTGCCGTTAGCGTGCTCGCCGCCTTGGGCGGGTGCCAACACATAGGCCAGGTTTTCTACTGCACGGGCGCGCAGCAGCGTTTCCCAATGGGCTTGGCCGGTGGTATGGGTGAAGGCACTGGGCACCAGCAGCAGGTCAGCGGCCAGTGCGCTGTACAGGGCTGCAAAACGCAGGTCGTAACAGACACTTAAGCCCACACGCCAGGTGTGCCCATCGCGGGACGGCAAATCAAAGCACACGGGCGTGCTGCCAGGTTCCAGCACCCGCGACTCGTCATAGCTTTCTTTGCCGTTGTCAAAAGCAAACAGGTGAATTTTGTCGTACCGGGCGGCTTGCTGGCCTTGCGGGTTAAACACCAAGCAACTGTTGCGCACACGGCCTGGCTGCTGGGCTGCCAAAGGGATGGTGCCGCCCAC
The DNA here is from genome assembly GCA_043778205.1 of Polaromonas sp. Lineage (GTDB taxonomy): Bacteria > Pseudomonadota > Gammaproteobacteria > Burkholderiales > Burkholderiaceae_C > JAAFIP01. The sequence goes on along the minus strand of JAYWGO010000095.1, from coordinate 51,303 downwards.
CAGCCACACGCCATGCTGCAGGGCCATGGTGCTTAAAAACTGCTGCAGTGGGCCGGTGCCCGGCGTTTCTTGCAAGGCTAACTTGTCGGTGTCATGCTGGCCCAGAATGCAAAAATACTCTGGCAGGGCGACCAGCTCGGCACCTTGTGCAGCGGCCTCTTGTATGAGGAGGCTGGCGGTTTGCAAATTGGCATCGACCTGCATGCCAGAGACCATTTGAAGGGCAGCTATTTTCATGGTGTGACGGTGTTGGTTTCAGTGGTCTGCGGTGGTGTGCTGTTGGCGGCTGACTTGCGGGGAACTTTGGTAATTTTAGGGTCAACCCACGGGCCGGTAATTTGAAACTCTTGTGTGGCCGCCTCAATCAAAGGGCGGCGCAGTATCAGTTGCGCTAAAAACGTACCTAGCCCAACGACGGGGTTGATAACAGCAGCCACCAGCGATGCGGTGCCCGCATCAATCTCGGGCACCACCACCACACGCAGGTCTTGGGTTTCTTTGGCCAGGTTGGCGGTACCTTCCATCAGCACGGCGGCGTTCACGCCCTTCATTTGCAAGTTATTGGTAAAGGCCACACCTTGGTCAATTTTAAGATCGCCACGGATAAAGTCAAAGGCAAAACCTTCGGTAAATACGTCTCTAAAGTCTAGGCTTAAACGGCGCGGCAGTGACTGCAAACTGAGCACGCCCAGCAGCTTGGCAAAACCGGGGTCTACTTTTAAAAACTGGCCCGTTTCAATATTGACATTGATGCTGCCGCTCATGCTGGGGTAGTCCAGCGCCAAGGGCGAACCTGTCCAGGCCACTTGGCCCTGCATGCTGCCTTTGCCTTTGGCGATCACTTTGTCCATGCCTATGCGCTGGAGTAATTCGCCCGAGTTGGCGATGTCTAGCTTAAAGTTCATGGCAGTGCGGCGCTGTTCACCGCTGGGGCGGGCGCTACCTGCGGTAGCTAAAGCCCCAGCACCCGTGGTACCGCTGGCTGCCCAGTTGCCAGTGGCGCTGAACTGGGCCTCTGGCATGGTGGCATTGAATTTATTCAAACGCCACTCGCGCACGGCACCTTCACCGGGCAGGCCTTGCGCGCCTCGATCTCGGTCTCGGTTAGTGGCTTCAATTTCAATACGGCCAAATTTCTTGCCGCGCAATTCAAAATCTTCTACGACGATGTCCAGCGCAGGAATAGCGGTGGGTTTGCTCTCCAAAGCGGCTTCAATCTCGGTGACCGCTGCGGGGGCCAAGTTAAGCCGTGCCAACCGCGCATAAACACGCCCCGCGTTGGTGCTGCTGGCTTGGCGGTATTCGCCGTAGCCATTGAGCTCGCTGGCATCAATGTTGGCACGCCAGGTAAGGCCCTCGCGCGAACCGCCTACCACCACGTTGTTCAGGGTACGCCCGTCCACAGTCAACGCGCGCGCGCGCACGGCCATGGTGCTGGGCACGTAACCATCAGCGGCTGCAGCACCAGCACTGACCACCTCAGTGGCTGTGGGCGCAGCGGCTCCTGTAGTGCTGGGCGCTGAACTTGAACTTGAACTTGAACTTGCAACACTGTTGAGCACTTTTTGCCATGCATCTAAATCGACCTTGGCAAGGTTGATGTTGGCCAGCACACCCGCATCAGGCGGCGTAGCGGTCTCACCCTGGGACAAGCCCACACCAATGCCGCCGCGCAGTACGCGAGGCTCTTTGCCCGTATCTCGGCCTGTAATGTCACGCACGTAAGCAACATTAACGATGCCGCCAATGTCTACCAAAATTTGGTCTTGCAAAGTTTGGCCTGCGGCCATAGAAGCTGGCACCAAGGTGTTGTCATAGCGCAGGGCCAGCGGGGCATCTGCAGCTTTGGTGAGCGGCACAGGAAAGTTGAGCGCCATGCCCTGCAAGTTGCTGGCCACCGACAGCTCAGGTACGCCCGCACGAAATGCCAGTGTGGCCGTATAGGCTGCGCTGCCCGATGCGTACAACCCGAGACGAGAGACGAAGCCCAGCGCTGTGGCTTGGCGCAGCGCCTCGGCGCTGGCCACCCCTTGGCCGCGAAATGCAATGCTAGGCTCTCCCGGTGCTGCGCCGCTGCGCGTGCCGCCCTCTAACTTGATCTCACCGCCCAGCAAGGTGGCTTGCGCATCTTTCACGGTAAAACCGGTTTCGCTAAAACCCACTGCGCCAATGGCGCGTGCAAGCAAGGGGGTTTCTGGGGTCATTTGCACATCGTTGCCCGCCAGCGTGACGGTGCCAGCCACCTTGGCGCGGGTCATATTTGAAATAGGTAAGTTAAGCTGCAGCTTGATATCGGCATTGCCCGTGACAGCAGCTTTGGCCAAGCTTTGGCTGGTAATTTGCAACAGGGGCGAGCCATTGACCACGGCCAACATGTCTGCCAGCGGGCCACGTGCCTCGGCATTCACCACCACGGTGGTGCTGGCCAAGTTAGGAATACTGGCATCGGCTTTGGTAATTAGCAAACTGTTGCCCATACGGCCCGTGGCCCCGTTCACGGCCATAGAGACACGGTCAAATACCAATTCACCGTTCACCTGCAGCAAAGGTGGCCAAGGCAATGTGTTGGCAGGCTGCACTGATGGTGGCACATAGGCAAAGTCGGCTCCTGCCACCTTCACAGCTATGCGGAATTCGCCCAGCTTGGGGTCGGCAAATGGCATGTCAAACAAGTCGCCCTTGACATTGAATTTGCCGCTGCTAATGCGGCCTTTTTGTATGGCGTCGCGTACATAGTTGCGCAGTGGCTGGCTCAAGCGCTGCGGCAAATAGCGGTGCACTTGGGTGCCTTCGCCTCGCAGCAGGCTGCCTTGCAAGTCCAGCACCCCCGGAAAGCGCGACTTAGACCGGCTCTTGGCCGAGTCTGCTGTTTGCCAGTGCACTTTGGCCTCACCTTGCGCATCGGCGTTAGCGAACTTTAGCGTGTCCAGCTTAACGTCGATTTGCTCGCCGCGCAGGCTCCATTGGGCACTGGTTGTCAGGCTGTCAAAGGGCACGATGGGGTCTTCAAAAACGCCGGGGAGTTCTACTGTGCCTTTGGTGATGGCGATGCTAGCTTGGCCACCCGTTTGGGTTAGTTTAAAGTCTACATCGGCACCGCGCACACCTGGGCGGCCCAAGATAGGCTTTAGAACAGCGGTGTCTGTGGTAAGCACAAACGAGGGCGATGCATTGCGGGCTTCTAAACCCAGATTTTTCACCCGACCTTGTGCGCTGTAACTGGTGGGCGCGCTGATATGCCCCTGCCACGCTGCCTGCACCACCTCTAGCGTGCCCTGCGGTGCCAGGCTGCGAATTTGCGCTTGGGTGACAGTGCCAATGGGCAAGCGGTCGGCCACCTGCGCCAGAGCAGCCAGGTCCAAGCGGTCGGCTTTAAGCTCGCCATACGCCAGGGTGGTGGTGCCTTGCCCGGTTTGCAAAAAGCTCACATTGCCACCGGGCCATACGGTGCCCTCTTGGGTGCGAAATGCCAAATTTTGGGTGCTAACGCGCAAACCGCCTGCCACCTCCTGGCCTGCCAGGCGACCGCTCAGCACGGGCATGACCAAGGGCTGCACATCGGGCCCCAGCTTAACGTCCACATTGGTCAGTGCGACATCGGCGGTGGCTTCTACAATCTTGCCCTGGGCTAGCTGTGCCCACACGCGCGCAGCACCCGTGCCGCGCGCAAGCCCTACGGGCAAGTCCACGTAGCGCTGCAACTGCGACACATCGACCTGTGCAAAATCAGCGTAGGCTTGGCCTTGCCAGTCTTTCCACTGGCCTGCAGGACCAAAAAACTGGCTGCGAAAATCTCCCACCACGCTAAAGCGCTTACCCCATTGGGGAGGCGGCGTGCCGTCTACACGCCACTGGTGTGCGCGCCGGCTGTTGCGCACGACAACATCGACTTGGTCTAAGGCCAGTGGTGCCAAACCGCGCAGTTCGTCAGTCCAGCGTATGCTGCCAGAGTGGATGGCCAGCTCGTGCTGCGAAAAAATCCAATCCGCCACCGGGCTGCTGGCGTGGTTGTTTGCACTGGTTTGCGGCAGGGGAAATCCCGCCACAAAAATTTGCCCTTGCGCGTTACGCCGCACATCCAGCTGGGGCTGCTCAACCACCAACTGCTCAAAGCCCAAGCTCAGCAGAGAACGCGGCGAAACAGTGGCGGTGATTTTTTGCAGCACCAAGGCATCGCGCCCCAGACTGTCTTGAAGTCGCACATCCAGCAGTTCAAAAGCCGGGGCTAGCAGCTTAAACTGCGCTGAAATAGCCCCAATTTTGACCGGTACGCCCATGGTTTGGGTAAGGCGGTTTTCCAGTGTTGGGCGCAAATCACCGATTCGCGGCACAATCACGGCATGCAAAACACCCCAAGCCAAGGCCAGCAAAATGGTCACAGCGACGCACAGCCACCAAAGCGCTGCCGCCAAGACGCAGCCTAAGCGCAACCCGATGGACGCCTCTTTACGCACAGACAGCACCAACGGCACCGATGGCATCGCGCTGGGCGGCGCAGCCAGTTCAGGCAGTGAAGGTGCTGGTTTAGCAGAGGATGGGGGTGCGGAGGGTGTCAATTCAGATGGTGTACAGGGGAATATAGGAATTATGACCCGTAGCGTGCAGCTCGGTTCGCCAGAGGGAGGTGAAGTTTTGTGTCCAACTGCACAAAACCCAGCTTCATTGCCCCACCCCGTCTCCAATTACCCACGCTATGCGCAGCGCGTGCGCCGCCGCTACGCAGACCATCTAACGTACCTGCCGCAGGGCGCGTTGACAGCTGACCGTTTGCACAGTGCCTATGGCGCACTGGTGCAAAGCGGGCTGGATGCGGGTGCCGCCCTGCGGGTATTGCGCGCTTTGGTGCTAGAGCGCTTGGTACGGCGCGACTGCGATGGCAGGGCAGGCGCCGATAACGCCAGTGACTACAGCGCCCGCGACCGTCTGGCCGAAGTAACCTCCAGCATGACCTTGCTGGCCGAGTTTGCGCTGCATACCGCCAGCACTTTGGCCCAGCAAACCCTGGATGCCGTGCACGGCGCACCCACCGCTGCAGACGGCCAGCGCGCCCTGCTGTGGGTAGTAGGTATGGGCAAGCTAGGGGCGCGCGAGCTCAATGTCTCCAGCGATATTGACCTGATTTATGTGTACAGCGCAGAGGGCGAGACTGCAGGCACCGCTCAAGGCCGAGGCCGCATCAGCAACCACGAGTATTTTGCCAAAGTGGTGCGCTCTACCAGCACTTTGCTGGCGGATGTGACCGAGCATGGTTTTGTCTTTAGGGTGGACCTGGCCTTGCGGCCGAACGGCAATAGCGGTCCCAGCGCCTTGTCGCTCGATGCGCTAGAAGCTTATTTGATAGCACAAGGGCGCGAATGGGAGCGCTTTGCTTGGCTTAAAAGCCGTGTTGTTGCACCGGCAGAGGCGCTGGCCAGCGCCGTGCAGTTGCGTGCGGTGGTGCTGCCTTTTGTATTTCGCAAATACCTTGACTACAGCGTGTTTGATGCCTTGCGCAACCTGCACCGGCAAATCCGCGACCATGCCACCCAGCGCGCTGCAGGCAGGCCTGAACGGGCCAATGACATTAAGCTGTCACGCGGCGGTATTCGGGAGATTGAATTTACCGTGCAGCTGCTGCAGGTGGTGCGCGGTGGCCAGTTTCCCGAGCTGCGCACGCGCCCTACCCTGCATGCGCTCAAACGCATTGCCCACGCAGGCCTCATGCCCCAGGCTACTGCCGATGCACTGGCCCAAGCGTATGTGTTTTTACGCCAGTTAGAGCACCGCATTCAGTACCTTGACGACCAGCAAACCCATATAGTGCCCACCGACGATGCTGACCTGGCCTGGCTGGCGCGCAGCATGGGCTGCCCAGACTGCTGCACCTTGCTGTGCACGCTGGACGCACACCGCGAAGTGGTGGCCACCGAGTTTGACCGCTTGCTAGGCAACACCCAACCCTGCAAAGGCTGCAATGGCAGCAAAGGCACGGCCAGCGCACCTAATGCCCAAGACGAAGCACGCCTGCTGGCCGACCTGCCCGAGCGATTTGCCCAGCGGGTGGCCCTGTGGCGCGCGCACCCACGGGTACTGGCACTGAGTGATGTCTCGCGCAACCGCTTGCACCGCTTGGTGCAACGCACAGGCCAATGGCTGCTGGAAGCTAAAGTTAGCGAAGAAGCTGCGCTGCGCATAGCCGACTGGATCGAACCCTTGCTGCGCCGAGAAAGCTACTTGTCGCTGCTGGTGGAACGCCCCCAAGTGCATGAGCGCTTGCTGCGCGTGCTGGGCACCGCCCGCTGGCCTGCCCGCTACCTGATGCAGCACCCCGGGGTGGTAGACGAGCTGGCCACTGGCGAAGTGCTGACCGGGCATTTTGCTGCAGCCCAGTTTGAAGCTGAGCTGCAGCAGCGTGCCGACGCACTGCGCAGCACAGGCCAAGATGACGACGAAGCGCTGATGCTGCTACTGCGCCGCGCCCAACACGCAGAGGTGTTTCGTATTTTGGTACGCGACATTGAGGGCCGCGCCAGCGTAGAGCAAGTGGCCGATGAACTCAGTGCGCTGGCCGACACCGTGCTGCAAGTAACCGCCCGTTGGTGCTGGCAGCGTTTGAAAAATCACCATGTGCCTGAACCGCAGTTTGCCATCATTGGTTACGGCAAACTGGGTGGTAAAGAGCTGGGCTACGGCAGCGACCTGGACATTGTGTTTGTCTATGACGACACCCACGAACAGGCAGGCACTGTCTACGCTGCCTTGGTGCGCAAGCTGATAGCCTGGCTCAGCGCCAAAACCGCAGAAGGCGACTTGTACGAGATTGACACCGCCTTGCGCCCCAACGGCAGTTCGGGCTTGCTGGTGAGCACCATGGCCGCTTTTGAAGACTACCAAACCCAACGCGGCAGCAACACTGCGTGGGTGTGGGAGCACCAAGCCATGACCCGCGCCCGCTGCGTGCTGGGCAGCGCCGCGCTGCACAGCCGCTTTGACGCAGTGCGCAAGGCTGTGCTGTGCGCGCCGCGCGATACCGCAGCGCTGGCGCAAGACATTGTGGCGATGCGCGAGAAAGTGCGCAGCGCCCACCGCGTAGCGCCAGGCCGCTTTGACGTAAAACACAGCGCAGGCGGCATGGTGGATGCAGAGTTTGCAGTGCAGTACTTGGTGCTGGCACACGCTAAAACACTGCCCACACTGCAAGACAACGTAGGCAATATTGCACTGCTGCAACGCGCTGAGGCAGCGGGGTTGCTGCCCGCAGGGGTGGGCAGCAACGCGGCCACGGCCTACCGCGCACTGCGCCACGCGCAGCACATAGCACGCCTGAACGAAGAGCCTACCCAGCTAGATGCCGCCAGCTTGCTGCCCGAGCGGGCCGCCATCGCAGCACTGTGGACTGCTGTATTGGGCTAGGTTGAAGCTTGCAAACCCGTTACTATTAAAAATATAGCTGCTCGTGCAGGATTTCCTTGGGGTTATAGGGCTTAAATACCGCTTAAAGTGAGCATGGCAAGTTAGCCTTTCACCGCGCCCGCAGTCAGCCCAGTAATAATCTGCCGCGCTGCCACAAACGTAAAGATCAGTGGCGGAATGGCAATTAAGCTGCCCATGGCCATGACTTTGCCCCAGTCCACACCAATGTCGCTGATAAACAGCGAAGCAGCAACTGGCAAGGTGCGGGTGCCTCGGTCAGTCAATACCAGCGCCAATATAAATTCATTCCAGGCGATGCGGAAGGTAAAAATTGATGCCGCCGCTAATCCAGGAGCCATCAGAGGTAACAAAACTTTGGTAAATACGCGCACAGGCCCGCAGCCGTCGATCGCTGCGGCTTCTTCCAGCTCTATCGGTACTTGCAGTACAAAACCATACAGCAACCAAATGGTGAAAGGCAGGTTAACAGCCACATACAGCAGCACCAAGCCCCACAGGCTGTTCACCAGTTTCCATTCGCTCCAAATCATAAAAACCGGAATCGCCAGCACCGCCAGCGGCACAGTGCGCAGCAGCAGGGTGGTGTAAGCAATGGTGGTGCGGCCTTTAAAGCGAAAGCGCGCCAGCCCGTAGGCTGCCATACAGCCCAGCAGCAAGGTAATAGCGGTAGAGACTACCCCTACAAAGAGGCTGTTGAACAGGTAGCGGTCAAACTTGTCGTCTTGCAGTACGGCGCGGTAGTTTTCTAGCGTGGGGGTGAAGATGAAATTCAGGGGCTCTGCAAAAATATCTACCTGTTGGCGCAAGCTGGTGGTGAAAATAACAGCAATCGGTGCCACGCACAAGATGGCCAGCACGATGAGCATGGTGTAGTGCAAACTGCTAACAAGGGGTGAACGGTTCATAGCATGCCTTAGTGGTAGTTTTAGTCTTTGTGCGCTTTAGCGGTCGTTCTTCAATGGATTGGACAGGCGCAGTGCGCCCCACGACAACAGCGCTACGACCATCAGCAGCAGTACAGAGATAGCCGCTGCCACACCCAGTTGCTGCCCCACAAAAGCTGTTTTGTAAATGTGCAGCGCCAAAATTTCAGTCGAATCTCCTGGGCCACCAAAGGTCAGCACGTAGATCACCTCCAGCACGCGGAAGGCATCAATCAAGCGCATCATCAAAGTGATGGCAATCACATGCGCGATCATCGGCAGTTTGACCAAGAAGGTCATTTGCCACCACTTGGCACCGTCAATGCGCGAGGCTTCAATCACTGCGCTGTCCACGTTGGCCAGCGCAGCCACCATCATGATGAATACAAAAGGGGTCCATTGCCAAATGTCGGCAATCACAATGGCAATGAAGGCCAGCGTAGGGTCGGCCAGCCAGCCCATGGGGCCAATTTTAAAAAGCGCCAGCAACGCGTTGATCAAACCAAACTGCGCATCAAAAATGTAGCGCCACACCAAGCCTACGGCAATGGGCGCAATCATCATGGGCAATATAAACAGGGTGCGAAAAAAGGCTGTGCCGCGCACAGGTCGCTCTAGCGCTAACGCAAGCGCAATGCCCAGTACCATTTCGGCACTGACACACACTGCCGCAAAAAGCAGGGTGGTCCACAACGAAGACCATACCCTCGGGTTGGAAAAAGCAGATACAAAATTGTTCAACCCCACCCAGCGCGCCTCACTCCACGGTGTGCCCATACTCCAGTCAAACAGGCCTAGCTGAAAAGCCGAAATCACAGGGTAGAGGCAAGCCGCCACCATGATCAAAACAGCAGGGCCTAAATACAGGACAGGAACCCAAGAGGGAGTGCGCATGGTGTGTGGTCTCTTAAATTTTGTAACCCGCTTCGCGCATGATCTGTGTGACCTGCGGAACCATATCGTTGAGTGCGACTTCAGCCGTTTTCTTGCCTGTCAGTGCCTCCGATATGCCCACGCCCAAAGCCTGAACGTTGATCTTGTCCCATACCGGGATGATCGGGCGCCAATCTGGGTTGGAATACTTCAGCGCTTCTTTAAAGGTAATGAATTCTGGGTATTTGCGCACCATGTCCACGTCGGCCAGCGTAGAGTTACGCATAGGCGCACCACCGGCTGCAGTCACCGCTTTGTCTTGCGTTTTGGCAGTCAGCCATTGCATTAGTAAAAAGGCGGCATCTGGGTTCTTAGCATTTTTGGCAATCGCCAAGCCCAAGCCGCCGGACTGCGATGCGCGGCGCGTGCCCATGGGGTGCAACGCCCAGCTCACTTTGTCTACCACTTTGGACTTGCTAGGGTCGTTAACCAAACCGGCCAGCGATGTAGAGTCAAGGTACATGGCGGCTTGACCTTGTAAGAATGCCGTGTTGCTTTCGCCTTGGCCGTAGCCTGCAATACCTGCGGGGCCAGTGGCAACCACTTCCTGCAAAAATTTTAACGCTTCCACACCTATCTTGTCGTTAAAGCGGGGTTTCCACTGGTCGTCAAACACGCTGCCGCCCAAGGGGTTTAGGTGCAGCAACCACGCATGCACAGCTTGGTGGCCTGCTTGGCCGCGCGAGGCCAGCGAGCCAATGCCTTCTTTGTCTTTGATGGTGCGCAGCAGCTTGGCAAACTCGGTGTAGTTGGTGGGTGGCTGCAAATTGTGCTTGGCAAAAATATCTTTTCTATAGGCTAGAACCGAAGTTTCAGCGCCGTAAGGCAGGCCGTACAGTTTGGCACCTGCGCCCGACAGGTAGCCCTTGGGGCCGCCTACCAAACCTAGGTTCTCCAAATAAATCGGAATGATGTCTTTCATGTCGTAGCTGGGGTCAGCCAAGGCGGCGTTTTGAAAGAACGGCTCCAGTGGGTGGATGAGGTTCTTCGCAACGTATTCACCTTTCCACATCACCACATAACAGCCCAGGTCATAGTCGCCCTGCGGTTTGGCCATCTCAAGCAACTGCTTTTCTTTCATGCGGCCCATGGCCAGCTTGTCGGTTTCTACTTTGATGCCGGTTTCTTTGGTAAATTGCGGCAAAATTTTCAGCATCGCGTCGTAGTGCGGGTGCGCTGGAATGCTGAACACTACCGTTTGGCCTGCGTACTTGGCGTAGCGGTTTTGCGCCATAGCACCGCTTACAGGCAAGCCTGCGCCAAAGACGGTAATGCCAGTGTTTTGGATAAAGTCACGTCGTTTCATGGTTGTCTCCTAAGACGGGGTTGTAAAAAAATAGCTCAAGAAATACGCAGGTTCAGCCCGCTGTTAGTATCGAAAACATGCAAGTCGTCGCTGTCAAACCGCAGGCCCAGTGTTTGGCGTAAATGGCCTTGGGCTTTACCGCCTGCCATGGCGGACACGCGTTGGCCGTTTGGTGTGTTCATATGGCCCACGATTTGGCTTTCTGTACCCAAATACTCCACCACGTCTACCAGCAAGTTCAGTTGTGCTGCGCTGTCGCTGCCAGCAACGCTTTGGCTAGGACGCAAGCTTTGCGGGCGCAGGCCTAGTGTCAGAGCTTGGTCAGCCCCTAAGGATTTGGCCGATAGCCAGTCTGGAGCACTCCACGCAAAACCCTCTCCATGCAAGGTGAGTTGACCATCTTGCATACGCGCATGCGCCTTGAAAAAGTTCATCGTCGGCATGCCTATGAACCCGGCTACGAACAAGTTAGCAGGTTGGGTAAACACTTCTGTTGGCGTACCCACCTGCTGAATGCAGCCTTTGTCAAAAATAACGATACGCGAGGCCAGCGTCATGGCCTCTATTTGGTCATGCGTCACATACACCGTGGTTTTGCCCAAGCGCTCGTGGAGTATGGCCAACTCAGCGCGCATATGGCCGCGCAGCTTAGCGTCTAGGTTAGACAGTGGTTCATCGAACAAAAATACTTTAGGCTCACGCACAATGGAGCGGCCAATCGCCACCCTTTGGCGCTGCCCGCCCGACAGCTCTTTGGGTTTGCGGGCCAGTAAATGCTCGATGTTCAAAATCTTAGCCGCGGCCTGTACTTTTTGCTCCACTTCCGCCGCTGGGCGGTTAGCCAAGCGCAGAGAAAAAGACATGTTCTCGCCCACATTCATGTGCGGGTAGAGCGCATAGTTTTGGAACACCATGGCAATGTCGCGCTCCATGGGCGCAAGGCGGGTGACATTGCGTTCGCCAATCATGATCTGGCCCTCGGTTACCTCTTCTAGGCCCGCAATCATCCTCAGTGTGGTGCTTTTGCCGCAGCCCGACTCGCCCAGCAGCACCATGAACTCGCCTTCGTGTACCGCCAAGTTCATTTGCTGCACCACAGTCACATCGCCAAAGCGTTTGACGACATTTTTTAGTTCAAGTCCAGCCATAGAGGGGTCCATTAATCGTTAGAAATAGAGGGTGTAAGAGGCTGCGTTTTCCACGGACTCGTGCTGTGGCGCTTCACGCCCCAGCCGGTGGCAGGCTGCTGCAAGCCTGGCATGGACGGGTCAGTGCCCCAAATAGCTTGGTAGGTGTCTATGCAAAGGCCACGGCGCTGCAGCGCAAAAGCCAGCAAAACCAAGCCTAGCCACCACAGCACCAGCACCACCAGCATCCAACGCGGCGCATCGGCAATTACCAGGCCGATTACGGTGGTAGGCACTGCCACTACGATGGCGGCCCAACCTAGGCGTTTGTGAATGTGCTCGAACGCCCTCCGCCAAGCTGTCATGTCGTAGTGGTCGCCGCGCATTTGCGTATCGGTAGGCCCGCCTTTGCTGCCGCGCGCAATACCGCCTAGCATTTGCAGCCAGCCTGCCGCCAGCACGGCCCAGCCCAGCAGTGCATGCAACCAGATGGCCACACTGCTTTGACCGGAATAGCTCCACACCAGCGCCAGTCCCACGGTCATGGCCACCACGCCGCCGTACTGCAGCAAGCGGTGGCCGTGCCACCAGGCTTTGTTGTCCAGCACTGCTGGCCAGTCTTGCCGGGGCATCACTTTGAAATACCTTGCCACCAATGCCCCTAGCGGCAGGCAGATGCCCCAAGCCAACACCATCATGCGCGCGTGCCAGTAAACGGCAGGCTCGATGGAATGGTTAACGGCACCTGACAGCGGCGCTGCTAACCATTCCAACAAAGACAGCGGTGTAGTCATGGTGTTTGACCAGGGTTGTGCGTTGGGCTAAGGCTAGGTTCTTCAATGGGCCCAACGCAGCACCAGCGGGTCTAGGCGCTTGGCAGCATCGAGCAAACCTTTGCGCACCTCGGGGTGCATTGCAGGGAAGGGGTGGCGCGGTGCATCGCAGGCAATCACACCCCCGGCTTGCATCAAAGCCTTGGCGGTCAAAATACCACCTTGCCGGTTTTCGTAGTTAATCAGCGGCAGCCATTTGCTGTAGGCTGCCACAGCAGCTTCGCGGTCACCACGGGCATACGCATCCATAATGCTGCGAATCCCGTCAGGGAAAGCTCCGCCGGTCATGGCACCGGTAGCGCCAGCATCTAAATCAGCCAGCAGGGTGATGGCCTCTTCGCCGTCCCAGGGGCCTTCAACTGCAGCACCGCCCAGTTGAATTAATTCACGCAGTTTGGACGCTGCGCCTGCGGTTTCAATTTTGAAATACGCCAGGTTTTCAATCTCACGCGCCATGCGCGCTAAAAACGCTGCTGAAAGTGTAGTGCCGCTGACGGGCGCGTCCTGCACCATGATGGGAATACCGATGGCATCCGACAGCTGTGCGTAAAACTCGTACACGCGCTCTTCACTCACGCGGATGGTGGCACCGTGGTAGGGCGGCATCACCATCACCATGGCAGCGCCCAGGTCTTGTGCCTCACGGCTGCGCTGGGCGCACACGCGGGTGCTGAAATGGGTGGTGGTCACAATCACTGGAACACGGCCATTCACATGGGCCAGTATGGCGCGAGTAAGCACTTGCCGGTCATCGTCACTGAGTACAAACTGCTCTGAAAAATTGGCCAAAATGCACAGGCCCTGCGAGCCCGCATCGATCATGAAATCAACACAGCGCATTTGGCTGGGCAGGTCTAACTCGCCTGTCGCAGTAAAGGTGGTGGGTACTACCGGGAATACACCACGGTAAGGTCGCTTGGTTGTCATAGTGTGGATTTATCCAATGATGTTGAACTGGTCTAAGAACTCGGTTTTCAACGTCAGCCCTAGGCCTGGCGTGTTGTCGTCTAGCTGCAGAAAACCATCTTGGGCTACTGGCTCACCCTCAAAGATGTAGTAGAACAATTCGTTGCCAACTTCTACGTCAAACATCGGAAAGTACTCGCTCATAGGGCAGTTCAGGCTGCTCATGGTGAGGTGGTAGTTGTGCATTTGTCCAGCGTGGGGAATCACCGGTACGCTGTAGGCTTCACACAGCGCGTTAATTTTGTGTGCCATGGTAATGCCGCCCACGCGGTTGGTGTCGTACTGCACCACGCTGACTGCCTTGCGGTCAAGCAGTTGCTTAAAGCCATACAGACTGAACTCATGCTCGCCGCCGGATATGGGAATGCTGGTGAGCTGGTTTAGCTCAGCGTAGCCATCAATATCGTCGGCAATCACGGGCTCTTCTAACCAACGCGGCTGGTATTTTTCTAGCTTGGGTAGCATACGTTTGGCGTATTCTAGGTTCCAGCCCATGTAGCATTCGAGCATCAGGTCGTTGTCGTAGCCAATCACTTCGCGCACGGCCTCTACGGCTTTAAGATTCTCAATCACACCTTGCTGGCCGTGGGCTGGGCCATGGCCAAAGCGCATTTTGAAAGCGCGAAAACCTTGGTCTAAAAATGTTTTAGCTTCGGCCTGCAAGTCCTTGATATTGGTGCGGTACAGCTTGCTGTAATAGCACGGGATTTTTTCTTTGGTGCGGCCACCCAGCAGCTTGAACACAGGTTTGCCCACGCTTTTGCCCAAAATGTCCCAAATGGCAATGTCTATGGCTGATATTGCTGCCATGCCCACGCCTTTGCGGCCCCAAGCGTGGGTGGCGCGGTACATGCGCTGGTTAAGGTATTCGTAGTCCCAAGGGTCTTGTCCCAGCACCAGCGGAGTCAGGTATTCGTCGATGATGGCTTTGGCAATTTTGGGGGCCAAGGCTACGTTACCTAGGCCGATTATTCCATCGTCAGTTTCTACTTCAACCACGGTCCAGCCATGAAACCTAAAGGTGTTCATAGAGTCTTTGCCCACCGCGTGCTGGCTGGCCAGGTTGCTATAGACCAGGTCCATCGCGTTAGAGCAAAAATTGCCTTGCGGTGGTACGGTTTTGCCTTTCCACTCAAAAACACGGGCGCGAACAGCTTTAATTTTCATTTTTTAGTTTCCTCAGGTGTGTAATTCAGGACTGCGCCGCTGGCTGTTGGCTTGCGCGGTAAGCACGCCCCATACGACAAGCGATTTGAAATGCATTGGCGGTTGCATCCACATTGGCGCGGCCTTGCCCGGCTATGTCGTAGGCAGTGCCGTGCGCGGGGGTGGTAATGGGGATGGGTAGCCCGCCTTGCACAGTGACGCCCTGTGAGAAGCCCATCAACTTGATGGCTATTTGGCCTTGGTCGTGGTACATCGTGACTATCGCATCCAGCTCGCCGTCTCTGGCGCGCAAAAAAATAGTGTCTGCTGGGTAGGGGCCCACCACAGGCAGGCCCATGGCGTTTAGCTCCTTGACCGCAGGCTCGATGATGTCAATCTCCTCGCGCCCACAGGTGCCGCCATCGCCGTTGTGCGGGTTAAAACCTGCAATCGCCACTCGGGGGTGGGCTACTCCGTTGGCTTGCAGCGACCGGTAGATCAAACTGGCCGCTTCAATGATGCGTGACTTCTGCAGGTACTGCGGGGCATCTTTAAGCGGCACATGCGACGACACCCGCGATGTCCACAAGCCATGCAAAGTGTTGAATTCGCAAAAATAATTTGTAACCCCAAGATGGTGTGCAAAGTGATGCAACTCGTCTTCGTGCTTTAAGCCCCCTTGCTTCATCGCGTATTTATTAAGCGGTGCGAAACAGATGGCATCAATATGACCTGCCAGCGTAGCGTCCATACAATGGTCCAGCACCTTCAATACCGAGACTCCGCCAGGAGCCTCAGCTTTGGCCAGCGTGACCTGTTCAGGGCGAACAGTGTCCATGCCGACGAAGGCGGGGGTCGTAATTGTCTTGCGTGCGCGCACGCTGGCCAGATCTGGCAGTGCGATGGTGTCCACGCTAACCCCAGCAACTCTCTGCCCTTCGCCCCAAAGCCATGGGTCACCGATCAAGACCACATTGGCGTGCGCCATTCGGGTTTGATCAGACATCAACTTGGCAATCAGCTCTGGGCCAATTCCAGCGGGGTCGCCTAGGGTAAGTGCAATCACTGGTAGATTGGTATGGTTCATGGTTTTACTGTGCTTATTGGGTTTGCTGGGGAGATTGCTGTAAGCGTTAACTCTCCCCAGCCCTTGAACTTAGTTATTTGGCCTTGCCCCAGATTTTTTGGTATTCGCTGCGATAGCCGTTGTCTGGGTCGTAAATATTTTTGGCCCCACCATCACGGTTTACGTTCTGTTCTGTCACCACATGGGCGCTTGGTACATAGCCAGACCACGCCACCTTCGCCAAAGCACGGTTAAGCTCGTCAATGACTTGCCAGCCTTGCATGTTCAATGGGCCTGGCACGGTGGCTGATTGGTAGTTTTTGTTGCGAATTCTTTGGTAGGCAGCTTCAGAACCATCACCAGCAGACACCGCGCGTGGCATGTCATCGCCTTTTTTACCTGCTGCCTTCAGTGAGCCGCCCATGAAATCAAAGTACAAATCATTGATGGCCAGCGAGTGGGTCCATTTGCTGCCAAATTTTTGCAGCAAGGTCGTGGTAAGGCCAGGCATGCGCGTAGCGCTGTCTGCAATCGGGCTGTCCTCATAGCTGAGCACCGTGCAGCCTGGGCATTTTTTAACCACGGCTTCCATGGCTTTGGCTTTGTACACCGCAATAGAATATTGGCTGTCTGTAAAAATGACCACCCCCGCTTTGCCGCCCGAGTCAGCAACCGCCCATAACGCGGCAGCCTCTGAAATGTCATCGGCAGTAGTAGTTACGTTGGCAAAAAGGCCCGCTGTAGCGTCAGGGCCGGGCTTAGGCCCAGCATTCCAGCCAACCAGTGGTACGCCTGCCTTAGTGGCATTGGCAAACGCTACTTTTTGCTCGATGGGGTCAAATCCTCCGACCACAATGCCATCTGGCTTAAGGGCCATGGCCTGATTGAGCGCAGCGGTTCGGGCACTCACACTTCCTTGTCCATCGATAACCCGGACGTTCCACCCAATGGCTTTGCCCGCCTCTTCAACTCCCTTGCTCACACCTACAATGCCGCCGTTTTTCATGTCTGCCGCCACGAAAACAATGGTTTTTGAGGCTGCTGCCTTCGGTCCACTTGTGGGGCCATCCCATTTGTTTTTAGCACCTGCCAGGGTAGCTACTTTGGCCACAGCGGCATCAGTAAATGCATCTGCCCAAACTGGTACCGCACTGCTCACCGCAAGTGCTGCAAAGCCCATCATGAATTGTGAGCGGGTGAATTTAATTTTCATCGTCATCTCCTAAGTTAAGTCGTAAACGACCATGGGTTATTCACTCCAAATGCGCCGGAGTGAGGGTGTTTTGGGTTTTTTGACCCGAACTCAGTTGACGCTCTGCGATGCGCCTGCGTATGGAAGAGTTGCGTCGCTGCTGGGCCCAGCCTGCGATACCAATGGAGACCAGCAGAGTCACACCATTGAAGAGCGGTTCCACGAAAAACGCACCACCAAACTGCTGAATGCCTGATATCCCTATTGCCAATATCGACACACCAATCAAGGTGCCCCACACATTAACGCGACCTGGGCGAATCGTCGTGCTGCCCAGAAAAGCACCGACAAGTGCCGGCAAAAGAAATTCCAAACCAACGCTGGCTTGACCAATCTGCAAGCGTGAGGCCAGCAGGACACCGGCAAAGCCACTGAGCAAACCAGAAGCGACGAACGCACCCATCACGTGCTTGCGAACTGAAATTCCGTTGAGTTCTGCAGCCCGTGGATTGGCACCAATGACGTACAGCGCGCGGCCCAAGGGCATAAACTCAGTAACCAACCACAGCGCAATAGCGATAGCAATGACATAAAACGCAGGCACCGGAAGGCCAAGAAAGTCTGCGCCCGCCAGGGCCACAAAGCTGGGTGCCAACTCGCCTACAACCTGCCGACCACCGCTATGCCACATGGCAATGGCATACAAGACGGTACCCGTGCCCAAGGTGGCGATGAATGAGTCAATCTGTGCCAATTCCACCAGCAAGCCATTAAGCATCCCGAAAAGCGCTGCGCACACTAACACCACCAAAACCGCTATGGGCCAAGGCACGCCATACCGCGTTTGCAGGCTGATGGCCAAAATGTGCCACAGCACGATACCGTAACCCACCGTCAGGTCTATCTTGCCTGTGATCATGGGGATCATGGCGGCCAATGCAAGCAAGGCTATGATGGATTTGTCCGAGAGGATAGACCTCAAATTGAACAAGGTGGGAAAGGTGTCCGGCAGCAATAACGAAAACAACAGCGCCATCGCCACGGTTAAAAATACAAGGCCATAACTGGGTATGGCTTGCACCAAGCGGCGTGCCCATGAGTCTGCATGTCCATCCAGACTAGCGTCAGGTTCTAAGGCAGTTGAGCGGACAGAGGAGGTCATGCTGTTAGACTTTCTTCTAGTTCTGAACCAGCGGAAAGCGCTAGTAAATTAGAAATGGTGATCTGCTCGCCAGTAAGCTCTGCAGCAATGCGGCCTCTGCGAAAAACCAGAACCCGCGAGCACACCGTTGCAACCTCTTCATAGTCAGTAGACACCACAACAATGGCACCGCCACTGTCTGCGCGCAACCGCAGTAGTTCGTAGATTTGGCGTTTTGCCCCCACATCTACGCCAGCGGTAGGCTCCTCCAGCACCAAGACGGGTTGGTCTAAGGCATGCCAGCGGGCCAGCACTACTTTCTGCTGATTACCACCAGACAGTTGCTGCACCTGTGCCTGCGGTGCCCTTGGATTGACATCGTATTGCTCGGCCAATTGGCTGGCATGTGCCAATTCTCGCTTTCTGCGAGAAAGATCCAGGCCTTTTTCTCCATGCAGTGCCGGGTTAGGAAACAGGTTTTCTTGCACGCTGAGGTTACCTGCCAGGTTTTGTTCGAGCCGCTCTCCCGCTGTGTAGCCGATACCCGCCGCGATGGCCTGCGCTGGGTTCTTGAAAGAGCATTCTTTTCCTTGCACTTTCAGGCTACCGGCAGACAAAGACTCGCAACCAAACATAGCGCGACCTATGGCATCTTGGCCAGCGCCTCGTAGCCCTACCAAGCCTACGATCTCACCCTTGTAAAGCTGCAAATCTACAGGCCCTGCGTTGGCTGCTGCCACCCCTTGCAACTCTAAAATCGGATGCATCTGACCCGCTGCGCGCCCTATGGCCTTGCGCGTTTTGCCATCATGGGCCTGCCCCACAATCAATTCCACCAGCTCGCGCTCGCTGGTGGCACTTGTTGGCCGCACAGCCACCAGTTTGCCGTCACGCATTACGGCGCAACGGTCTGATATTTCCATCACTTCGTCTAAGCGATGCGATACATACACCATGCCCACA
This sequence comes from Polaromonas sp., assembly GCA_043778205.1. GTDB lineage: Bacteria > Pseudomonadota > Gammaproteobacteria > Burkholderiales > Burkholderiaceae_C > JAAFIP01. The sequence continues at coordinate 32,294 of JAYWGO010000095.1, read as the reverse complement.
CCCTGGCCGCGAAGGTCGCGCAGCACTGCAAAAAGCCGCTGCACATCGGAGGCTGGCAAACTTGCACTTGGCTCGTCCAGCACCAGCAATTTGGCGTGAACCTCCAGCGCACGCCCAATCGCTAAAAGCGCTTTTTCTGCTCTGGTGAGCGAGAAAATGCGGCGCTCTGGATCGATGTCACAACCCACTCTTGCCAGCACGCGGGCAGCCGCAGCTTGCGCGGCTTTCCAGTCGATCAAGCCTCGGTTCAGCCCCCATAAGCGCGGATAGCCCATGCCTAGTGCGACATTTTCAGTCACAGTCATCCATTCCACCAGCCCTAAATCTTGGTGAATAAAGGCAATAGGCTGGTGCTTAGGGTCTGTATTGCGCCAGCCTTGTTCTGGCTTACCTTCTAGCAAAATTAGACCGGTATCGGCTTTGTAAATGCCAGCGAGTATCTTGATCAAGGTGGATTTACCCGCACCATTCTCACCCAGCAAGGCCAGCACTTCTCCGCTGTACACATCCAACGTAACGCTGTCAACGGCCTGTGTGCCGCCAAAGCGTTTGGAGATGTCCTGAAAACTCAGAATGGGAGAAGTACCTGCTTTCACAGCATCACCACCTTAGACACATCAGGTTCGCGCTGGGTAGCGATATAGCCGTCGATAGACAGCGTGTCCAGATTAAATATGGCCACCCGGTCATCGTCTAGCGACACAAAAGCCAGTGGTTTGGTTGGGTGGTAGGACAGCGCAATTGCGCGTGCACCGGTGGGGATGTGGGCTAGCTCTTTGAGTGTGCTGGCATCAACCAAGGATATGCTTCTTTCGCCATAGTTGGTCACCAGCATGCGCTTGCCGTCTGTGTGCAGGTACAGCCGGGTTGCGTCGTCGCGCGAAGGTGCGCGGGCAGTGACTTGCATGGTTTCAGTGTCAATCGCAGCCAGGGTTTTGCTCCAGCGGTTGGTGACGTAAAGAGTGCGTTCGTCTGCACTTAAGGCATAGCCCTCAGGCTTCTCGCCGGGGCTGCACAGCACGGGTGTAAACATGGGCTCCCATGGCCGCACTTTGGCCACGGTGTGGCTTAGCAAGTTCATGCAATAGGCGGTTTGTCCATCGCGGCTTAAAGCAAACAAATGGCTTTTAATGCCGCCACTGCTGACCGCGCGCTTGGGTGCGGTATCGGTCTGCGGCGCGTCTAGCACCACCAGCGCGGCCTTTTCTTCGCTCAGTGCATACAGTCTGTTGTGTGCATCCATCTGCAAACCGTGAATGCGGTTAAACGGTGACAGGTCTAATGTGCGCACCAGCTTAGACGCGCGAATGTCGATCTGGAAGATGGAATGCCCGCCGTGGCCCGTAATGCCTGAGTGCTCTACGCCGTAGTGGCCCACGTAGGCAAACTGGTTACTGCTGTCGGTGACAAACTCGTGCGGAAAATCGGGCAGTGCTACGCTGGCAATGCGCTCGTGGGTCGCCAAGTCGTAGGTGCTAAAGCAGTGGCTGCATTTTTCAACCAGCAGCAAAACTTCGCGTGGGGTGGGTGTGCTCATGCGTGCAAGGCTCCGTGCGTGTGAAGGGTTATGCGGTACAGCGATGTACTGGCCGCGATAAAAAGTTGGTTGCCTTGGGGGCCGCCAAAAGTGAGGTTGCCTACTTTTTCTGGCACAAAAATTTTGCCCAGCAAGGTACCGTCTGGGTGGTAAATTTGCACAGCATCTTCGCTTGAGGTGTAAACCCAGCCCTGTGCATCCACACGAAACCCATCGGGCAAGCCGGGCTCTACCACTGCGAAGATGCGCGGGTTGTCCAGGCGCTGGCCTTCCACCACATCAAACACCACAATGTGGTGGTTACCTTCACCCGTTGGCCGCCTTGCTGCCGAGGTATCTGACACATAGAGCAGACGCTCGTCGGGTGAAAACGCCAGGCCATTGGGTTCGTCTACCCAGCCGGTTACGGCGGTGAGCGTATCGGTAGCAGGGTCAAACCTAAAGACGTAGCAGCAATCCAGCTCAGAAATACCTTTATGGCCTTCATAGTCTGACGTAATGCCGTAGGGTGGGTCTGTAAACCAAAGCGTACCGTCATTTTTGACCACGATATCGTTAGGTGAATTGAGGCGCTTGCCTTGGTAGTGGTCTACCACCTTGTGCATGCTGGCCTCGGGGTCTGGCAGGCCGCCCAGCATGCTGCTGCGGTAAATACCGCGCTTGCCGTGTGAGCAATGGAGCAGCTGGCCTTGCAGGTTCAGCGTATGCCCGTTGGTAAAGTCAACTTTGTCAGCCCATACCTTCATGCCGTCACTTTCAGACCAGCGTAGCATGCGGTTGTTTGGAATATCGCTCCACAGCACGCTGTTATCGTGCGCTAGCCACACCGGCCCCTCGCTCCACACCGCACCGGTGCACAGCTTTTCTAGCGTAGCGTTCTCCACCACGTGGCTTAGCCGGGCATCCAAAATTTCAATACCCTTAGACACGGGCCACCTTCACGCTGCGCTGTTTTTGCACGGGCAGCATTTCTTGCACCGTTGTAGAGTGAATATGCTCTAAATGCGCCACTATGGCATCTTCTGCTTGGGCTGCGTTGCCCTTTGCCAATGCCTCCACAATACTGTGGTGGTCTTCCACGCTTTGGGCAATGGCCCCTGGCTTGCGCAACGCTAGGCGGCGAAAATCCAAGGCAAAATCGTACAGGTCAGAGGCAAAATCGCACATCAGGCTGTTGCCGCAGGCGGCGTACACCACACCGTGAAACTCGCGGTCAGATATTTGAAAAGCCACCGTGTCGGTTAGCATGTGCTGCTGCTCTTTCACCAGCTGCTCTAGCCGCGCCAGGTCGTTTTGGCCTATCCGCAAAGCCGCCATTTTGACGATTTGTTTCTCAATCTGTTCTCTGGCCTCGGTCACTTCTTCAATCCGCTTGCCCTTCAGGCCCGACAGCGCCCCCATCGACTCGGCTAGCGTCATGCCGCCATTGCCCATCACCCGCGTGCGCGAGCCTTGGGATACATCCAGCATCGACCGGGCTGCCAGCACCGCAATGGCACCCCGCACCGACTCGCGCGACACCTGCAGCGTAGCGGCCAGCTCCCGCTCAGAGGGCAGTTCGTCGCCCACCTGCAACAGGCCGGTTTGCACCATATAGGCCAGCTTGTCGGCAACCTGGTCCTTGACCGTGCGCTTTAAGATTTCCTTTTCCCCGCCAGGCATGCGGCTAAGAAGGTAAAGATTCGTTTTCATGGGCAGTGAGGGTGGATGGGTGCGCAACTGGTCTACTGGTACGTACTGTAGACCAGTAGACATCCATCGACATCCTGAAAAACCCTAATGGCAAGCATATTTACAAAATTGCCGTTGGCAACATGCTGCCGCATGGTTTGGGGGCCAACGTGGCTACGCAGTGGCCAATAGGCTAAAGGCTTAGCGGAAGGGTTAGCGGGCTAGCAAGGCCTCGCAAAACTGGCTAAACCCTGCCCCGCGCTCGGCTTGCGTCACGTAGCGCGGCAGGTGCGCCAGCTGATGTTGGAAACGGGCGATATTGGCCACGCCTACGCTGTGCGTAAAGGCCCCAAACATCAACTGGTCGTTGGGGGAGTCGCCAATAAAGGCCCACTGGTTCATTTCGCCGTCCAGGCTGCGGCCATACAGCTGCTGGGTGATCCAGCGCGCGCCTTGCAGTTTGTTGTGCTCGCCATACCAAGCGTTAATGTGGATGCTGCTAACGGTGGCGTGCATGCCTTCGCTTTGCATCAGTTGCACCACTTGGGCAATACGGTCAGGCGGCAGGTGGGTACATTCGCTGTGGTCTATGGCGATGTCGGTTTCGCGGCCGGGGCTGTCGGTACTGCGCTGCGCACCACGTACTTCACGCTCGATGCGCGTTAGCACGTGCTGCATGCGAGCGTAGTTTTGCGCACGCTGTGCAGCATCTACTTGATATGATTTTAATAGCGCACTATCTAGGATTTCCTTGGGTGAAAGCCAATTTTTGTCTCTATTTTGCAGTGCTACAGCACCGTTTTCAGCCACAATGGCATCCACGGGCCATGACAGTGCAAACTCTTCGCTCCAGCCCACAGGGCGGCCAGTAATCGCCACCACATGCAAGCCTGCCGCCTTCAAGCTGTGCAGTGCCAGCAGCGCATCGGCAGTGATGGCACCGTTGGTGGTAAGTGTGTCGTCAATATCGGTAAACACCCCGATGATGCCCCGGCGCTCTGACGCAGGCCAGTGCGCTAAAGGCTGCATGGCTTAGTACACACCCGTGCCTGGCACGGCCACTTGCACGGTCCACACCTCGGCCTCATGTGCTTCTTTGCGTGCGTGCTCGTTAAAGTCGGGGGCGGCGCATACAAACAAGGTCTTGCCGCCGGGCCCGCCCAGTGCGCAGGCAAACAGGCCCAGGCTAGGGCTGCGAATTTCTTGCAGCACTTGGCCGCCCTGCGCCACGCGCACTACCCGCTGGCCCAGTGCATCTGCGGCCCACACGGCACCCTCGGCATCTAGCGCAGCGCCGTCCGGGGCCATTTTGACCTGCGGAATCACTTCTTGCAGCGTCAAACCCACTGGCACAGGGCCAAAGCTGGCCCAGTCGCGGCGGGGGCCCAGTGCGCCGCCTGGTGTAATGTCAAAAGCCGAAAGGCGGTTGCCTGTGGTTTCTGCCACGATCAGCGTCTTGCCGTCAGGCGTGATCATGCAGCCGTTTGGAAAATGCAAGTCGTGGGCGGCCACTGTTACCGTGCCATCCGGGTCTACACGGGCCAAATGGGCCGTGCTTACCTGCCCGCCGGCCATCAGGTCAAAACCAAAGTTGCCCACATAGGCGCGGCCCTGCGCATCGACCACCATGTCGTTCAGGTTGCCTGTGGCTACGTGGGATAGATCGGCATGCACCACCAAGCTGCCGTCTTTTTCTTGGCGCATAAGTTTGCGGTCAAGCATCGACACGACCAGCAAGCGCCCGTCGGGCAGCCAGCCCAAGCCTGAAGGCTGCCCAGGCACCTGGGCCATCTGCTCTACCTGCCCATCCATGCCCACCGCAATCACTTGGTGGGTGTAAAAGTCAGACAGCCACAGCCGGCCTTGGTGCCAGCGCGGGGCTTCCAAAAAAGAGTAGCCTGCAATGAACTTGGAAAACTGGGCATCAAGCATGGTGTTGCACCTTAAGGTTGTGTTTGGATAAAAAGCTAACGTACCTATCTACAACCGTACTTTAAGGCAACACCTTTGTCTATCAGTGAAATCGCCGAGCATGGCGCGCAGGTGCCATGGCAAAAGCGCATTTCTGCAGGCCTAGCCCTTTTGAAGCACCAGCCCCGCATGCTCGCGCAGCGCGTGGAACTTGATGTTCGGGTGCCGTTCCTGCGTCAGGCGCAGGTCGTAGGGCGAGGTGAGCAAATACGCCAGCGTATCGGCACCGTCCAGCGCCAGCTTGCCTGCGTTCTTTTCGGTAAACACTTTAAGCTCCTCGGGTGTATCCGCCGTTACCCAGCGCGCGCCCACGTAGCTGCTGCCCATCAGGCGGCACTCTACGCCATATTCACCTTTGAGTCGGTGCTGCACCACCTCAAACTGCAGTTGCCCAATTGCGCCCAGCAGCATGTTGCCGCCCATGTGCGGGCGAAAGACCTGGATAGCGCCTTCTTCACCCAACTGCACCAAGCCCTGTTGCAATTGTTTGCTCTTCATGGGGTTGGCCAGCTCTACTGTTTGGAAAAGCTCAGGTGCAAAAAACGGCAGCCCGGTGTACTGCAGGTCGGCCTGGTCGGCGCGGCCAGCGGTGATGGTGTCGCCCAGCTGCACACCGCCGTGGGTGGTAAAGCCAATGATGTCGCCCGCAAAAGCCTCTTCTACAGCCTCACGCCGTTGGCTCATGAAGGTAACTACCGACGTAGGCCGCAGCTCTTTGGCGGTGCGCTGCACTTTAAGGCGCATGCCGCTTTCGTACTTGCCCGAGCACATGCGCACAAATGCAATGCGGTCGCGGTGCGAGGGGTCCATATTGGCCTGCACTTTGAACACTACGCCAGAAAAACCTTCGCTCTCTGGGGTAACTTCTACAGCGTTGCCAGACTTGCCGCTGCTGATGCGCGAGCGCGGCTGGGGCGCTAGGTCTACCAGTGCGTCCAAAATTTCTTGCACGCCAAAGTTGTTCACACCCGAGCCAAAAAACACCGGCGTTTGCTTGGCCGCAAAGAAAGCTTCCTGGTCAAAGCTAGGCGCTGCACCCTGTAGCAGCGCTATGTTGCCCTCGGCCAGTTCAAACTCGTGGCCAAAGCGTTTGATCAGTTCGTCACGCTCACCCAAGGCCAATGTTTCATCGGCTTCGTCATCACGCTTGGCTTCGCCCGCTTTAAACAAGCGCATGTGTTGCTTGCGCAAATCTACAATGCCGCCAAACTGCTTGCCTTGGCCCACCGGCCAGGTCATGGGCACGCAGGGCATGCCCAGCGCTTGCTCTATCTCGTCTAGCAGCTCAATCGGGTCGCGCCCCTCGCGGTCCATCTTGTTCACAAAGGTCATGATGGGTGTATTGCGCTGGCGGCACACTTCAATCAGCCGCTTGGTCTGCGGCTCTACGCCGTTGGCTGCATCAATCACCATCAGCGCGCTGTCTACCGCAGTGAGCACGCGGTAGGTGTCCTCAGAGAAGTCTTTGTGGCCGGGGGTGTCCAGCAGGTTGATCACGCTGTCCCTGTACAGCATTTGCATCACGCTGGAGGCCACAGAAATGCCGCGCTGCTTTTCAATCTCCATCCAGTCACTGGTGGCATGCCGCGTGGCCTTGCGCGCCTTGACACTGCCTGCAATGTGGATAGCGCCCGAAAACAGCAACAGCTTTTCGGTCAGTGTGGTTTTACCTGCATCGGGGTGGGAGATGATGGCAAAGGTGCGGCGGCGTTTGGTTTCTTGTGCGTAGGTCACGGTTGTCATGGGTTGTATTTTAACTTTATGGAAAACTTGGCTAAGTTGCATGTACCAACGCAGTATGCGGGCGGTCGAGTTAGCGCGGCTTTTCGCAGCAGAAACGCCGCAGTTGAGGACGCCGCCGTTCAGCCCAGGTGCAATAAGGTCTGCTGCTATTCCCAACGCGGCAAGGCGTCGTCCTTGAGTTGCCCGCGCAGCTGCGCATAGTCGGGCATGATGGATTCGACGGTGCTCCAAAAGCGTGGGCTGTGGTCCATCACGCGCAGGTGGGAGAGTTCGTGCACCACCACGTAGTCAATCACGCTCATTTTAAAATGCACCAAGCGCCAGTTCAGGCGGATAGAGCCGTCTGACTTGGCGGTGCCCCAGCGGGTACCTGCGCTGCTCAGGCTGAGCTTGGTCCACTGCACTTTGAGCTGTGGGGCGTACAAATTAAGGCGCTCTTCAAAGATGCGTTTGGCTTGGCGCATGAGCCAGGCTTGCACGGCATCGCGGATACGCTCGGGCGCAGCGTCTTGCGGCAGGCTGATGTGCAGCGTGAGGCGGGGCACGCTGGGCAGCGATGCGTTAGCAGCTTGCGCGTCGGTGTGCAGCTGGGCTTGGCCGTTGGCAGGCTGGCCGCGCGTGTTGGAAGTGTTAAGGGTGTTGGGGGTGCCCGTCGATGTGTACAGGTGCCGTGGGTCAATCACCACAATCACCTGCTCGCCCATGAACGGAATCAGCGTGCCGTCTTTCCATTCAATGCGGTTGCTTTCTAGCTTGCCTTGGCGGTCACGTGCCTCTTGCAGTTTTTTCACAATCCACGCAGATTTTTCTTGCACGGCTTTGTCAATCTCGTACAGCGGCACCCAGCGCGGCGCGCTTACAACCAAGCCGTCAGGGCCCACACTAAAGCCAATTGTTTTGCGTTTGCCGCGTTTAAGCTCAAAGGCCACCACGCTGCCTGCCAGGTGCGCTTCCCGGTTAGCGTGCGGGTGCGCAAAGGCTGCAGGGCGCATCACAGAGGTCAACGGCTCTGCAGGAAAATAAGCCGCCAGCGGCTTGTCTACTACAGTTTCAATAGCTACTTGTGCAGCATTTCCTTGGGTCAGAAGGCTATTTGGTTCAATTTTTGAGGCTGTAGCAGGTACAAAGGGCGCAGTAAGCTCTGAGAACAGATCCAGCGTGAGTTGTACCAGGGCGCGCATAGATAAAAGGTATCTTGTAGAGGGGTATTTAACGGTAAGCCTCGGGGTCTATCTCGCGCATCGTAGCCTCGATCCAGGCTTGCACTTCTTGCATCAGCTCATCGGGCTTGCGGTTCACGCTGGGAATGGGCTGGCCAATCACCACGTCCACCACGCCCGGTGTTTTGATGAACCCTTTGCGCGGCCAGCAGCGTGCTGCGTTCACTGCAATCGGCACCACGGGGCGGCCGGTTTCGCAGGCCAGGCGTGCACCGCCGCTTTTGTAGGCACCCGCTTGGCCGCGCGGTATGCGCGTGCCCTCGGGAAACATGATGACCCAAGTGCCGCGTGCCATCAAGCGCTTGCCTTGCTCTACCACTTTGGCGAAAGCTTCGTTGCGTTTACTGCGGTCGATATGGATCATGTCCATGCGCGCCATCGACCAACCAAAGAAAGGCACATACAGCAGCTCACGCTTAAACACATAGGCCAGCGGGTGCGGCATGATGGCGGGCATGAGAAACGTCTCAAGTGTGGACTGGTGCTTGCACAGCAGCACGGCGCCCTCAGTGTCACCTTGCGGCAGGTTGTGCAGGCCGCGCACGTTGTAGTGCACACCGCAAATTTTGGTCAGCCCCCACATGGCGGTTTTAAGCCAGCCCGCGCACATCCAGTACATGCGGGTGGGGCTGACGAAAATAGACAAAATAATCACCACGGTGGCCCACGGAACCACGGTGACCATCATCCACAGCATGTGCACGCAAGAGCGTAAAAAAGCAAGTATTTTGGCCATGGAATATACCGATTAAAACTCAACTGCCTTGCAGTAAGTGGTCCACAAAAGCGGCTAAATCTGCATGCATAAGGGTGCCTTGCGGAAAATCTGCATGCAGCACACTGCTGCGGTATTTTTCGCCCTTACCCGTCAACACCAGATGCGGCGCACAGCCTACTGCCGCGCCCGCTTGCAAATCGCGCAGGCTGTCACCTACGCTGTGCACGCTCTGCGCCAAGGTGTTAATGTCGATGCCATAGCGTTCTATGATTTGCTCAAACAAGCCTGGCTGCGGCTTGCGGCAGGTGCAGGCCTCATCCGGTGTATGGGGGCAGTAAAAAATCGCATCAATTTTACCGCCCTGGTCCGCGAGCAATTTTTGCATTTTGCTATGCATCGCATTGAGCGCCGCCACGTCAAATAAACCGCGCCCTAGGCCAGACTGGTTGGATGCCACCACCACATGCCAGCCCGCATGGTTCAAACGCGCTATCGCCTCTAGCGCTCCAGGCAACGGAGTCCACTCATCAGCCGACTTCACAAAGTCGTCCCGATCTTGGTTGATAGTGCCGTCGCGGTCTAGGATGATGAGTTTCATACGCCTGCCTCCAGCGCGCGGCGCTGGGTCCATTGGGTGATGTGAAGCACACGGTATTTTGTGGCATCCAAAAAATTTATACGCTGCAGCAGTACTTTGATGTCAATACAACGGTGCTTCAATAAAATTTCAACAAACCCAGCAACTTTGTCGCGCCCTGCAGCGCACTTGGAAACAGTCAAATCATGCAGATCAGGGCATATTGCCGTGAGATCACCTAGATAGGTAAAAACTGCGCGACTCATCCAATTGACCTGGCTGCCAACCAACACAAAGCTTTTTTCCTGCGCTATCTCAGCGCTGGCGCGTAATACATGGGCTAGCTCTGTGCGTTGCATACGGCTTTAGTGCATTGCCTCGCGGCGTATCTGCTGGCGCTGCCTCGCGCTGAGCACAAAACCCAAAGGCGACACGTTGCGCAGGGTGGCGGCATCTTCCGTCTGCTGGCAGACTTGCGCCTCAAGCCATTGTGGGCCTTGGGTCAGCAGAGCTTTCCAGCGCTGCAAGTACGGGTCTGACGCAGTCGCACCGCGTTGAGACTCCCAACGTTTTAATGTTTGCAAAGCCTGCTCCAGCAAAGCTGGTTGTTGATGCAGCCGAGCCACCGCTTGGCGGTGAAACGCCAGTGTGAAAGCATCAAGTTGCGCAGGAGTCGGCATGCTGTGGTTATGAAGATTTGGGCTTAACTTGCCAACTTGGACAAGTCGGCCACGCGGTTCATGGCGTTGTGCAGCGTGGCCAGCAGACCTAAACGGTTGGCCTTGAGCGCTGGATCCTCGGCATTGACCATGACTTTGTCGAAGAAGGCATCAACCGGCTCTTTAAGTGCAGCCAAGGCTTGCAAATTTGCAGTGTAATCGCCATCAGCCCAGGCTTTATCTGCACGGGCAGCTATAGCGTTAATAGCAGCATGCAAGGCTTTTTCTTCATCTACTTGCAGCAACGCGGGGTTGACTTTGGCTTCTACTGTACCCTCGGCTTTTTTCAAAATGTTGCCCACACGCTTGTTGGCGGCGGCCAAGGCAGCAGCTTCGGGGAGTTGGGCAAACGCGCGCACTGCGGCCAGGCGCTTGGGAATGGTACGCCATTCGCCTAGCTGCTGGGCGTAAATGGCGGCGTCCACCTCGGCTGCGCTATAGCCTGTGTCTTTGAGGTACCCTTTTAAGCGCTCGACCAAGAACTCATCCAGTGCAACAGCCTGGTCTTGCAGCAAACCCGCAGGAAAGGCGGCAAAGGCCAAGCGCGTCAGTTCATAAAAATGCAAAGCCAAGTCGCGCTCTACCAGCATACGCGCCACACCAAGCGCATGGCGGCGCAAAGCAAAGGGGTCTTTGTCGCCCGTGGGTAAGTTACCAATACCAAACATGCCCACCAAGGTTTCTAGCTTATCAGCCAAGGCCACTACCAACCCCACTTGGTTACGCGGCAGCTCGTCGCCTGCAAAGCGCGGTTTGTAGTGGTCTTCAATCGCGTTGGCTACGTCGTTTGTCAGCCCGTCGTGGCGGGCGTAGTAGCCGCCCATGCTGCCTTGTAGCTCGGGAAACTCGCCCACCATGTCGGTGAGCAAGTCTGTTTTGGCCAAGCGTGCTGCCAGCTCGGCTTGCTTGGCCAACAAGTCACCGCCCAGTTGCTGGCCAATGGCTTTGGCTATCGCGCACACGCGCTGCATACGCTCGCCTTGGGAGCCCAGCTTGTTGTGGTACACGACCTTGTTTAAACCCTCAACGCGCGACTCAAGCGTCTTTTTACGGTCTTGGTCAAAGAAGAATTTGGCATCGGCCAAGCGCGGGCGCACGACGCGCTCGTTGCCTTGAATGACAGCGCGGGCATCCGTTGGGGTAATGTTGCTAACGACTAGAAATTTGTTGGTTAACTTGCCCGCCGCATCCAGCAATGGAAAGTATTTTTGATTCGCCTTCATGGTCAAAATCAGGCACTCTTGCGGCACGGCAAGAAATTCTTTTTCAAACTCGCACACCAGTACATTGGGGCGCTCCACCAACGCAGTCACTTCGTCCAGCAGCGCGTCGTCTTCAATCGCGCGCGCGCCATGGCCCACCTTGGTTGCAGCCGCAGCCAATTGCTTGGCAATCTCTGCTTTGCGCTGTGCAAAGCTGGCAATCACCGCGCCCTGCTCGCGCAACGTAGCCGCGTAGCTGTCAGCATGCGCTATCACTACAGGCGAAACCGCAGCTTCAAAGCGGTGGCCTTGCGTGCTGTTAGTCGCCTTTAAACCTAGCGCCTCGATAGCCACCACATCGCTGCCATGCAAGGCCATCAGCCCATGCGCTGGTCGCACAAAACTCACGCTGGTCCAGCCGGGCATGGCGCTGCCCGCGCCCAGCTGGTAGGACATCACCTTAGGAATTGGCAGCTTGGCAATCGCCGTGGCCAACGCAGCATTCAAAGCGACCACCAAAGTAGCGCCTTGCTGCGTCGACGCATAAAACAGCGCCTCGGCTTTACCGTCCATCTCGCGCTTTAAACCTGCCACAGCAGAGGCATCAGCACCCAAGGCTTGCAGTTTTTTAAGCAAAGCAGGCGATGCGTTGCCGGCAGCATCTAAGCCCACCGCCACTGGCATGAGCTTTTGCGTCACAGCTTTGTCTGCGCCTTGCGCGGCCACACGCGTGATGTGCGCAGCCAAGCGGCGAGGCGAGGCAAACGCAGTTAACACGGAGTCGCCATCGCACAAGCCTTGCACTTTGAGCTGCTCGTGGAGTACGCCAGCAAAAGCATCGCCTAATTTTTTGAGCGCCTTGGGCGGCAGCTCTTCTACAAACAATTCAACTAATAAATTCTGCATTATTTTTTACCCAACATTACCTGGAATTACCCAATAATTTTTTCAATCTTAAGCCCCAGCTTTTTAGCCGCTTTGGCCATCACCACATCCATGGTGGCTAGGCGCGGGCAGCCCACCCGTTTGGCAATGGCCAGGTGCAGTGCGTCGGGGCCACGCAGGTTCAGGGCGGGCAAGGCACACATGACGGCTGCCTCATCAAAATCCACCGTTTCAAAAGGCTCACACCGCGTGCTGGCCAGCACCGACAGCCCCTTGTTGAGCGCTAATGCGGCCTCTTTTTTGTTCAATTGCCCCGTGCGCTGTTTGATGGCCAATGCACTGGCCAACTCGGTGCGGCACCACGGGCTAGAGACCAAGTCTAGCGCGTCAGACCGCCTAAACCAGCCGATCACAAAGTCTGTCTCTGGCTCGGGGCACAACAGCGCCATGAGCACATTGGTGTCCAAGTACACTGTCTCCATGGTCATCAATACCCTTGGTCGCGCATCCAGCGTACCACCGAGCGCCCCATGGGCCAGTTTTTGTGCATCGCTTCAATGTCTTGGGTTAATTGGGCGCGCGTAGCCCCTGACTGGGCCGCGCCCGTGCCCACAATGCGCAGCTCACGCCCTGCTGTCACCTGCGCCTGCACCCGCCCACCTTCGCTCAAGCCGGCTTGCTTTGCCAGACGGGCCGGCAAGCGCAGCGCCAAGCTATTGCCCCATTTACCAATTTGCAGTTCCATCTTGTTACTCCAAATGTAGAAACATGTATCTACATTTTAATAGGTTTTTGCAATTCAAGTTCATGCCACTGCTAGCGCTACATGTGTGTAATGCAACACCGTGGGGAACGGGTCGTAAAAATGGTGCAGCAGCTTGCGCCACTCTTGGTACTGCGGTGATTGGCGAAAACCCACCGTGTGATCTTCTAGTGTGTTCCAGCGCACGAGTAGCATGTACTGGTGGTCGTTTTCGATGCAGCGCTGCAGCCCGTGGCTGACGTAGCCGGCCATCGAGGCGATGATAGGCTGGGCCTGTGCAAATGCTTTTTCAAAGGCTGCGGTTTCGCCAAGCTTGATCTGCAATTGTGCAATTTCTAAAATCATGGCGCGGCTTTGTTTATCAAGCGGCCTTCTTTGGCATTTGCTCCACCCACTCACGCGGGGCCATTGGGAAGCCCAGGCGTTCGCGGCTGTCGTAGTAGCTTTGGGCTACGCTGCGCGAGATGTTGCGGATGCGGCCAATGTAGGCGGCGCGCTCGGTGACGCTGATAGCGCCGCGCGCATCTAGCAGGTTAAAGCTGTGGGCGGCTTTTAAAACTTGCTCATAGGCGGGCAAGGCCAGTTGCTGCTCCATCAAATACTTGGCCTGCTTCTCATGTGCTGCAAAGGCAGTGAACAAAAACTCTGCATCGCTGTGCTCGAAGTTATAGGTCGATTGCTCTACCTCGTTTTGTTTGTACACATCGCCATACGTTAGTTTGTCGCCGCTTGGGCCCTCGGTCCAGGTTAGGTTGTAGACGTTGTCTACGCCTTGCAAATACATGGCCAAGCGCTCTAGGCCGTAGGTGATCTCGCCGGTAATGGGTTTGCAGTCAATGCCGCCCACCTGCTGAAAGTAGGTGAACTGGGTAACTTCCATGCCGTTGAGCCAGACTTCCCAGCCTAAGCCCCACGCACCTAAAGTGGGGTTTTCCCAGTCGTCTTCTACAAAGCGAATATCGTTCTTTTTCAAATCGAAACCCAGCGCTTCCAGCGAGCCTAAATACAGCTCCAAAATATTTGCCGGTGCGGGCTTGAGCACCACCTGGTACTGGTAGTAGTGCTGCAAACGGTTAGGGTTCTCGCCATAGCGGCCGTCTTTCGGGCGGCGGCTGGGCTGCACGTAGGCGGCTTTCCATGGCTCAGGGCCAAGCGCTCTTAAAAACGTAGCTGTGTGGGACGTACCTGCGCCCACTTCCATGTCATACGGCTGCAGTAGCGCGCAGCCTTGTTTGGCCCAATAGGACTGCAGTGTGAGAATAATTTGTTGAAAAGTCAGCATGCGCTGATTTTACCGGGCTTTGCCAGCGGCTTACAGCGTACTGCAGCTGCTTGGGCTCTGTGCAGCCAGATGCATAAGCACGCAAAACGCGGCAAACTGCCGCCGCCAAAGCCCCAAGCTGCGGCTTAAATCCAGCCAGATGTCTCGCCCTGCGCCTGCACGCTTTGGCAAGGCAAGGCACTGGCTGCGGCGCCCAGCCCCATGAGTGCGTGTATGCGCAAGTCTTTGCCGCTGGCGGTTACGCGGGCGCTGGCCCCTGTGCGAAACAGGTTGCCCGCGCCCGCCAGTGCTTCGTCGCTGGCTGCGGCCAACCAAACTAAGCTGGAATTGCTGCTGCGCAATGCCAAAGTTTGGTCGATGGTGGAGCCAAAAGCCATTTCACGTTGGCCGCCGCTGTCCAACGGCACAGTGGCCATCTCTACCGGGCCAGCGTGCAGGCTCAGCAGCACGCGCAGCGCAGGCAGGTCGGTGCCCGCAAAGTGGCTGGCAGCCCAGCGTTTGCAACGCCCGCTAGCCTCCACCATGTCGGCCAGGGCGCAGGCTGCGCGCTGGGGTGCCGCTATGGTTTGGCCCGGCTGGTCGGCAAACACCAGCAGCAAGTCGGAGCCCGACAAATCCACAAAACTGGCTGTTTTAAGGGCCGATGCAGAGCCTGAAGGGCTGTACAGCGAGCGCAGCAGCAAGCGCCAGTCGCGTGCGGGCAGCTTGGCCATAAACTGCGCGCTGTTGTGCACCGTGACATGCATGACCCAGGCCTTGGGCACATGGCGGCTGGCCAGCTCGGACAGGTCGTGGGCTGACCCGGAGGTGTTTGGCGAGGTGCTTGGTACCTTGCCCGCCGCAGCGGTTTGCACCGAGGCTTGCGCTGCGGCTTGCTTTAGCTTGGCTTCGTAGCTGTCTTTGAGCGCGGTGATTTTGCTTTGTGCCAGCGCGTTAGCGCGCTCGTCCAGCGTGCTTTGGCGCAGTTGCACGCGCTGCAATTGGGCACTCACCGACTCCAGCAGCTCAGTCGGGTCAAAGGGCTTGGTGATGTAGTCGTCAGCCCCTTCGCGCATGCCGGTGCGCATGTCGCTGCGCGCCGACAAAGAGGTGAGCAAAATAACCGGCGTGTCCGCTACCTCAGGGGTCAGGCGCATGTGCTGCAGCACTTCAAAGCCGGTCATCTTGGGCATTTGCACGTCGCTAATGACCAGGTCGGGCTGCTCGGCCAAGATGATGAGCAGGCCTTCTGCGCCGTTATCTACAGTACTGACCTGGTGGCCGGCTTTTTTAAGCACGCCCGCAATCAGCAGCCGGGTGGCGGCATCGTCTTCTAAAACAACTATGTTGGCCATGAAAGAAATAGCAGTCGCATTGAAAAGACCACGATCTTAAGCCACAACTTGCCTACGCTGCCACCAAAAGGTAGCCAAAAGTAGTGCTATGGAGATAAGCCACAGCGGCCACAACCCAAAGCGCGCCGCCCACCAAGCGTACGGCGTGGTGCCGCTGCGGCCCTCTACCTCCCCCACCAAAACGCCGCGCGTATGCCGCTCTAAGCTGTGGGTGACTTGGCCCAAGTGGTTGATGATGACGGTAGGCCCGGTGTTGGTGGCGCGCAGCATGGGGCGGCCCAGCTCCAGCGCGCGCATGCGGCTGATGTGCAAATGCTGGTCAATGGCAATGCTGTTGCCAAACCAGCCAATGTTGCTCACGTTAACCAGCACCGTAGGTGCGTTGCTGGGGTCTGTAAACCGCTTGGCCAGCTCATCGCCAAACAGGTCTTCGTAGCAAATATTGGGGGCCCAGCGCTGGCCTGCCCACTCTAGGCTGGCCTGGCCCACCGCGCCCCGGTTAAAGTCACCCAGCGGAATGTCCATCATGCGGGTGAACCATTTGAACAGCGGCGGGATAAATTCACCAAAAGGCACCAGGTGGTGTTTGTCGTACCGGTAGGGTTGCGGCTGCAGCACGTTTTGCGCTGCAGGCAGAATGGGCAGCGGCGCAAAGGCCACCACCGAGTTGGTGTAGCCGTCCTCATACGACCCCAGCGGCACGCCCACCAGCGCGGCCTGCCTTCCTGCGGCAAAGCGCTGCTTTAGCATGCCCCAGTAGCCCTCGGGCAGCTGCTGTGGCAGCAACGGAATGGCTGTTTCGGGGGCCACTACCAATGTAGCCGTGCTGCCCGCCAGCTGCTGGGCGTACCACTCTAGTGCAATCGGTATGCCTTTAGAGCTGTCGAACTTTTCGCCTTGGGGAATGTTGCCTTGCAGCAGTGAGACCGATACCCGTCCCGTTGACGATGTGCCCAAGATGTCCATCGACGTAGTCGGTTTAATACTTTGAACAACCCAACCCAATAGCAAGGACAACATCAATGCGCCAATGCCTATATCGACCATAGTCTGGCGTTCACGCCAATGCATGATGCGCATTGCGCCGTAACATGCCCCTGCAGCCGCCACAAAGGCAATTCCGTACTGCCCCACTAACCAGGCCAGTACCGCCAGCGGCCCGTCCACATGCGCATACCCGCTGGCCGCCCACGGAAAACCGGTAAACCAGGTGTCCCGTGCCAGCTCTGCCAGCAGCCAGTATGCTGCGAAAATAATAGCTGCTTGTGCAGCATTTACTTGGGCTTTGGCACTAAAACGCTTATAAATAGCGCATGCAGCGGCATAGTACAGCGCTAAAAACCCACACAGTGCGAGCACCGCCAGCACCGCCAGTGGCGCGGCCAGCCCGCCGTAGGTGTGCATGGACGTGTACAGCCACCACACGCTGCCTGCCAGCCAGCTGGTAGCAAACAGCCAGCCCAGCACAGCGGCGCTGCGCACACTGGGCGCGCGCTGCAGCAAGGCCACTAGGGTTGCCAATGCCAAGATTTGCAGCCACCACATGGGCTGGCCGTTCCAGGGGGCGGCCACAGCGCAGGCATGTGCATAGCCTGCTACTACGCTGAGCACGGCCCACACAGCCAACGGAGCCAAGCTATGCCTAAAGTAGGCTACCGAGCGCGAGGCCATCAAGCCTTTTTAGCACCGTGCGCAGGGGCAGTTTGCGCTGGCGAGACGCGAAACCACTTGACCGCACCGCCCTTGGTCAGCATGACGGTAAAGTTAAGGCCTGCCAGCACAGTGTGCTCGCCGCGCTTGGGCACGTGGCCCATTTCGTGGGCAATCAGGCCGCCGATGGTGTCCAAGTCTTCGCTGTCGTGGGCTTTCAAGGTTACGCCAAACGATTCGTTAACCCGTTCAACCGGCGTGTCGCCACTGACGCGGTAGCTGTTGTCGGCCAAGGTGTAAATGTCGCCCTCGTCCTCGCCTACCTCGTCAAACTCGTCTTCTATCTCGCCCACAATTTGCTCTAGCACGTCTTCAATCGTGATCAACCCTGCTGTGCGGCCAAACTCGTCAATCACGATGGCCAAGTGGTTGCGGTTGCCTCTGAACTCACGCAGCAGGTCGTTAAGCCCTTTGCTTTCGGGCACAAACACTGCCGGGCGCAACAGGGCGCGCAGGTTCAGCTCGGGCGCGCGCTGCAGTTTAAGCAGGTCTTTGGCCATCAAAATGCCGATGATGTTCTCACGGTCTTTCTCGTACACCGGAAAGCGCGAGTGGGCGGTCTCTATCACCACGTGCAGCAGTGCGTCAAACGGTGCGTTGATGTCGATGGTGTCCATGCGCGGTGCGGCCACCATCACGTCGCCAGCGGTCATGTCGGCCATGCGAATCACGCCCTCTAGCATGGCGCGGCTCTCGGCGTTAATGATGTGGTTGTCTTCGGCCTCGGCCAGGGTCTCGATCAGCTCGTCTTTGCTGTCGGGGCCGGGGTGCAGCATTTCGGCCAGCTTTTGCAAAAAGCCGCGCTTGTCTTCGTGCTTGGGCACCACTTTGCGGGTGCTGTGCGGTTTGAGGGTTTTGCTGGCAAGCGGCGCTTGCCCAGAAGGATGAGGATCTTGCACTGCAGAGCGTGGTAGTTAATCAGCCAATAGCATAGCCTATTATGAAGACGACTGGCTTGAAGGCTGCTTACTCCGCTGACTTATGCCGACCTTCGCGTACACCGCAGCGTATTTCTTGCAAGCTGGACAAAAACCCCCAAAAGCGCTTGGCCTGCACTTTGAGCTGAAAGTCCACTTCGCCCACCCGGTCTTCTACCGCTTCGGTTACGCGGGTGTCCAGTGTGGCGGGCGGCAGCTTGAGGTAGGCTTCGCTTTCCGAGCCGTCGCGCTCTACCCGTGCTCCTGCGTTGCGCGCTATTTTTAGCATAGCGGTATTTTCAGTCAGGGCGTGAATAAACATCAAATCTACGCCTTGGTTGCGGGCGTGGGTGATGGCGCGGTCAAACAATGCCGTGCCATAGCCTTTGCCGCGCGCCTCGGCCAGCACCGAAACGCCAAACTCTGCGCAGTTTTTGGTGCTAGGGTCGCTAGAGAAAGCCAAGTGGGCTACCGCTATCAGCACCAGCGAGCGGTTGTAGATGCCATAAATCTCGTCTCGGTCAAAGTTAAGTTTGTCGACATAGGCGCGAATTTGCGCCTCTTGCGCTGCGTAGCCAAAGCGCAGGTAGCGGTCGCCGTCGTTGAGCGAGAGCAGGTGGCGGATAATGCCTGCGCGGTGGCGGGTGCTGAGGGCGCGCATAGGCACCACCGGCGGCTGGTCGCGCCGTGGGCCGTTGCTGGGCACGCCGGTGTAGCTGGGCGGCGGACGAAAAAAGTCCACCCCCACACCTAGCGTGGCTTGGATTAGCGCTTTTGAGTCAACCATGGGTTCAATATACGGGTAAACCATTATTATGCAATAGGGTTTATTAGGGCGCTGCGCCTAAGGTTCTGGACGCTTGGCCCTTTTGTTACATTATTTAGGTGGGGGTTAGGGGCTGTTTAAAGGCTTGGCTAGGCTGGATTGGCTGGCTCCGGGCGAGATAGTGGTTGCAAATCGCCCTCATGCTGGGCACACCAGAAATCGGTCAATTTGCAACCGCTATCTCGCCTCGCTACCATGGTGGCGCGCAAGGAGGTCGGCAAACACCCAACCGTGCCCACGAGACCACGCAATAAAAAAGCCTTCGCGTACTACAACGCTGAAACAACACCGTGGTAACCATAGAAATCAAGGTTTTCAAAGCGTTTTAGCCCTATGACCCAAGGAAATGCTAGGTAAGTAGCTATGTATTTAATAGTACCAAGCTAAACTTAATCCAAAGGCATTGCCGTCGTAGACTTCACACGGTCTAATACAAAACTGGTTTTGCAGTCCTGCACACTCGGGTGCTTGAGCAGGGTGTCCATGATGAAACGCGAGTACGCACCCATGTCTTTGACCACCAGGCGCAGCAGATAGTCCATCTCGCCCGTCAGCGCCGCACACTCCACCACCTCGGGCCAAGTGAGCACGCTGGCGCGAAACAGGTCAATCGGGTTGCGTTTGTGGCTTTCCGAATGCTTCTCTAAACGCACATTGATATAGGCCGTCAAACCCAGCCCCACCCGCTCGGGCTTGACCAGCGCCACATAGCGGTCAATGATGCCTGCGTCCTCTAGCCTTTTGACTCTGCGCAGCACGGCGCTGGCCGACAGGCCTACCTCGGCGGCGATGAGGTCGTAGGTTTTGCGGCCGTCGCGCTGCAAAATGCGCAAAATATTGGCATCTAGCTTGTCAAGTGCTTGGTTGTCCATAATTCGCAATTTTACTGCGTACAGATCATTTACGGCGCTTTAGAACGCTGAAAAAATGATGTACAGCGCGCCTACACTGTGGTGATTGTTCAGCCGCCTGCGGCCTACCTTAGGAGATTTTTCAAATGGCACAGATGAAAACGCCCAGCCCAGCCGCCGTGTGGGACAACCCAATGGGCACCGCAGGGTTTGAATTTATCGAATACGCCGCACCCGACCCGCAGGCCATGGGGGCGCTGTTTGAGCGCATGGGCTTCAAACCCATTGCCAAGCACCGCCATAAAAACGTCACGCTGTACCGCCAAGGCGGCATCAACTTTATTGTCAATGCTGAGCCCGACAGCTTTGCGCAGCGCTTTGCACGGGTGCACGGGCCCAGCATTTGCGCGATAGCCTTCAGAGTGCAAGATGCCAAGGCGGCGTATGCGCGGGCCAAATCGCTGGGCGCGTGGGGCTACGCCGACCAAGCGGCCCCCGGCGAGCTGAACATTCCGGCCATCAAAGGCATTGGCGACAGCGTGATTTACCTGGTGGACAAATGGCGCGGCAAAAATGGTGCGGCAGATGGCGACCTGGGCAACATCAGCTTTTTTGACGTGGACTTTGCGCCGCTGCCCGGCATTACCGCCGCCGACCTCAACCCCACAGGCCACGGCCTCACCTACATTGACCACCTCACGCACAACGTGCACCGGGGCCGCATGCAAGAGTGGGCCGGGTTTTACGAGCGCTTGTTTAACTTTAAAGAAGTGCGCTACTTTGACTTTGAAGGCCAAACCACCGGGGTAAAAAGCAAGGCCATGACCAGCCCGTGTGGGCAGATTCGCATCCCCATCAACGAAGAAGGCAACGAGAAAGCCGGGCAAATTCAAGAGTACCTAGACCGCTACCACGGCGAGGGCATTCAGCACATTGCCTTAGGCTCTACCGACCTGGTGGCCAGTGTGGACGCGCTGCAAATGGGCGGCATAAAGCTGCTGAGCACCGGCGATACCTACTACGAGCTGCTGGACAAACGCATTCCCGGCCATGGTGAAGATGTGGCCGCGCTGCAAAGCCGCAACATCTTGATGGACGGCACCAAGGACGAACTGCTGCTGCAAATCTTCAGCGAGAATCAGCTTGGCCCGATTTTCTTTGAGTTTATCCAGCGCAAAGGCAACGAAGGCTTTGGCGAAGGTAACTTCAAGGCGCTGTTTGAAAGCATAGAGCTAGACCAAATACGCCGTGGTGTTTTGAAAACGGAAAAAATCTAATGGTCCGCCCTAGCAGCGTGTTCGCATCCACCGTAGCCCCCAACGACTTGGCTGGTGTGTCGAACCAAAGCAAAGCCGCACCGCTGGGCCAAGTAACCCCCACGGTGTACGGCAACAGCGACCGCCCACCGCGCGGCGACTACACCCAGGCACGTGCAGACTACACCTGCGACCAACACCACCACGCCTACACCGCGCAAGACCACGCCACCTACCGCAAGCTGTTTGCGCGCCAATCCACGCTGCTGCCGGGCTTGGCAGCCCAAGCCTTTATCGACACCCTGCCATTGCTAGGGGCCAGCGATGCAATTCCGCGCTTCGAGGACATCAACGCCCGCCTGCTGAGTGCTACAGGCTGGCAGCTGGTAGGGGTACCCGGGCTGATTCCCGAGGTGCCGTTTTTTACCCTGCTGTCAGAGCGCAAATTCCCCGTGACCACCTGGATTCGTACGCCCGAGGAGTTTGACTATGTTGTGGAGCCCGATTTGTTTCACGACTTGTTTGGCCACGTACCGCTGCTGTTTAACCCCAGCTACGCCAACCATATCCAGGCCTACGGTGCGGGTGCGCTCAAAGCCCATGTCCTAGAGCATGGGCCGCAGCAGATAAAAGGAGCGGTAGAAATGCTGTCGCGGTTGTACTGGTACACAATTGAGTTTGGCTTGGTGCAAGAGGGCATGCCTGCAACTGGTGGTGCTGCTGACACAAGTACCAATGGCAGTGCCTGCTGGCGTGCCTACGGCGCGGGTATTTTAAGCAGCCATGGCGAGCTAGAACACAGCGTAAAGTCCGCTGTGCCTGCGCGGGTAGCGCTGCGCAACCCGGCCGATGTGCTGCGCTGCATGGCATCAAGCTACAAGATTGACACCTACCAGCAGCAGTACTTTGTGATTGACAGCTTTGATGCGCTGTTGGCGCTGACTGCGCCTGATTTCACGCCCTACTACCGTTCTTTAGCTTGAGAGATTTTAAAGGCGTTTTAGCCCTGTGACCCAAGGAAATGCTGCACGAGTAGCTATGTATTTCATAGTATGGCAGCTTGTTTCGCTGAGGTTATTTAGCAGCCCGTGACAATGTTTGTGTGCCTTGATAACCTTGGTCGGGCGACGGGAGCAGGTTTGTGCGAACGGGTTTAAAGGCACACCCACCCGCCCGGCAAAGCGTCGATTGAGTGGGGCCTTGATGAAAATCTGGAAAAAGGCGCGCGGTGCGAAAGGTAGCCTAGCGCGCCCTGATTTCGCGCGTGATTTTGGAAAATTTTGCAGCAAGGCCCCACTCAAGCGGCGCTAACGCACACAAGATAATCACGCAATCTTCAAAGATCTTAGAAAACCCAATAAACCAATATTTTCAAGCAAAAAGCCCTATCGCCCAAGTAAATGCTGCATATTTAGCTATATTTTATATAGCGTTTTATGGCAATCAGTGCAAGCTGACTGCATCCCAAGCTACAAGCTAAAGTCTTGCAATGCCCTGCGCGTTTGCTCCGAATAATCTAACGCAATAGCCACCAACTGCGCGGCATCCATCGGCCATTGGCCTTGCAGACACGCTTGCTCCAAGACAAAGCAAGCATCGGCCAAAGCCACGGCACCCACGTTGGACGCAGCACCCTTAAGGGCATGCGCCGCGCGGGACAGTGCTGCGCTGTCGCTGGCACGCAAAGCTTGTGCTAAGTCAGCTTCCCGCACGGGAGCGTCGGCCACGAACAGCGCAATCACCTCGCGGGTCATGCTGCGGTCTTCGTCATCAAACTCTTTAAACTGCTCTAGGCGGCTCCAGTCCATGAGCACCATCGGTGCAGCAGGCAGTGCAGTGTCCTCTTGCACAGCAAGGGGCGCGGCCAGCGTGATGGCCGCAGCGCTCTGGTCAGCCGCGTAGCGCGCCAGCGCCTCCGACAGCTCGTCGATGCGCAAAGGCTTGGGCAAAAAGCCGATCATGCCTGCATCTAGGCAACGCTGGCGGTCTTCTTCTAGTACCGAAGCGGTCAAGGCAACGATGGGAGGCGCTGCAGCGCCGTGGGTGCTCAAAATCACACGCGCCGCTGTAAACCCGTCCATCACCGGCATGTTGGCATCCATCAAAATAGCCGCAAACGGTTTGCCATCGGGCTGCACCAGCGACCGGGCCACCAGGTCTACAGCTTGGCGGCCGTCCATCGCTGTAGCCGCCTCGTAGCCCAGCTTGCCCAGCATGGCCAGCGCCACCTTAAGGTTCACAGCGTTGTCGTCCGCCACCAAAATGCGCTGGTTTTTGGCATCTGCTGCCCGTTGCACTGCGGGCGCAGGGTCGTGCGACTCGTTGGCGACCAGCCGGGTCAGTGCGTCAAACAGCTGTGACTGGCGGTAGGGTTTGAGCAAACGCGCATCAAACGCTTTGGCGGCCTCGCCCGTGGGCATGGTGCCCGAGGTCAGCAGCACCACCCGTGCATCGGGTGTGCGTTGGCGCAGCTGCTCGGCAAAAACTTGGCCGTCCATCTCTGGCATGTGCATGTCGGTAATCACCACGTCAGGCCTGTGGGTGCGCAGCCACTCTAGCGCGGGCTGGGCACGTTCAAACTGCACGGTTTGCATGCCCCAGCGCTTAAGCTGCTTGTCCAAAATACGCAGGTTCAGTAACGTGTCGTCTACGATCACCGCCCGCTTACCACTGAGACTGGCCATCTGGAACATGGAAGACTGTGACTGGTCTGGTACTTCTGCGTAGCCCAGCTGGGCAGTAAACCAGAAAGTCGCGCCCTCGCCCACTACCGACTCCAGGCCCACCTGCCCGCCCATAATTTCGGCCAAACGCTTGCAAATAGCCAGGCCCAAGCCGGTGCCGCCGTATTTGCGCGTGGTAGATGCATCAACCTGGCTGAATGACTGAAACAGCGCGGACTGCCGCTCTAGTGGAATACCAATGCCGGTGTCTTTCACCCTAAATTCAAATAAGGCCGGCGCGTTTTGCACAGAGTGGGTAACTAGCGCAGCGCTCACCACCACTTGGCCTGCGTCGGTAAATTTAATCGCGTTGTTAATGAAATTCAGCAGCACTTGGCGCAGGCGCGTAACGTCACCGCGCACCCACTGGGGCACGTCGTCGCCCATGTCGGCCAGCAGCTCCAGGCCTTTCTCGCGCGCGCGGGGCGCGGCCATATCGCAGGCCTCTTCGATGGTGGCCTGCAGGTTCAGGGGTTCGTTTTCTAAGTCCAGCTTGCCTGATTCGATTTTAGAAAAATCCAAAATATCGTTAATTACGCCCAGCAGTTGGTCGCTGGAGATGCGCATGGTGTGCACATAGTCGCACTGTTCGGTGTTCAAGGGGGTGTCAGCCAGCAGGGTGGTCATGCCCACTACGCCGTTTAAAGGCGTGCGGATCTCGTGGCTCATGGTGGCCAAAAAAGAGGCTTTAGCACGTGCGCCGGCCAAAGCCAGTTCGCGCGATGCTTCTAGCTCTGCCGTGCGCAAGCTTACGCGTTCCTCGAGGTGCTCATTGGCATCTTTCAGCGCTAGCGTTTGCGCCAGAATGGCTTCGCGCTGGCGCAGCAGTTCTTGGGCACTGCTGTGCATCGCGCTAGAAAGCTGCTGCACTTCATTAATATGGGCATTTTTTTGAAGCGCGGGTACCTCACCCCGCCCTAGCTGCTGCGCGGCCGTGGCCAAGCCGCGAAAACGCCGCGTAATACGGTAAGCCAGCCACGTGGCCATTGCCGCGCCTAAAGCGAGTGCCAGTAACATAACACCAGCGGTTTTTTGCAGTGCGGCTTGCGACTGTGCGGTAAAGTCACTCTCAGGTGCGGCCAACACCAAACTCCACCGCAGCCCTAAGGCTTCGCCAAACGGCCTGAGAGACACTATCGTTGCACCATCACCTGTGCCCGCACGGCGCACAAATTGCAGCCTCTTAACCGACGCTTCTTGGGTTTTGCCCAGGCTAGGCAAAACCTCTTTATAGGCCATACGGATGAGTGGGTTGTTGCTTTGGTCAGGCTTGTGGCGTTTGAGTTGGCCTAGCGTGTCTGTAAACAAGGCATCGCCCGCAGAGCTGGCAACCAAGTAACCTAACTCATCGACCAAAAAAGCTGCGCCACGAGAGCTGATCACCATGCTTTGCAGTAGCTCCGTTAAACGCTTAAGGTACAGGTCGATGGCAAACACACCCAGTGCACCACCCCCTTCACCATCGCCATACACAGGCTGCGACAGGGTAATAAGAAGCTGTTTTTTAGAGGCCGAAGCGTAGACTGGCGTGAAAATTCGCCCTTTATTTTCTATCGCTGCTTGGTACCACGGCCTATTACGTGGCTCATAGTTTTTGGCCTCTGTAGGCATCGTTTGGCTACGGTCACCCGGATACTGGGCTGAAAAATAACGCCGCCCTTCGTCGCCTTGGGTGCGCATTCCAACACGAATCAGCCCATTTTCCATCGGCTCCACGCCGAGGAAGTTTCCATTGGCGCTGCCAAAGTACATGTACGAGGCATTGGGTGTCATGCGCGTCATGGAGAATGCAGTTTGTTCGAATAATTCTGGCTTGAGCAGCAAGTCTCTGGCACGCTGGTTGTCTGAAACACTAGGGCGCACAGGCAGCAAGCCATTAAAAATAATGTGGGCTTGGCCCAGATGCTCCTGTGTATCTAGTTGCACCCGTTCGCTAACGTCGCCCAGTATTTTTTCAGCCAATAAATCGACCGTTTGCAGATTGCTTTGGTACAGCACCCAGCCAACTGTTGCGGCAGGCACCACGCAAAAAACCAAAAGACTTATTAAAAAAATACTGCGCATTGACCATGTGCTGGACAGCGCCTTGCGAACAAACTGCAGCATCACAGCAGACCTGTAATTTCAACCGTGTCAACCGGTATAGAGCGGCCAGGGGTATTCACCATCGCGCGACCGCCGGTGCGTACCGCTCCGCTTACCAAGCGCGCAGTTTGCACGCTGGCGGCAATCGTCCAGGCCAGGCCAGGCTGGCCTGAAAACATTTTCAAAGCGACAGAAACTGTATCCCCCACAGGGGTGGTTTGTCCACCGCCACCGAACATGCCGTCCAGCTTGGCAAACGCGACCGGGCCGCTGTGCAATGCAACGCTTACGCGAAAGATGGGCAATCCGCGGTCGCTAAAACGCTGCTTCACATGCGCGTCAATACGGCGCGTAGCATCTGCCAGGCCCACCGCAGCGCGCACTGCACGCAGGCCATGGTTTACTGAGACCGTATCGCCCGCATCGACAAAGACACACAGCATGCCATCGCCCACAAACTGCATGTAGTGTGCGCCAAACAGGTGCACTGTATCGCCCACGCTACCATAGAACTGCTGCACCACCTCGCTCAGCTCGGTACTGGAGAGTTTTTGCGTCCATTGCCCGTAGTCCAGCATATCGGCAAACAATACGGTGGCACTGGAGAACTTTTCGTTGTCTTGCACGTAGCCGCTGTCAGGCCACTGCTCGCTCAGCGATTTGGCCATGCGCTTTTCATACAGTTTGCTGATCTTGTGCCTTTGCTCTTCTAACGCTTCGGCTACGGCAACATCCACCACTTGGGCGCGCACAGCATCTGCACGAATAAGTTTGTTCAGCTGCGCGTTGACTGCTTCGCGCAATTCTTGGGGTGCAAACGGCTTGGTTAAGTAATCATCGGCACCAGTAGTCATCCCTTGACGCATGTGGCTGCGGTCTTGCAACGAAGTGAGCAAAATAACAGGGGTTGTAGACAGTGCCACATCGTTGCGAACATGGTCTAACACTTCAAAGCCGTCCATGTGCGGCATTTGCACATCACTGACGATCAAGTCGGGTTTGTACTCACGAATCAGCTCTAACCCCTTGGCACCGTCTTCGGCGGACATGACATCAAAGCCCTCTTTTTTGAGCACTTGGCTTACCAGCATGCGCGTGCCAGCGTCGTCATCCATCACTATGATCAGGGGCATCTTAAGTCCTTGTTTTTAAGTGCATTGGCGTTTGCAGCATTTACTCCATTAACGCCCAGCATGCGTCTATCACTTGGGGGTCTTGCGCCATGGCGACGTGTCCTAAACCTAACATCAGCCTATTATCAGCGCCTTCGCGCGTTGCCGACGACACGGGAAAGACAATGTTGTCGCAGTTGGAATAAAAGCATACGAAAAGGCTGGAAGATGTTGGTGCCTCCTTTTCAGCCAGTATTTTTAGCCAGGGGCTGTTTATGCGCATTTGTTTGCCATTTAGGCTGTGCGAAAACTGACCAAGCCATGTGCCCTGGTGCGGGGTTCCCAACGTAATCACCCTTTGCACTGCACCTGTGGAATTGCGTGTGGCTAACCATGCGCGTATGGCCAAGCCGCCCATGCTGTGGCCGATCAGAATAGGCGGCATGCCCGTTGCAGCGCGCACTTTTTCTACAGCGTGCTCTATAGTGGAAATATAGTCGTCAATTGAGCCAAATGCAGGCTCCAAATCAACAGCGACAAACATACGGTTTTCGCCCTGCAGCCTGTGCATCCAGTGCGTCCAGAAGCCGCGGTTGCAAAAAAATCCATGCACCAACACTATGCCGGGTTTGTGCGATTTCACAGCACTTTTGTCAGCCATATAGTCTGCAATGGCCCCTCGGCGAAAAGGCTGCCACCAGTTAAATACCCATGCTGTCGCAACCAGCTCTCCCCACCACGCTTTGGCCAGCTGGGCTAGGCTGGCACGAATGCTAGGGTCGTTTCTATTGACATAGTGCAAAAGAGCAAACTGCAAGCTCTCAAACCACGCTGTTATCACCACAGGGAATGCCAAGCAGGCTATGGCCCATGCCGGCTGGCGGGGCCACAATCCCGCCGCCACAGTCCACGATAATAGCAATAGGCTCAGGGTAAAACATCTTTGTATCCATGCGTTGGTCATACTGAAATGTAATTCTTTTTGCACTCTTAACACCATCAATCTTTGGGCGGTATGACTTAAAACTACACCAGTTTGTACAGCAGTTGCCTATTTTTTAGTCTGCGCTGCAGTGTTTAGCTTAAAAACAACCAACTACTTGTTTATCTGACCTCATTATCTTGCTGGCATACATACTATGGCCCCGCCTTCACCCTCACTGCTTCCTTCTATTGCATTATCTTTAACTAGCGTGAATGAACTGCGCGCGCTTGCACATAGGAACCCACGTCTGCACTCTGTAATTCTCGCTGTTAAACGGGTGCAATGTCGCCGTTTCCAGCATACTTATGCCGATGTCCTGGTGCATAAAGATTGGCAAAATGCAGCGAATTTCTTTCTGAAAGAGCTTTACAGTGACCAAGATTTCACGCAACGTGACCAAGAGTTTGCCCGCATAGCAACGACTTTGCAACGCGTTTTCCCACCATCTGTCTTGCAAGTCGCCGCGGTGCTGTTGCACTTGCACGCTTTAAGCGAGCAACTTGACTATGCCTTGGCTACCAGCTTTTTGTCTCAATCGCTTGCATTTCAGGACGATGCAGCGGTTCGACGTGGCTACGTGCGGGCTTGGCGTGATACTGGGCAAGCTGCGGCCAGAGCTGCGCAGATCGCTCTGGTGGTTCAGCTTGGTCAAGACCTGAGCCGACTTGTTCGCATTACCGGTTTGCGCACTATGCTGCGCCTCATGCGCGGGCCCGCTGCAGCAGCCGGGCTGGCACACCTACAGACATTCCTAGAGCTGGGTTTCGACACATTTTCGTCTATGCAACGCAGTAAAGCAGGTTCCGCTGAATTTTTGAAACTGGTAGAGCTCCGTGAAACCAGCTGGGTAGCTCGCTTATTTGATACGTCTGTGACAAGCACCACTGGCACTGGCGCATGGCCTGAACTAGAATGATTTAATAAATATTTAGGAGACTCTATGGACAAAGTTTGGCTTAAAAGCTATCCGGCAGACGTACCCCACGACATTCACCCAGAGCAGTACAGCTCTCTGTCCGCATTGTTGGAGGAAAGCTTTAAAAAGCATGCTGCAAGTCCCTTCACAGTATGCATGAACTGTTGGATGACCTACCAACAACTAGACCAACTTTCAGCTGCGTTCGGCGCATGGTTGCAAAGCAAAGGCTTCGCACCTGGTGCACGCATCGCGATTATGCTGCCCAACATTCCTCAGTTTCCTGTTGCCATGTGTGGGATTTTGCGTGCGGGCTTTACTTGCGTCAACGTCAACCCTTTGTATACGCCGCGCGAGCTCGCTCACCAACTCAAAGATTCTGGTGCTACAGCGATCGTAATTTTGGAAAATTTTGCCAGTACGCTGGCTGAAGTGATCGAGACTACAGACATTAAGCAAGTGGTGATTGCGTCTATGGGCGATTTGCTTGGCTTTTGGTATGGCCGCTGGTTAACGTTTGCAGTGCGCCATCTTGCCAAAATGGTTCCCTCTTACAGCTTGCCTTTGTCAGGTGAGCGTGTAGTCACGCCATTTAGCCGCGCTATTTCCGATGCTGCGCAGCTGTCCCTTAAACCCAACACCTCAAGCTTAGACAGCATTGCGTTTTTGCAATACACAGGAGGCACTACAGGGTTAAGTAAAGGGGCTGTGCTTTCTCACCGCAATATTGTTAGTGCAGTGCTGCAAGCGGGAGTGTCAGCATTTCTGTGTGTGAGGCGGCTTAGGGTTTATCCACGCAGGTGTGCGCTTGTGGGTAACGCGCGGCCCTTCAAGGCCGCACGCGCGTTATCCACAGTAGCGCGCGCCTGGGTGGGTAAGCCCGGGTTCATTGTACGATCTGCACCTTGGCAAAGCGCTCCTCGTACAGGATGGCAAACTGGTTCATCGCCGCCTTCCAGTGCGGCGCAGCCCGCCCCCAGTCGGCCGTGATGTTGCGCAGCGCCAGCCAAATGAGTTTACTGGCCGCGTCATCACTGGGGAAATGCCCCCTGGTCTTGATGATCTTGCGCAGCCGGGCGTTGACGCTTTCAATCGCATTGGTGGTATAGATTACCCTTCTGACCTCGGGCGGGAAGGCAAAGAAGGGGATCACCTTGTCCCAAGCCCTGCGCCAGGAGGCCACCACGGTGGGAAAGCGCTTGCCCCACTCACCTTGCTCAAACGCATCCAGCTCGGCCAAGGCCGCCTCGGCACTGACCGCCTTGTAAATCGGTTTGATGGCCGCTGCCAGGGGTTTGCGGTCTTTCCAACTGGCGTAGTCCAGGCTGTTGCGGATCAGGTGCACGATGCAGGTTTGCAGCGTAGTGGCCGGGAACACCGCCTCCAGCGCCTCGCCCATGCCTTTGAGGCCATCGGTGACGGCAATCAGGATGTCGTTGCAACCCCGGGTCTTGATGTCGTTGAACACTTTCATCCAGAATTTGGCCCCTTCGGTGCCTTCGATCCACAGGCCCAGGATGTCGCGACTGCCGTCGGGCAAGATGCCCAGTGCCAAGTAGACCGATTTACTGCGCACCACCGCGTCTTCGCGGATCTTCACGCGCAGCGCATCAAAGAAGACCACTGGGTACATGGCCTCCAGGGGCCGAGCCTGCCAGGTGCCCACCTCGCTGAGCACCGCGTCGGTGACGCTGCTGATCAAATCGGGCGATACGTCGATGGCGTACATCTCGGTTAGAAAGGCCTGGATCTCGCGCACCGTCATGCCTCTGGCGTACATGGCGATGATTTTGTCGTCAAAGCCGGTAAAGCGGCGTTCGTGTTTGCCGATCAGTTGGGGCTCAAAGCTGCCGGCTCTATCGCGGGGCACCTCGATGCGCAGGGGGCCTTCGTCGGTCAGGACGGTCTTGCCGCTCTTGCCGTTGCGGTGGTTGGTGGTGTCAACGGGTTTGGCCGCGCCTGCGGCGTAGCCTAGGTGGTGGCCCATCTCAGCGCCCAGGGCGCGCTCGATCAGGGCTTTTTTAAATGCTACCCCAGCGGCATTAACCGCCTCGGCGGTCATGGGGCCTTGAACCAGGTGGTCTAGCAGTTATTTAGGAATGTGCAGCAACGCCGCTTTGTTTGCCGCTGGTGCAGCTGATTTCTTCTTGCTTGGCATACATACTCTTTCGTTTACTCATGTTATGCCTCACACACAAAATTTCTGACATGCTCACCTGAATAGACTGCAAGTATTAGGATCAGATACGAAAGCGCGAAGATAACAGCTAAACATGTCATGCTATGCCTTCGGTAGCGTAACCCCCACCTGCCCCTGATACTTCCCACCCCGGTCTTTGTAGCTCGTCTCGCACACATCATCCGCCGAGCTTTCAAAAAACAGCACTTGCGCGCAACCTTCGCCTGCATAGATCTTA
The DNA here is from genome assembly GCA_043778205.1 of Polaromonas sp. GTDB lineage: Bacteria > Pseudomonadota > Gammaproteobacteria > Burkholderiales > Burkholderiaceae_C > JAAFIP01. Next base: position 874 of record JAYWGO010000095.1, on the reverse strand, counting down.
GCTGGCAGTGGCGTAGTGTTTGAAAACTCCAGCGTCACATAGCCTTCCCACTCTGGCTCAAACGGTGTCACGTTCACGATGATGCCGCAGCGGGCATAGGTGCTTTTGCCTAGGCAGATGGTGAGTACGTTGCGCGGGATGCGAAAGTACTCCATGGTACGGGCTAGCGCGAAGCTGTTGGGCGGGATGATGCAGCTGTCGCCACTAAAGTCAACAAAACTTTTTTCATCGAAATTTTTGGGATCTACCACGGTGCTGTGGATGTTGGTAAAAACTTTGAACTCCGGCGCGCAACGGATGTCGTAGCCGTAGCTACTGGTGCCATAGCTGATGATTTTTTGGGTTTTACCATCTACCTCGCGTTGGCGAATTTGGCCGGGCTCGAAGGGGTCGATCATGCCGTGGCTGTCCACCATACGGCGTATCCATTTGTCAGATTTGATTGTCATAGGCTGCATTGTATGCAGGGTTTGCGGAGATTTTGACGCTAAAGCGCGTCAACTGCAGACAGGCTCAAGACAAGCGAGGGACTATTTAAGCAGCGGCTGCTGCATCAATACCCTCAAACACAGTAGCCATCGACAAATCCATATGTACGCTGCGCAAATGCACGCTGCCGACTTCTGGCGCAGGAATCAGCAGCCATTGGCTGGCTTCTTTGGTGCGCTGAAACAGCGCTACCGAGCGGCGCACGGGGTCGATAAAAAGCACCTCGTCCTGGCCGGTAATCTGGCGGTATTGCTCAAACTTGCGGCCTCGGCTGTATTCTGAGGTGGTGGGAGAGATCACTTGCACTACCAGTTTAGGGTACTTTTTCTGGTGACTGGCTTGCGCGCAGGCATCACGCGGGTCGCAGGTGACGAACACGTCTGGG
>JAYWGO010000094.1:0-5736 GCA_043778205.1 Polaromonas sp. | reverse complement strand
ACTTTCTTGGCAAATTTGCAGGCGACTGGCTTGGAAGCAATTATTATCAATTTAATAGCTACCCGTGCAGCATTTCCTTGGGCGATAGGCCTAAAACGCCTACAAAAAACGCCTAAGCGTACAGCCGTGACGTTTTGGGCAAGTGCGCTGTCAAAAACTCCATTTGGTCGGCCAGAATTTTGCGGTTGCGCAAAATAAAGTCTTCCCACAGGCTGGGCACGTAGGGGGCGTACAGCAGGGGCATGTGGGCTTGCTCTGGTGTGCGGCTGCTTTTGCGGTGGTTGCAAGGGCGGCAGGCGGTCACTACGTTCATCCACATGTCTTGGCCGTTTTGCGCGTAAGGAATAATGTGTTCGCGGGTCAGGTCTTCTTCATGAAAATGGTTGCCGCAGTAGGCACACACATTGCGGTCGCGGGAAAACAATTTGCTGTTGGTCAGGCCGGGGCGCAGGTCAAACGGGTTGATATTGGGCACGCCCTTGGTGCCAATGATGCTGTTAACCGTGATGATGGACTGCAGCCCGGTGGTGGCATTGTGCCCGCCGTGGTAGACCGCCACCTCGCCGCCAGACTCCCAGCGCACCTCGGCAGCGGCGTAGTGAATGACCGCTTGCTCTAGGCTGATCCACGACTGGGGCAGCCCTTGGGCTGAGAGTTTCAAGACCTTCAAATGGAACCTCCGCTTTTTCAAAAAATACTTTAAAAAAAGACACGTAGAACACACTGATGACTACCTTGGAGCGGACTTTTTGCAAAGTCTTCTGCTCTGCGGCAAACTTTTAAAATCTGCTGCCAAACCACAATATACTCTAGTTTGATGCCATTTTTAAGACTAATAACCCTGCGTAGCCCAATAGAATAGTGCACAAGCAGCTATTGAATTGATACCGAAAAGACTGACTTCCCATGCAAGTGCACAAAGGCTACTGCGCCGCAAAAAATCTGCTGCTAACTGGCGCGGGCCTGCCACAAGCCGCACCCAGCTTGGGTTGCGCGCTTACGATTGGTAATTTTGACGGTGTGCACCGGGGCCACCAGGCCATGATTGCGCTACTAAAAAGTGAGGCCGCGCACCGCAACGTGCCCAGCTGCGTGGTTACGTTTGAGCCGCACCCACGCGATTTTTTTGCCGCCCGAGCAGCGCAGCCTAGCCTAGCACCCGCACGCATTGCCACCCTGCGCGACAAACTGACCGAGCTGGCGCGCTGCGGCGTAGACCGTGTGGTTATTTTGCCTTTTAACGCGGCTTTGGCGGCTTTGTCACCACAGGCTTTTATCAACGAGATTTTGCTAGACCGTTTAGGGGCCAAGTATGTGCTGGTGGGTGATGATTTTCGCTTTGGCGCGCAGCGGGCGGGCGACTATGCTTTTTTAGACGCTGCGGGGCAACGCCAGGGCTTTGACGTAGCGCGCATGCAGTCGTATGAAGTGCACGGCCTGCGCGTGTCTAGCTCGGCGGTGCGGGCTGCGCTGGCCCAAGGCCGCATGCAAGACGCGGCCAAGCTGCTGGGCCGACCGTACAGCATCAGCGGCCACGTGGTGCATGGGCGCAAACTGGGGCGGGAGCTGGGTATTTCTAGCGCCTACCCGCAAGGCTTTCGCACGCTGAATTTGCGCTTTTCGTCCCGTGCCCATGTGTGGAAGCCTGCCGCCAGCGGTATCTTTGCCGTGCTGGTGCATGGCCTGGGCGACCAGCCCTTGCAGGGCGTGGCCAATTTAGGCATTCGCCCATCGCTAGACCCTAGCGACATCAACGGTGGCCGGGTGCTGCTGGAGACCCATTGCCTAGACTGGCCTAGTGGCCTGGGCCTGAACGCAGGCTACGGTAAAATCACCCGTGTGGAATTGCTACATAAACTGCACGACGAACTCACCTACGACGGTCTGGATGCCTTAACCCAAGGCATTGCCCAAGACTGCGTGGACGCGCGCAGCTTTTTTGCAGCCAGCGCAGCAGCGCAAATACCGCGAATTTGAGGGGGCAAAGGCTCCCTGCGCCTGACCTGCCCCGCTTTCTACGTTTGCACCCACTGCGGGTGTGCCTTGCAGTCTGCATAATTGCCAAAATCCACAAAGTAACCCATGACCGAACAAGCCGCCCCCAGCACGGTTGACTACCGCGCCACCCTCAACCTGCCCGACACCCCTTTCCCCATGCGCGGCGATTTAGCCAAACGCGAGCCGGGTTGGGTGAAAGAATGGGACGACAAAGGCATCTACAAAATTTTGCGCGATGCGCGTTTGGGCAAACCCAAGTTCATCTTGCACGACGGCCCACCCTATGCCAACGGCAGCATCCACATCGGCCATGCCGTTAACAAGATTTTGAAGGACATGATCGTCAAAGCGCGCCAGCTAGAAGGCTTTGACGCGCAGTACATTCCTGGCTGGGACTGCCATGGATTGCCGATTGAGAACGCCATCGAAAAGTTACATGGGCGTAACCTACCGCGCGATGAGATGCAAGCCAAAAGCCGCGCTTTTGCCACCGAGCAAATCGCCGGGCAAATGCAGGATTTCAAACGCCTGGGCGTGCTGGGCCAGTGGAACAAGCCCTACCGCACGATGGACTTTGAGACCGAGGCCAATGAAATTCGCGCCTTCAAACGCGTGATGGAGCGCGGCTTTGTGTACCGCGGCCTTAAGCCCGTGTACTGGTGCTTTGACTGCGGTTCGTCATTGGCCGAGTTTGAGATCGAATACGCAGACAAAAAGTCACAAACACTGGATGTGGCATTTTTATGTGCTGAGCCTGAGAAGTTGTCCACCGCATTTGGTGGCGCAAAGATCGACAAAGAAGCCTTTATCGTCATCTGGACCACCACCGCATGGACGATTCCGGCCAACCAGGCGCTTAACCTGAACCCAGACCTGGCCTACGCCCTGGTAGACACCGAGCGCGGCTTGCTGGTGCTGGCCGAGTCGTTGGTAGACACCTGCTTGGAGCGCTATAAACTCACCGGCACAGTCATCGCCACCACGCTGGGCAAATCGCTGGCCATGGTCAACTTCAAGCACCCACTGGCGCATGTGCACCCCGGCTATGACCGCTTGGCACCCGTCTATTTGGCCGACTATGCCACGGCGGACGACGGCACGGGTATCGTCCACTCTTCGCCCGCCTACGGCGTAGAAGACTTTAACTCTTGCGTGGCGCACGGCCTGAAGTACGACGATATTTTGAACCCCGTGCAAGGCAATGGCCGCTATGAAGACGCACTGCCATTGTTTGGCGGGCTCAACATTTGGAAAGCTTGCGCCGAGGTGATCAATACACTGCGCGAGAACAATCGCCTGTTTGCCACCACCGACATTACGCACAGCTACCCGCACTGCTGGCGGCACAAAACGCCGGTGATCTACCGCGCAGCAGCGCAGTGGTTTGTGCGCATGGACGGCGACGTATCGACAGGCGGCGCAGGTGCCGTGGGCGTGTTTACCAAAGACAAAGCCCCCAAGACCCTGCGCCAGCTGGCGCTCGATGCGATTGAGCAGACCAGCTTCTTCCCAGAAAACGGGCGCGGCAGGCTGCGCGACATGATCACCCACCGGCCTGACTGGTGCATCAGCCGCCAGCGCAGCTGGGGCGTGCCGCTGCCGCTGTTTTTGCATGTTGACAGCGGCGAGCTGCACCCGCAAACCCCCGAACTGATCGACCTGGCAGCCAGCATGGTGCAAGCCGGCGGCATTGAAGCCTGGAGCAAAGCCAGCACCGCCGAACTGTTTGCCAAAGTGGGCGCGCTGCAGCCAGAGCAGTACACCAAGAGCACCGACATTTTAGAAGTCTGGTTTGACTCCGGCACCACCCACACCACCGTGCTCAAGGGCAGCCACAAAGCGCTGGACGGCTCCACGCCCAACGCGCATACCGAGATTGACCCACGCACGGGTGCGCCCGGCCCCGAGGCCGACCTGTACCTGGAAGGCCACGACCAGCACCGCGGCTGGTTCCACAGCTCTCTGCTGACGGCGTGTGCCATGTACGACCGCGCGCCCTACCGAGGCTTGCTCACCCACGGCTTTACCGTGGACGGCCAAGGCCGCAAAATGAGCAAGAGCATGGGCAACGTGGTGGCACCACAAGAAGTCAGCAGCAAACTGGGCGCGGAGATCATCCGCCTGTGGGCCGCCAGCACCGACTACTCAGGCGACCTGAGCATCGACGACAAAATCTTAGCCCGCGTGGTGGACACCTACCGCCGCATCCGCAACACGCTGAAATTTTTGCTGGCCAACATCAGTGACTTTGATGCCGCCAAAGATGCTGTGCCCATGGACGAGCTGCTAGAAATTGACCGCTACGCCCTTAGCCGCGCAGCACAGTTGCAGGCCGACATCCTTGCGCACTACAAGGTGTACGAATTCCACCCCGTGGTGGCCAAGCTGCAGCTGTACTGCAGTGAAGACCTGGGCGGCTTTTACCTTGATGTGCTCAAAGACCGGCTCTACACCACCGCAGCCAAATCGCATGCCAGGCGCAGCGCGCAAACCGCGCTGTACCACATCACCCACGCCATGCTGCGCTGGATGGCACCGTTTTTAAGCTTCACCGCCGAAGAAGCCTGGAAAGATTTTGGCAAGTCCACCACCGGCAGCATCTTTACCGAAACCTACGCCCAGCTGCCAGCACCTGACGCTGCCTTGGTGGCCAAATGGAGCCGTATCCGCGAGATCCGAGATGGGGTGAACAAAGACATCGAAGCTTTGCGTGCAGACGGCAAAGTAGGCAGCTCGCTGCAGGCTGAGGTGGTACTTACCGTGCCTGCAGACGACTTTGCGCTGCTAAGCTCGCTGGGCGCAGACCTAAAGTTCGTTTTCATCACCTCCGCCGTAACTTTGGCCGCAGGAGGCACCCTGTCTACCGCAGTGCAAGCCTCCTTGCAGGTTAAATGCGAGCGCTGCTGGCACTACTGCAGCGACATTGGCATTAACCCCGCCCACCCCACCATCTGCGGCCGTTGCGTGGGCAATTTGGCGGGCATCGACGAAAACAGAAAGTATGCGTAATGGCTAAATTCAGTAAATCTTCTATTTGGCCTTGGCTGGGTTTGGCTTTGGTTATTTTTTTGGCGGACCAGTTCACTAAAACGCTGATCTTGGGCTACTACAAGCTGGGGGACAGTACCTATGTGCTGAGTTTTTTTAATGTAGTGCGCGCTCACAATACGGGTGCAGCATTTAGCTTTCTGGCAGACGCAGGCGGCTGGCAGCGCTGGTTTTTTACCGCTATTGGCTTGGTAGCCACCGTGTTTATTTTGTGGATGCTGCGCTCCCATGCAGGGCAAAAACTGTTTGCCTTTGCACTGGCCTGCATACTGGGTGGCGCGGTAGGTAATGTGCTAGACCGCTTGCAGCATGGCTATGTGGTGGACTTTTTAGACTTTCATGTTAAGGGCTGGCACTTCCCCGCATTTAACATCGCCGACAGCGGCATCACCATTGGGGCGGCCTGTTTGATACTGGACGAGATTTTGCGGGTGCGGCGTGGGCGTTGAAACTGTCAGTTGTAGTTACTCTTAAATTAATAGCTGCTTGTGCAGCATTTCCTTGGGTCACAGGGCTATTTGGCTTGAAATTCTTGGTTTTTGGGTTATCTTTGGGCCTTTTTAAGATTGCTTTCCTTGCTTTTGTACGTTCGCGCCGCTTGAGTGTGGCCTTGCTGCAAAATCTTCCAAAAACACGCACGAAATCAGGGCGCGCTAGGCTAGCTTTTGCACCGCGCGCCTTTTTCCAGAT
>JAYWGO010000093.1:0-17764 GCA_043778205.1 Polaromonas sp. | reverse complement strand
GACGATGCTGGAGCAATCGCCTGAGCGCGTAATGGCCTACTTCCAGGACAAGCGGGTTCGTTATGCGGCTTAATACTTCACAGGGCCGGAGCAATAATTCGCGCCTTGCAGCCCGATGCCTCCCAATCTATTGACCCACCCGTCGCTAAGCAGTTGATTTTGTTCGACTTTTAACCGGACACTAGTGATAAAAAGTACATATAAAACTACGCTACTTTAGCTAACTACTTCATTTGCACCGAACCGCTCACGTTGACCACCACACTGCTGCGCCCGGCTTCTATCGGTACAGGCGCGTCGGCAGACATTGACTTTACTGAGCGCATCGCCTCCATATTGCCACGGGGCATGTAGCCTTGGTCGTTGGCGTTAACGGCCACGTCGCGCAGGGTGTAGCTGCTAAAGCCAAAGTTCTTGCTGATTTCGCTGGCTTTGGCTTTAAAGCGGTCAATCGCTACCACCTGCGCCTCGGCCTCGGCCTTGGCACGCGCTTCGCGCGACAGGGCAAAACTGACCTGCCCAAGGCTTAAAGTGCTGATTTTGCCTGCCGTGCTGCTGATACGGGCAAAGTCGCGGCCTTCTAAAATAAGCTCGGTAGTGCCTTGCCAACCACTGATCTTGCCTTCGCGGGTATAGCGCGGCGACATGCTAAAACCGCCTGTGCGCACATCCAGCTGCCCGGCTTGGGCTACTTTTTTGGCTTCGGTCAGCGCAGTGTCCAGAGCGGTTTTTAAAAGCGTTTGCACAGCTGTGGCGTCGGTACCGTCTTTGCTGGTGGTCATAGAAATCAACAGCAAGTCTTGCTGCACTTCTACCGTACCGCTGGCTTGCAGTGAGAGCCAGTTTTGCGCTAGTTCAAGCCTGTTATTTTGAGCAAAAGAGGCTGTCGCCCAAGTAAATGCTGCACAAGCAGCTATTATTTTGATACTTCGCGTATTGGGGTTCACAGTCAATTCCTTAGGGGTTGGGCCGCGCGGTTAAAAGCGCGATGGTGGCATGTTCTCGGTCTGCTGGCGCTAGCTTAGCCTAACTACAAGACGGTTAACCAGACCTGAAAAGCCCCCATTACACTGCTTTACTTAGCGTGTTGGGGGTGAAAAAAGTGTAACAGAGTGTCGTAACTCCATGATTTAATTAGGTTTTCTTAAAAAAGTGCGGTACAAACAGGCTCTGTTACATATTTAAAGAGAGGTTTTTCTTATGACACAAACTGCAAAACAGGCTGACCGTATCTTGGTAGTGGATGACGATGCCCGCATCCGTGACCTGCTGCGCCGCTATTTGGCACAAGAAGGCTTTGAAGTGATCGTGGCCGAAGATGGCAAAGCGCTCACCCGTATCATGATGCGCGACCCGATTGATTTGATCATTCTGGACTTGATGATGCCCGGTGAGGACGGCCTGTCGATTTGCCGCCGCCTGCGCGCAGCCGGTGACCGCACCCCCATCATCATGCTAACCGCCAAAGGCGAAGACGTAGACCGCATTGTGGGCCTGGAGGTGGGTGCTGACGACTACCTGGGCAAGCCGTTTAACCCGCGCGAGCTGCTGGCCCGTGTGCACGCCGTGCTGCGCCGCCGCCCCGCCCACGAGGCGCCCGGCGCACCGTCTACCGACAACGAAACCATTACTTTTGGCCCGTTTGACTTTGACATGGGCCAGCGCACCTTGCGCAAAAACGGCGAAGAAATGCCGCTCACTACAGGCGAATTCGCCATGCTTAAAGCCTTGGTGCGCCACCCACGCCAGCCGCTATCGCGCGAAAAGCTGGCCCAGCTGGCCCGTGGCCGTGAGTTTGAACCGTTTGACCGCAGTTTGGACGTGCAAGTCTCACGCCTGCGTAAAATGGTGGAAGCCGATGTGGCTGCGCCGCGCTACATTCAAACCGTGTGGGGCGTAGGCTATGTGTTTGTGCCGGACGGCAAGAGCTAATGCGCTACTAAAAGCTAAAGTTTGACCTCCAGCGCAGCGAGCACACGTACAGTGTGCTCGCTGCGTTTTTTGTGATGTTCGTAAATTGTTTACCCCATGGCTACAGCGCAAGCGACAAAAAATATTCCGCTAGAAACGGCCCCCGCCCCGCTGGAAATGCGCCAGGCTGTGGTGCGCCGGGTGCGCTTGAGCCTGTTTTGGCGCACCTTTTTTATGCTGGCACTGCTGCTTATTGGCAGCGCAGCCGCGTGGCTGCAAACTTTCAGGGTTATAGAAAGCGCCCCCCAAGCAACACAAAATGCCCAGCAAATTGCCTCGCTGGTCAACCTCAGTCGGGCCGCCCTGGTGCATGCCGATGCCATTGGCCGTGTATCGCTGATTAAACAGCTGGCCGAGCTAGAGGGTGTGCGTGTGCTACCGCGCCTGCCCACCGACAAGCTGGTCAGCTTTGATGGCAATGCACAAACCGTTCGCGTGACCCAAGAGCTGCGCGCCCGGCTGGGCAAAGACACTTTGCTGGCCCGCGAGGTGAACGGCGAACCGGGGCTGTGGGTGGGCTTTGTCATTAACGATGACGCTTTTTGGCTGCTGACTGACCTGTCGCGAATTCTGCCTGTGGCCGGCAAAACCTGGCTGATTTGGCTGCTGATTGCAGCCGTGTTGTCGCTGGCAGGCGCAGCCGTGATTGCACGGCTGATCAACCGCCCGCTCAAAGCGCTGAGCTTTGCAGCCAGCCGCGTAAAGGACGGTAACTTTGCCGCCAGCCGCTTAGACGAACGCGCCATGACCAGCGAGATACGCGAAGTTAACGTAGGCTTTAACCGCATGGCCCAGCAGTTGGCCAAAATAGAGCAAGACCGCGCTGTCATGCTGGCCGGTATATCGCATGACCTGCGCACACCGCTGGCGCGCCTGCGGCTAGAAACTGAAATGAGCGTGGCCGACCTGTCGGCCCGTGCCCATATGGCCTCTGATATAGAGCAGCTAGACAGCATTATTGACAAATTTTTAGACTACGCCCGGCCTGACCAAACCCGCTTGCAGCCCGTGTGCTTGAACGATGTGCTAGAGGCCAGCGTGTTTGCCGTGCACGACAGCGGCGATATGCGCATTAACATGACCATAGCCCCCGAGGTGTACGTGATGGCCGAAGAAATAGAGCTGTCGCGCGTGATGGCCAACCTGATTGAAAACGCCCGCAAATACGGCAAATCAGCCCATATCAACGTGACCAAGCTGGACATTGAAGTGCGGGTAAAAGACGACTGGGTGCTGCTAAAAGTGCGTGACCACGGCCCCGGCGTGAGCGAGGAAACCTTAAAGCACCTGACCCAGCCGTTTTTTCGCGGCGACGCTGCCCGCACCGAGGCCACCGGGGCGGGCCTGGGACTGGCCATTGTAGAAAAAACCGTGCAGCGCATGGGCGGCATGTTTGCACTGTCTAACACCGCCTCGGGCGGGCTGGCAGCGCATATCAAGCTGCGCGCTGCCAAGCCCATGCCGGGCGGTTATTAACTGTTTTAGCACTGCCTTTGGGCACACCAAAGCGCATAGCCAAAGTACCGAGGCAGGCTAGGTGCTCCTATAATCTGGGTTACAGCGCGGGTGTCGTTCAATGGCAGGACTCTTGCTTCCCAAGCAAATAACGTGGGTTCGATTCCCATCACCCGCTCCAGCAGTTTAACCGCCGGTCGCTATACAAATAATAGCTGGTTGTGCAGCATTTCCTTGGGCCACAGGCCAATTTCTTATACAAACTAGGCTTTGGCTGCTTGCAGCTGGGCCATCCAATGGGCCAAGGCGCGCTCGTTCTCATTGCCCTGTGCGTACTGTGCGTGCATGGCGGCATAGGCCTCGGGGCGGTGCTGGTTGAGCTTGAGTTTGCATTCCAGCTTGGTTACTGTTAGCTCAAAAGCCACTATGCCGGCCAGCATTTTGTGTTGATACTCTTCACCCAAACCCTGCCACTGCAGCGCATACGGCGGCTCGTGGTCGCCAATGAGCTTTTTCAGCAGCGCGTCTTTCTCAGCAGCCGTCTCTAGGGTGCGGGCCGTAACCACGCAGTGCACAGCCAGGTAGTTCCAGGTGGGCACGCGGGCCAGGTCGGGGTACACACTGGGTGACATGTAGGCGTGCGGCCCCATGAAGGTGACCACCGCTTGCGGACGCGCAACCAGGTAGCGCCAGTGCGGGTTAGGCTTGGCGCAGTGGCCCAAGATACGCACATGCTCAGGCGTGGAAGCAGCGTCTACATGCAGCGGCAGGTGGGTCACAAAAGGCAGGCCGTCGTCATCGTTGGATATGAGCGACGCAAACGGGTAGCCGCGCATAAGCTGCAGGGCCTGCGCAGCGTCTTTGGCATTAAATTGGGGTGGTAGGTACATCGACAGAGTGGTTTTAACGTAGTACAGATGTGATGCCAGCGCCTTCGGCCAAACGGCCCATCACTATCTCCAGCGACTTCTCGGGCTCTTGCGCTTGGTGCTCTGCCCGCAGGCGCAAGCCCGCGCTGGTAATTTCCAGCTTTTGGGTAAAGTTAATACCCGCTAGCGGTTGAGAGCCAGGTTCTTGTAAAAAGGTGGCTATTTGTTCGCGCAGCAGGCTTTTGTCGCGTGCAGCAAACATTGCGCAGGCGCGCCCACCGGGCAGCAGGCACAGCACCGCGTTGGCAGGCAGGCGCTGGCGAATAAACTGCGCTACCAGCATCGCTTGCAGCTGCAGTGCGCCCTCGCCCACGCTGAGCATAAAGTCGGGCATGTTGTGAATACGAATGCCGCACAGCGCAGCATGCACACTGTCTGCAGCCACGTCGCGCAGGGTGCGCTTGACCAGCTCACAAAAGCCGCGCTCGCTCCAGCAGCCTGTAGCAGGGTCTAGCAGCTGTTTGCGTTCTGCACGGCTTGACTCGGCCATGAGCGCTTTTTGGCTGTCTGTCATGGCATTAACGCGCAGTTCAGATTCCACCATGTGCCCTAGGTCGGCCAGTATCTCCAGGTCTTCAGCCGCGTAGGTGCGCGGCATGGTGTCTAGCACGCACAGGGTGCCTACGCGCAGGCCCGGGGCCAGCTCTAACGGCCAGCCGCAGTAAGAGCGAATGTAAGGCGGGCCAATGACCAACGGGTTATTGGCAAAACGCGAATCGAGGTACGTGTCTTGCACTTTAAACACTTCGCTGGCCACAATGGCGTGGCCACAAAACGAGATATTGCGCGCGGTCTCAGACACCGTCAGCCCTTGGGCTGAGCGAAACCACTGCACATCGTCTTCAATAATAGAAATTAAAGCGATAGGCACATGCAGCATGCGCAGGGCCATGCGGGTGATGCGGTCAAACCGCTCCTCGCGCGGCACATAGGCACACATGGCCGACCGCAGCGCTGTCAGCCGCTCGGCTTCGTTGTCGGCAACGGGGGCAATTTTGTAATCCATAGGGCAATGCCAAGGTCTAAAAAAACCGCCAGCCGATCACCCAAAAAACAAGGGTGAACCGGCCAGCGTGGGTAGGCCTAGCTTGGGGCTTAAAGCACGTTCAACGTCACATCAATATTGCCGCGGGTCGCGTTAGAGTACGGGCAAACCACGTGGGCTTTGTTCACCAGGTCCAGGGCGGCAGCGCGGTCCATACCGGGGATGCTGATATCGAGTTTAACTTCGATGCCAAAGCCGTTGGGGATTTGGCCAATGCCTACTGCGCCTGAAACTTTGGTGTCGACGGGCACCGTGATTTTGGCTTGGCCTGCTACAAACTTCATGGCCCCCAAAAAGCAGGCGCTGTAGCCCGCTGCAAACAGTTGCTCAGGGTTGACAGCGCCGCCTGCGCCGCCCATTTCTTTGGGCACGCCCAGTTTGACGTCCAGCAAGCCGTCGCTGCTGGTGGCATGGCCATCACGGCCTCCGGTGGCGGACGCGTGGGCGGTATAGATAACTTTTTCGACTGACATGGTGGTTCCTTTTAAGGTGGGTTGATAAACAGGGAGAGAAACTGAATGCTATTTATTATATAGCTAACTATTGAGCATTTCCTTGGGCCATAGCACTAATTTGCTTAAATACTAGGCAACTTTAGGTGCATTGGCAGACGCTGCAAGCCCATGCGCATTGCTGATGTCAAAAGCGCGCTGGCGGTTTTTGTCATTCCACGACTGGCCTACCCAGCGGCGCATCAGCCCGTCGGCAGTGCGTACATAAATCAGGTTGTATAGCAACTGCGCCAAGTGCGCAGGGGTGCGCGGAAAGGCCCGCAGGGTCATGGAAAAGCACATTTCATCGTACACCACGTAGTGCCAAAAGCCGGGCGGTATGTACAGCGCGTCGCCATGCTGCAGCTCGGCCATGTAGCCCCGCGCGTGCTGCAGTGCGGGAAAGGTTTGGTAGTCAGGCTGGTCTACATCAATCTCAAACAGCGCACTGAAAGAGTACGGCACGTGGTACAAATATTTACTTTGTTCAGGGCTAAACAGGTAAACGCGTTTTTTGCCGCCAAAGTGGCACAGCAGCAGGTCAGCCCAGTCAATGTCAAAGTGCATTTGCACCTTGGCCCCTTTGCCGCCAAAAAACAGCACGGGCAGTTTTTTAAACAGGTGCAGGCCCATGCGGGGGAATGTAAAGTCCTTCATCAAATCGGGCGCTTGCTGCAAGATGTTGTAGAAAAACATGCGCAGCTTGGTGTTGCCTTGCGCCAGTTCGGCCACAAATTGCCGAAACGTCATTTGCGCCACATGGGCGTGCTGGTGCTTATGCCCTTTGGCCTCGGCCCCGCCGTACAGTGGCACCACTTTGTCACCCACCACGCTGCACAAATAGTCCACCGTCCATTTGCTGTGGGCGGGCCAGTCGCGTGAGATGTTCTCCATAATGACGGGCTGGTTGCGGGCCTTGTACTGGGCCAAGAAATCTTTCGGGCTAACGCTGCCTGTTCGCGCAACTGGGTCAATATGCATGAGCTTGCCTTGGTTTTCTTGTGGTCCGCTGGGCGGATATTGGCTGTCATTTTAGAGGGGATTCTTTACATGGCCGCTTTGTAGCTCGGGTTTCTAGCAACTTACGGTTGTGTTTTTGTGCTTGCTTGTGTTGTTTTAGCAGCCCGTGGCAATACTCGTGTAGGTCTATTTACCCTGGTCGGGCGACGGGACATGTTTTTTGCAAACCTCCGCAAAACACACGCACACCGAAGTAGTCATCACAGACTGCCTCCGCGCCTTTGCTACAGTTTGCAAAAAACACGCTCCCATCGCTTCTCCCTGGCAAATTGGGTAGTTGAAGGCACGTGGGGCAGCCGTGTGTGACTGTGATTAGCAGCTACTAGACGAAGATCGGGGGCACGCAAGGCTACGTGAGTAGCGGCAATCGAAACCGTGACCCTCTTTGCGCTAAATGCCCCCAAACCAAACCGGCAAAGCGTCGATTGAGTGGGGCCTTGATGAAAATCTGGAAAAAGGCGCGTCGTACTACCAAACGGGCAAATACTTAACATACTTGCGCGTGATTTTGGAAGATTTTGCAGCAAGGCCCCACTCAAGCGGCGCTAATGTACAAAAGGTAATCAAGCAATCTTAAAAAGGCCCAAAGATAACCCAAAACCAAGAATTTCAAGCAAATTAGCCCTAGCGCCCAAGGAAATGCTGCACAAGCAGCTATTGAATTAATAGTAAACAATACGCCTTAAAGCCCACGCCACTTGGCCGCATACTCCACGGCTACCGTGTAGGTAGCCTGCTGCACGCGCAGCGTGGTGCCTATGTCGGTGCCGTAGCCGCCGCCCATGGCAAAGGCCAACGGAATGCGCCGCTGCCAACACCAGTGCATCACCCGCCGGTCACGCGCCTCCAGGCCGTCGTAGCTGAGTTTGAGCCGCCCTAGCCTGTCGCCCTCATGCGGGTCGGCCCCGGCCAGGTACAGCACCAGGCCAGGGGTAAAACGGTGCTCCAGCTCGTCGAGTGCATGGTCTAGTGCCTGCAGGTATTCGTCGTCTTGGCAGCCGTCGGGCAGGTTGATGTCCAGACTACTGGCTTCTTTGCGAAAGGGGAAGTTTTTGGCACCGTGCATCGACAGCGTAAAGACGCTGGCATCGCCGGTAAAAATGCTGGCCGTGCCGTTGCCTTGGTGCACGTCCAGGTCAATGATGGCCACCTGCAGCGGTGTGCGGTGCGCGCCCAGATGGCGCTGGCGGGCCCATTCGGCTTGCATCAGGCGGGCCGTCACGGCAAAGTCGTTAAACACGCAAAACCCGCCACCCTTGTGGGCGTAGCTGTGGTGTGTGCCCCCTGCCAGATTGGCCGCCAAACCTTCAGGCTTGGCAGTTTGCACGTGCGCATCGTGCATGGGCAGCCCCATGCTGGCGCGCGCAGCTTGCACGCTGGCCCCCACGGATCTTCTGGCCCTCTCGGCCATGGCCGGGCTCCACGGAAAGCCAATCTCGCGCATTAGCACAGGGTCAATGCTGCCTTGGCCAATGCCTTGTATGTAGGCTGGGGTGTGGCACAGCGCCAGTTGGCCGTCGGTAGCTGCGGGTGCTTCGCGCAGTTCTACTGCGGGCAGGTGTTGGCTTAGCCAGTCACGCAGCAGGCGGTATTTGCCCATGGGGAAACGGTGGCCCTCGGGCAAGGGCAGGACAAACTGGTCGGCGTAGTAGGCTTTCAAAAGGGGAGCTTCAAGCTGTGGGGTTGTAGACTGTGTGCTTTTAGACTGCGTGGTTTTAAACTGCGTGGTTTTAGACTGGGTAATGTTTAAATCTGCGCCTTTAGGCACAGCAAATTTTAATTTTTACTATTGTGACGCGGCCCTGTCTGCCCCCTGTGATTTAGGGTTTTGCATCTAAACAGATTATTTTGCTGCGCCGCAACAAAAAACCGCTTGCAATATCGCGGGATTACCCTATACTTCAACCCATGCTGCACTGCAACATATTCAACAGAATAGCGTAAGCGCAGTAGATTTTGCCAGCCCTCAACCTTAAATTTATTGGAGATTATTATGCTAACCGTAGAACAAATCATGTCCGCACAAAAAGCCAACGTAGAGACCCTGTTTGGCCTGACCCACAAAGCTTTTGCTGGTGTAGAAAAACTAATGGAACTGAACATCACTGCATCCAAAGCCGCCTTGGCTGAGGCTTCTGACAATGCCAAAGCGTCGATGAGCGTGAAAGACGCGCAAGAGCTGTTGGCCTTGCAAGCTGGCCTGTTCCAGCCTTTGGCCGAAAAAACCGCTTCTTACAGCCGCCACCTGTACGACATCGCCAGCAGCACGGGTGCCGAGTTCACCAGCGCTTTTGAAGCCCAAACTGCTGAAGGCCAAAAGAAGTTCATGTCTTTGATCGACACCGCCTCCAAGAACGCACCGGCCGGTTCTGAGACCATGGTGGCTGTGATGAAAAGCAGCGTAAGCGCCGCTACCAATGCTTTTGAGCAAGTGCAAAAAGCCGTCAAACAAGCTACTGAAATGGCTGAGCAAAACTTCAGCGCCGTGTCTGCTACTGCAGTTAACACCGCTAAAGCTGCTAGCAAGAAGCGTTAATTTGAGTTTTTAGAGTGCACTCTCTGTTTACGGTGTCAGCCCATTGGCTACACTGTGCGTTGTAGATGCATGTAAGGTTGTCTCCTCGGGTCCTCTAGCTACCGCCGCGGTAGCGGGAACCCAGTTCAAAGCCAAGTCGCAAGACTTGGCTTTTTTTTGCGTTGCGTACAGCAGGCTGGCCAGCTTGCAGACGCTTTAGCGACACAGCCCAAGGCAGTAGTGCACGCAAGCTATTGAATTTGCAGCAATATTTAGCCTCATCCGCAAACTGGGTGTGTAACAAGACTGCATAATGTAGCTATGCAATAGCTTTGGCGTTTGCAGCCGCTGCATGCCTACATCCCACACCTCCCAGCCCTCTAAGCCCACCCACACCATCGGTTCCGCTTGGAAACTGCGCACCATACTGGTGTGCAGTTTGCTTGTTTTCGCGTTGTTGCCCGCAGGCTTGGTGGGCGGGCTGATGTACACCAGTACGCTGCAAAACGTAGACAAACTGTCTAATAAAATTATCAGCGACGTGGCCTACCGCGTGCAGCTGGACACAGAAAACCATTTGCTGCAGGCACATTCATTGCTCAACGGCTTGCTCAACCCAGAGCCTACGGCCGAGCAAAACCAGCAAGTACAAGGGCTAATGGCTACGCCGCAAAATTTTGAGTCGTTGGCTTTTTCGCTCACCCGTATGCTGCCCGACGTGTCATTTTTGTACTTTGGCACAGCACAAGGCGACTTTTATGGCGTGCAGCAAATTGCGGGCATTACCGCCGACACTGTAAAGGTGCATACCAAACCCGCCGATGCGCTAAGTCGACGCTACTTCAATGCAAGGCAAGCGCTAGACCGCAGCCAAGAGCTGCCGCCCGAGACACAGGCTTTTGACCCGCGCCAGCGCCCTTGGTACCAGGCTGCATTAGGTCAAAAAAAGCGCACTTTCACTACGGTGTACCCGTCAGCATCCACAGGCCAGCTTTTGATCACCCTGGCCCAGCCCGTTTACGGCTCCCAGGGCGACATGCTGGGCGTGGTGGGGGCAGATTTATTTTTAAAATCGCTCACACAGCGCCTGCAAGAGCAAAAAATCAGTGCCAACGGCGTTGCCATGTTGATCGACGAGCAAGGCTATCTGGTGGCCACTTCCACACCTGAGAACCTGTTCAAATCGGTGGACAATAAACTGGTTCGGCTCAAGCCAAATGAGAGCGCCAATGCCACCATGCGCCAAGCCTACGCGGCCCTGGAGGCCTTGCAGGCAGATAAATCTTCCGCACCGGTCAATGAGAGCTTAGCTCTGAACACCAGCCTGAACACGGCACAAAACAGCAAATTGATTGCAGCAGTGCGGCCGTTTGGCGCATCACAAGGCCTAAAGTGGACCATGCTGGTGGCTGCCCCTGACGAAGACTTTGCTGGTGAGACGCGCAAGTCGATTCAGCAGTCGGTGTACGTCACTTTAGCAGTGCTTATCTTAGGTGCCATAGCCGCCACTTTGTTTGCCTACAGCCTGAGCCGCCGTTTTGCCCGCCTTACGCAAGCGGCAGCCGAACTGGGCCAAGGCGAAGTGCCCCAAGTGCAGCGCAGCGCCAAAATAGCCGAAGTGCGCACACTGTCGGTGGCCATGCACAGCAGCGCACTAGAGATCGTGTCAAAACGCTTAAAAATTGAACAGCAAGCCGATGCACTGCGCGATGCTAACGAGCATTTGGAAGAGCGGGTTGCAGAGCGCACCCGCGAACTAGAGGCCTCGCGCGAAGAGGCGCTGTCAGCAGCACGTGCCAAAGCGTCTTTTTTGGCCACCATGAGCCACGAGATTCGCACCCCGCTCAACGGTGTAGTGGGCATGACCGCCCTGCTCTCAGACACTTCCCTTAGCCACGAACAAAAAGACTACGTGCAAACCATGCGTGTCTCTAGTGACCAGTTGCTGGGTGTCATCAACGATATATTAGATTTTTCTAAAATTGAATCGGGCAAGTTAGCGCTGGAAAACCTCCCCCTGAACTTGCTTACTACAATCGAAGAGGCCTGCGACATGGCGTCTAGCAGGGCGCGTGAAAAAAACCTCCCCCTGCTGATTGATGTAGGCCAAGCCGTGCCCGAGTGGGTGCGCGGTGATGTGACGCGACTGCGCCAAGTGCTGCTGAACTTTATCAATAACGCCATCAAATTTACCGACCAAGGCAAAATTGTGATCAGCGTAGCACTGCTAGAAGACTTTGCCGTCGGCCAGAGCGCGCTGCTGGAGTTCTGCGTCAAAGACACCGGCATTGGCATACCTGCAGACCGGCAAGCTGCTTTGTTCGAGTCGTTCACCCAGGTAGATGCATCCACTGCACGGCGCTACGGCGGCACAGGCTTGGGCCTGGCCATTTGCAAGCGCTTGGCCCACACCATGGGCGGTGAAGTGGGCTTAGAGTCTGTGCCTGGCCAGGGCTCTAGCTTTTGGTTTACCGCGCGTTTGGGCTACTCTGATGCCATAGAGCCATCGGACGCATCGAGTTTTCACATGGTCAGCTTAAACGGCCTGCGCGCGGTGCTGATTGACGACACAGCACTTAACCTGCGTATTTTAAGCAAACACACCGAACGCTGGGGCATGCACACAGTGCAGTTTGAGCGTGCCCAGCTGGCACTAGACTGGCTAGCAGTAAATAATGTGGACATTGTGCTGACCGACATGCATATGCCCGATATGGATGGCCTTACCTTAGCGCGCAGCGTGCGCCTTAGCCAGCCTAATGCACGTATCGTGCTGCTCACCTCAGGTATGGCGCCTAGCCCAGATGATGCCCGAGCGTTTGATGCCGTTTTGCTCAAGCCTTACCGGCCAGCGCAATTATTTAATGCCTTGGCGGGTACCAGCGCGTCAGAGCTGAGCACAAGGGTGGCCAAAGTCGCGCCTGTCGCAATGCAAAAAAACCAGCGTATTTTGGTGGTGGATGACAACGCCATCAACCTCAAAGTAGCCATGGCCATGCTGACCAAGCTGGGCTACCAAGGCACTACAGCGTCTGACGGGCAAGAGGCCGTAGCTGCAATGGCCCAGGTGATGACCAGCCAAGACCGTGCGCAGCATTTTGCCGCCATATTGATGGATGCCAACATGCCGGTGATGGACGGCTACGCTGCCACGCGCCAGCTGCTGGCCCAGTACGGTGGCGCAACACCGCCCATCATTGCGCTAACAGCCTCGGCCATGGAAGAAGACCGCCAGCGTTGTATGCTGGCCGGCATGCAGGGCTTTTTGCCCAAGCCGCTGCGTATTGATGAACTCGCTGGCGTGTTGGCCAATCTGATCACCAGCGTGCCTGAGAACCTGCCAAACGACCTGCCTTCCAGCGCGCCAATTAACCTGGTGCAGACACCCGAGCTAACTGCGCCAGATATAACACCTGTGCCAGATGCGCCGTCCCACATGGACTGGACACAGCTAGGGCAGTTCAAAGCCATTGATGATGACCAGCTAAGCCTGACACACAGCGTGGTTGGGCTTTTTATAGCCGACGCGCCAGAACGTATGCAAGCGATACAGCACGCGCTCAGCACAGGCAACACCGCAGCTTTGTCACTGGCGGCCCATGCTCTCAAAGGCTCTGCTGCCAATATCGGTGCCAAAAATGTTGCACAGGCCTGCCACAGCCTAGAGCAGCTGTGCAAACAAGGTATGTCTATGCCCGATGCTGCAGCCCTGGTGCAAGACATTGCCGCTGCTCTAGGGCCTACGCTGGAAGAGCTGAGGCTGTTTTAAGCTACTACCAAGCTTTGACACTGGCACCGCCAAACACCATCTTACTGCCTTCAGCCGTGAACAAACCATACGGAAAAGCCGCATCGAGTGTGCTGCATTGGCTAAGTGCTTGCAAATGCTCTGCTGGCAACTGTAGATCTAATGCCGCCAAGTTTTCCCCCAATTGACCGACCCCGTTAGCCCCCAAAATCAGCGAAGTAATTCCCGGCTGCGCTGCAGCCCAGGCCAGCGCAACTTGGGCGGGCGGGCGATCAAGCTGGGTTGCGATGGTTTGCAACTGCTCCAGCACGCGCCAGTTGCGCGCAGTAAACTTGGTGTAGGGGCCTTGAAAAGGGTTACTACCGCTCAAGCGGCCTTGCCTTGGAGCGCTTTCTGATAACGCATCAGTTTTGTACTTTCCCGACAAAAAGCCTCCGGCCAATGGGCTCCACGGCATGATGCCCAAGCCGCATTCGCGTGCGGCAGGCACATGCTCACGCTCGATGCTGCGCTCAGTCAATGAATATTCAAGCTGCAAGGCAATGGGGCCGGGGACGTGGTGCGCAGCTGCCAGTGTTACGGCTTTTACTGCATACCATGCAGGCAGGTCAGAAAAGCCAAAATAGCGAATTTTGCCTGCGCGCACTAAGTCACCCATTGTCTGCAGCACCTCTTCTACTGGTGTGACCGAATCGTAGACGTGCATCCACAGCATGTCCACATAATCGGTCTGCAGGCGGCGCAGCGAGCCTTCCAGCGCGCGGTGAATATTCTTGCGGCCGTTGCCACTGGCGTGCGGGTTACCGGCTTGGGCATTAAAGCCACATTTGGTCGCAATCACCAGTGTGTCACGCAGCTTGCGGGCGGCTACAAGGTCGCCCACCAGTTGTTCAGACTGGCCACCTGCATACACATCTGCGGTGTCAATAAAGTTGCCACCAGCGTCTACATACGCGTTAAACACGCTCTGGCTTACGTCGTTGGGCGACCCCCAAGCAGCATTGGCAAATGTCATGGTGCCGAGGGCTGCAGGGCTAACCACCAAGCCGCTGCGGCCAAGGGTGCGATAGTGGGTAAGGCTCATGGTGTATCTCTTTTAAAAATTGGGTGACTAGCTAAGCAATCTTAGGCGGGTAATCGCTGCGCGTCGATAAATGCAGGAAACATCCAGCCCGGGTATTCGCTGGGTAGCTCGCTCACAGCGTTAAGTGCTTCTAGCTGGGCATCATTCAGCTTAACGGATGTCGCTGCCAAGTTGTCATCAAGCTGGCGTAGATTTTTAGCGCCTACGATCACTGAAGTCACATGCTTTTGGTGCAGTATCCAGCCGAGCGCGATCTGCGCTACCGACACACGGTGCGCAGCGGCTATGGGGCGCAGCGCATCAATGCATTGGTAAGCACGGTCTTCATCCACTGGTGGAAACGGCAAACTAGCGCGGCGGGAACCCTCTGGCGCGGCTTGGTCGCGGCCCACTTTGCCAGACAACAAACCACCCGCCAATGGGCTCCACACCAACAGGCCGACTTGTTGGTCGTTCAACATCGACACTACATCACGCTCAATATCGCGGCCCGCCAGCGAGTAGTAGGCCTGCAGGCTGGCAAACCGTGCCCAGCCTTGTTGCGCGGATACACCCAGTGCTTTCATTACCTGCCAAGCGCGTGCATTGCACACACCTACATAACGCACCAGACCTTGGGTTACCAGATCGTCCAGTGCCCGCAGGGTTTCCTCGACGGGAGTCAGGCTGTCGAAACCATGAATTTGGTACAGATCAATATAGTCAGTGCCCAAGCGCTGCAAACTGGCTTTGACGGCATGCATGATGTGCGCACGCGATGCGCCCCGCGCGTTCGGGCCGGGCCCGGTTGCGCCATAAACTTTAGTAGAAATTACAATATCGGCGCGTGGAATACCCAAATTTTTCAGCGCCTGACCGGTAATGACTTCAGACTGTCCGCCCGAATAAATGTCGGCGGTGTCGATCATATTGATGCCCGACTCGATAGCCCGTGCAATCAACTGGTCTGCTTCAGCTTGCTGCAGCTGACCCATCAGGCTCCACACGCCACCGCCGCCCCCGCCAAAAGTCATCGTGCCCAGGCACAGCTCGGACACCAGCAAACCAGTACTGCCCAATTGTTTGTAACGCATAAAAATCCTCTAAAGTGAAGTAAAAAAACCATATCAGCTCGGCAAGGCTAAATGTAGGGACTGTGCAATGATTTGACTAGGTGGCACAATCTGCATGAACTCATGAAATTTATGCAGCAATAAAGGCGCACCATGCAACGTGATGAACTTAATGATCTGGCTGCCTTTAGGCTGGTAGCCGATGAAATGAGCTTTACCCGCGCTGCGGCTAAGCTGGGCATGTCGCCCTCAGCACTGAGCCACGCCATGAAAGCGCTAGAGGCGCGGCTGGGCCTTCGCCTGCTGGCCCGTACTACCCGCAGCGTGCGCGCTACCGAGGCAGGTGAACAATTGCTGCGTACCTTACGGCCCGCGCTAGAAGACATCAGCGCCGAACTGACAGCGCTGAGCGAACTTCGCAACAAACCCTCAGGCACCGTGCGCATCACCACATTCAAATACGCAGCCACCTCAGTAGTGTGGCCTGCGCTGCCCGCCTTCTTAGCCGCGCACCCCGACGTGCGCGTAGAGCTGACCATAGACGAAGGCTTAACCGATATCGTAGCCAGCCGCTACGACGCAGGCATACGCTTTGGCGAGAAGGTAGACAAAGACATGGTTGCGGTGCGCATAAGCCCCGACCTGCGCTTTGCAGTGGTGGCCGCGCCCAGCTATTTCGCTGCGCATGAGCCTCCTAAAAAGCCGCAAGATTTGGCCCGACACCGCTGCATTAACTACCGCTTCGCCACTGGCGGTGGCCTGTACGTATGGGAATTTAAAGCCCAAGGCCGCCCACTGCAAGTGCGTGTAGATGGGCCGCTGATTCTCAACGATAGCGACATGGTGCTCAACGCTGCGCTGGCCGGGCTGGGCATCGCCATGGCCTATGAAGACACGGTAGCTGAACACATTGCCCAAGGCCGCTTGGTCAGGGTACTGCACACCTACTGCCCCAGCTTCCCCGGCTGCTACCTGTACTACACAAGCCGCCGCCAAACCCCGCCGGCGCTGAAGGCGTTGATTGATGCGCTGCGGTTTACGTTAGGTAAGCAAGCGGTGAGCCGATAGCGAGATGGCATCTAGGCGGCATCGTTCATTAACACCGGTTCCATCAATCGTGGCGGACCTAATCAAAGAGGCTATGACAGTTTAGCGATGGCGTTCACGCAGCTCGCGCAAATCCCGCGCTGGCGGCGCACCAAATAAGCGGCTGTATTCACGGCTGAACTGTGACGGGCTTTCATAGCCCACGCGGTGTCCTGCGGTGGCCGCGTCGGCTAGCCCCGCTACCAGCAGCCTGCGCGCCTCGTACAAGCGCAGCCGCTTTTGGTATTGCAGCGGACTCATGTTGGTGACAGTCTTGAAGTGGTGATGCAACGATGAGGTGCTCATGTGCGCCGCATAGGCCAGCTCGTCCACACGCAGGGGCTGCGCATAGCGCTCGCGCAGCCATGCTATGGCGCGCGCCACACGGCGGGCGTGACTACCCTCTTGGCCTAGCTGCGCAAGCCGCCAGCCCTCATTCGCAGCTAGCAGGCGGTAAATAATCTCTTGCACCACCAGCGGTGCAAGTGCTGCTATGTCTTGCGGCGTGTCTATCAAGCGCACTAGGCGCAGCACAGCGTCTAGCAGGGCTACCTGCGGACTGCCCACAAACAAGCCCCGCCCGCTACGCTCTTTAAAGGGCAAAGTCGGTGCCAACGCAAGCGCACGCTGTGCAAGCTCAATGGGGTCAAAATTCAGTGCCACACACAGATAGGGAGCCTCCTTGCTAGCTTGGACAACATTGGCCATTACGGGCAAGTTTTGTGCGAAGACAAGGTAGGTAGATACATCATAGGCGTACAGCTCATCGGCAAGCATGAGGTGTTTAGCCCCTTGAGCAATCAAACACAGCGCCGGGCGGTGCAAGGCATGCACGGGCTGGCCAGTAGGCGCTGACAGCCTGAACAGCGACAGCCCAGGCACACAGGTGACGTTTTCACCTTCAAGTGGCGCATGGCGCTGCACCATGCTAGCCAGCTCAGCCTGGCGCAGCACAAGTTGTAGCCTGGCTTGGTCGGCAGCAGGCACCAGTGCGGCCAAAGAAGTGGGGGCAATCAAATGTGCAATAGCCATGAAGCCAAGTTTACGCCGCTCATGCTAAACAAACCAGTGCACTACAGATAGCTTTGCAGAATCAGGCAAGAACCGGGGAGAAAAGGTCTACCGCAACACCACCTTGGACTTCTAAACTCATTTACCCAAGCACGTTGCAACGGGGCGGTAATGCAAAGGAGTTGATATGAATGAAATTGAAGGAAAAGTCATAGCCATCACGGGTGCCAGTAGTGGCATTGGCGAGGCTACTGCACTTGCGCTGGCAGCACGGGGGGCGCATGTCATGCTGGGTGCGCGGCGCGCCCAGATGCTAGAGGCACTGGCTGCCAGCATCACCCAAAGTGGGGGCTCGGT
>JAYWGO010000092.1:0-5775 GCA_043778205.1 Polaromonas sp. | reverse complement strand
TTTGTGGGCCGCTGGTGCGGCTAGTTTCTTCTTGCTTGGCATACATGCTCTTTCGTTTACTCATGTTATGCCTCACACACAAAATTTCTGACAGGCTCGCAGAGGTGTTAAAGAAAGTACCGATAGAGTCAAAAGGGCTCTCAAACCTGTCAGCCGTTACGCTGATAGTGCGGCCAGCTAATACGCTAGGCCGAGTGCCGCTAGGCCCGCCGTAGTTAGAAATATAAGCACCCTGGGTACTAATTATGAAATTGTCGTCTGCGCTGATGTCATCGTTCAAACTGACAGATCCGCTGGCGCCTGCTAGGTGGTTGATAGTGACCAACTGCGGTGAGCTGTTGGTTGTCAGCTGCGCAGGGCCGTCAATTCTGAAATTGGCTTGGGTGGGTTGTAAATGAATATTTCCCAATGTAGGCGCGGCTAAGAAGGTGTTGACACCCCAAGATTGACGGTCTGTAGGGGATGAAAAACGAAGTGGCTCGGCTTGTGTCCCCACTGAACCAGTCGAACCTATAGCCATTACGTCGTTTATCAACATACCGGTCACCACCACATCATTAGCTTGTGTACCGCTTCGCAGCACACCTCCAGCACCCGCGCTGAGATTGACGCTGGAGGCAGATAACGTTGCACCTGTAAATTGAATACCGCCAAAAGCGGTGAGCCTAACAGGGCCCACTGTGGTGATATCAGCAGTAACGTTGATGTTGTTGTTTGCATTCAACCGTAAAGTCGCCACCGTTGCTGGCGTGCCTGTAGAGTTAATTGGTGCAGAAACTGTAATGTCTCCAGGCTGCGTACCACCACCACCACCAGCGGTGTCCAAAGTCACACTGGTACCTGCGTTTAATGCAGCTTCAATTTGTGTATTCAGAATTCTGGAGTCGTTACCTATGGGTGAAAATGTAGTTAGCGAAGACCCGCCAGCTTGCGTAATATTGACCGGCGCTGAGGGCGCCGCCACCACCTCAATATTAAAAGGGTCGAGCAGCCACGTGCCCGGCGTGCTGCCCGATGCCGATACGTTGGCCCCGCTTACGTCCAGCGTGCGCAGGCCTGAGGTTTCAATAAAACCACCTGCGCCGGTAGTGCCCCGGGCCAGGTAGCTGCCTTGGGCTACGGCGTCGTTTTGCGCTAACACCACCACCCGCCCGCCGGTTTGGCCAGATGCGTCGAGCACGGCTTGCGGCGTTACTACAATGTTTTGGCCCAGCACGTCGATCTGCCCGCCCACGCCAGTGGTGTTTTGCGCAGCCAAGCTGCCGCTGACTTGCACATCACCGGCTGAATGCAGCACCACGCGGCCTGCTTGCACGCTGGCACCTACGGCGTTGCCCACATCGGGCGCGGCTACGCTGAGCACGCCGCTGTGCAGCACCTGGCTTAGCTGCGCGTCGGTGGTGCCGGGGGCAAAGCGCACCTTGATGTGCGGCGACAGCGCGTCTAGCAGCTCTACGTCACGCCCTGCAGCCAGCACCACATTGCCGCCTAGCGATGTGATGTTGCCTGCGTTGCTTACCCGTGGGCCTACCAGGGCCACCAGCGCGCCGTTGCCTTGAATAATGCCGTCGTTGCTGACCGTAGCGCCTGGCCCGGTGGCTACAAAGCGCAGTTTGCCGCTGGTAAAGTCGGCATCGCTCATGCCCAGGGACGAGGCTATAAAACCGGCAGTGTCAATGCGCGCACCGCCGCCAATGGCCACGCCGTTGGGGTTAATGACAAACACTTTGCCGTTAGACAGCAGCTGGCCCAAAATCTCAGACGGTGCGTTGCCGGTCACGCGGTTAAGCACGCTAGAGCCTGCGCCGCTTTGCACAAAACGGGTTAGCTCGCCTGCGCCAATAGAGAAGCTGCCCCAGTTGATGATGGTTTTGTCGGTGTTGGTGACGACCAGGCTGTTGCCTTGGCGGGTGAAGGTGGCTGCGCCTGCCGCTACCTGTGGGGCGGCAGGGTTGGCCAAGGTGACTGCCGCAAAGCAGGTGGCTATTGCAGCAGTGAGTGCTTTGGGTTTGAAGCCATGGTGCCTGTGGTTTACTGCAGGGCCTGGAGCAGGCTGGTAGGCAAGTTGGGTGGTGGTTTTCATCACAAATCCCCTTTAAAAATTCACTAAAGCTGAAAAATGCACTGCGCCCCACACTGGCGCTGCGCCGTTACGCTGGCGCAGGGCTTTGGCAACGTCAAGCCGCAACGTGGCTGGCCCAAAAGTGCCGCGCAGGCCTACGCCCGCGCTGGCTATGGATGCACTGGCCAGCTCTAGTACGGCTGGTTGGTTGAGCCGGGTGGCCGCAGCATCTATAAACGCAACGCCGCGCAGGCTGGTGCGGTCGGTGCCTTGGGTGTCTTCGCCGAGCCAGTTCGGGCCTGTGGCTTCCAGCTGCACCCGCAGGCCTGAGTCGCCACTGATACCCCGGTTGCTAAAGCCGCGCACCGAGGTAGCGCCCCCTGCGGCGAGTTGCTCGCCAGAGACCAGCATGTCGCGGCTGATCTGTGCGTCTAGCGTGGCACTAAGCTGCCAGTTACCGGCAGGCACTTGCGTGCCCAGGCCTGCGCGCAACAGCTTGTAGCGGGCCGGAGCACCCTGGCGCGTGCTGGTAAAGCTGGCTTGGTCGCCTGCTGCGCCGCCGGGCAGGTTGGCGTGCAGGCTGGCGTACACATTTACCGCTAGGGGCTGTTGCGGCGTGGGTGCCATGTTGACTGAAAAACCCAGTTGCAGGGGCCGTAGCTCGATAGGTGTGGCCAGGTTCACACTGCCAAACAGCAGCTGGCTGTCGTAATGGCGCCGGTCTAGGCCTGCAAACCAGCGCGGCTCCCAACGGCCGGTGCGCTCTAGCAGCTGGGTGTATTTAAGGGCGGCGGTGCTGCCTTTGCCGGCCACGTTAAATACGCCATTTAAGATGCCTGAATCAACATTAGAGTATCCTAAATTGACATCTACCATAGCGGCTTGCTGCGGCAGCGGCGCGCGGTAGCCCAGGCCAAAAACTTGAACATTGCTGCTGGGCAACAGGCTTAGCTTGTGCGGCTCGTCTTTGTTATGTGGGGCCGAGGTGGCTTGCACATTAAGCTGGTGGCCCAGGTCCCACAGGTTGTTGTGCCGCCAGGCCAGGCCGTAGCGCAAGCGCCCGGTTTGCACCGAGCCGGTGTTGTCTACAAAAGCCGTGATGCTGGTAGGCACGGCCTCGTTGGTTTGAATTTCAGCGGACAGTTCGTTGGGTGCGCCTGCTGCTGCAAACGTGACTTGTACCCGGCGTGCAGAATTTTCGTTGGCCAGCAGCAGCTGCCGGTCTAGCGCGTTCAGGTTGGGCGTGCTGCCCTCAAACAGCGCGGGCAGGGTGGTGCGCCAGTCTAGCGTGCCGTCGGCCCCCAGCGCGCCGCCGCGCTTAACACTGACGCTTTTAAGCCGGGGCTCTATGGCCTGCATGCGCACAATGCCGTCGGTAAGTGACTGCGCCGGGATCCGCACCGTTGCCAAGCGCCAGCCCTGGGCATGAAAAACCGCTTCTATGGCCGCGCGCGCAGCCTCCAGCTGGGCAAAGCTGATGTCTTGGCCTGCCAAAGCAGCAATGGCCGGGCGCCATTGCTCTTCTTTGAGCAGTGTGGCGCCCACCAGCGTAATGTCTACCAAGCGAAAGCGCACTACGGCCTCTGCGGGCGGACTGGCCTGTGCAGCACTAGTTTGCTGAGCCCCAGCGGATAGCGAAACCGTAGCCAAGACCCCGGTGGTAACAAGTGCAGTTACAACAGTAAAAAAATAATTTTGAGACATATTTTTTCAAGTGTATGCAACATTTAGTTGTACATGGTGCTTTTTGCATACGTAACAGGCGCTAATAAGCGCACAAAATCACACTTGTGGCGGCTGTGTCACAGTGCGAACGGCCTTGCAAACTCAACTAAGCAGGAGCTTTTGCAGCATCAAGGCGCTGTGTTTGGGGGTTCTGGTTTGGCTGGCAAAGTCTACATGCACCAGGCCAAAGCGCTGGCTGTAGCCGTGGGCCCATTCAAAGTTGTCCAGCAGGCTCCAAGCGTAGTAACCGCGAATGTCACTGCCTTGCGCAATCAGCTGGGCCATCTCACTCAAGTGGGTTTGCAGGTAGTGCCAACGCATAGTGTCTTGGCACTGGCCGTCGGCCAGCGGGGTGTTGTCAGCCGCGCCGTTTTCTGTAATCCACAGCGGCGGCAGGGGCCAGTGGCGGGTGAGGTTGCGCACCATTCTGCCCAGGCCCTCGGGGTAAATTTCCCAGCCAATGTCGGTGGTGCTTAAGCCGGCTGCGGGGGGCACAAAACGGTAGCCACGCTGCTTGTCTTGCGCGCTTGCCGGGGCCTGGGCGATGGAGCGGGTGTAGTAGTTAAGCCCCATAAAGTCCAGCGGCTGGGCGATGGTTTGCAGGTCGCCTTCTTGGCGCTCTGCACTCTGCTGGCCTATTTGCTGCTCAAGTGCATCGGGCCAAGGCCTGCCAAACAGCGGGTTAAGAAAGCAGTCATTGCGCTCCATTTCGGCCATTTGCGCGGCTTGCATGTTGGCCGCTTGCGCCTCTGGGCTGGTGCTGGCGGCGGGGTCGCACAGCTCGGGGTTAAGCACGATGCCCAGCTGCGTGCCCGCGCGCTGGCTGCGCCAAGCCTGCACTGCCAGCCCGTGGCCCAGCATGAGGTGGTGCGCGGCCAGCAGGGCGCTGGGCCGGTGCTGCACGCCGGGTGCAAACACGCCCACGTCGTGGCCTAAAAACGCAGTGCACCAGGGTTCATTGAGCGTAGCTACGCGGGGCAAGCGGTCGCCCAAATGCTGCGCTACCAGTGCGGCGTAGTCGGCAAAGCGATAGGCCGTGTCGCGCGCCAGCCAGCCGCCAGGCAGGTGGGAGGGCAGGTCCCAGTGGAACAGGGTGGCGTTGGGGGTAATGTGGTGCTGCTCGAGCGCGTCCAGCAGGCGTTTGTAGAAGTCCAGGCCTTCGTGGTTAAGCTGGTTGTTGGCAGTCATTACGCGCGGCCAGGCGATGGAGAAGCGGTAGTGCTTAAAGCCCAGCTGGGCTATCAACGCTACGTCGCTGGCAAAGCGGTGGTAGTGGTCGCAGGCCACCAGGCCGTTACTACCGTCCAGTATGCGGCCCGGCTGGGCGCAAAAGTCGTCCCACACGCTGGGCACGCGGCCACCGAGGGTGCCTGCCCCTTCGATTTGGAAGGACGAGGTGGCGCAACCCCATTCAAATAGGTCAGGGCTTAGCTGTGGGGGCAGTGTGTTCATGGTGTGGGTTGGTAAAAGTACTTTATTCTCACAGGTTTTTTTGTAGGGTCGTATGCTATTTAATGTATAGCTTCTTGTGCAGCATTTCCTTGGGTCAGAGGGTTTTTTTTCTTACAATCCTTGGTTTTTGGTTATCTTTGGGCCTTTGAAGATTGCTCTCCTTGCTTTTGTACGTTTGCGCCGCTTGAGTGTGGCCTTGCTGCAAAATCTTCCAAAATCACGCGCGAAATCAGGGCGCGCTAGGCTAGCTTTTGCACCGCGCGCCTTTTTCCAGATTTTCATCAAGGCCACACTCAATCGACGCTTTGCCGGGTTGGTTTGGGGGCATTTAACGCTAAGAGAGTCTAGGTTTCGATTGCCGTTACAAACGTAGGCCTGCGTGTTCCCGGTCTTGGGTTACTACACTGCCGGTAACCGCCATATTCGACGGCCTCACGTGCCTTCAAACCCATTTGCCAGGGAGAAGCGATGGGAGCGTGTTATTTGCAAACTGGAGCGAAGGCGCGTCGTACTACCAAACGGGCAAATACTCAGGT
>JAYWGO010000091.1:0-66454 GCA_043778205.1 Polaromonas sp. | reverse complement strand
CTTTGATGCGGGGTCAAAGTCTCAATGTTCGCGGCTAGGGCTTGAAAGTCTTCTCGTCTCATGGCATCACCTAACTTGTTGATTCATAAGGGTTTAGTTTATACCAATAGTTAACGATGACATAGCCTAACCAAAACCCAATAATTACAAGCAAAACAACCCTATGGCCCAAGGAAATCCTAAACAGTCCGCTACTAAAACCATAGTAATTGCAATTCACCACAATCAGGCCGTAGTCCACATAAACAGGCCACATTGTGATTTCCGCGCGGCATATCGTTTTAAGTAAAAGCACTCATGCCTAAGCAAAGAAAACTCCTACAGTGTTGCGATTATTTAACTACCATGTCTTAAGACAGGTCATATTGCCTGCCCTGTGCCTGCTCAGTGCTGCCAGTGCCGTAGCGCAAGTTGATGAGATTGAAGCAGGCTTTAAACGCCTAGACGCTGCCACCGCAGAAAGGCTGCGCGGTGTGCTGGCCCAAAGTGTGCCGCAAGGCGTTCCTGTGGCGCAGCTACGCCGCCATTTCTTAGACAAAAGCAATGCCGCTGCCCAGCTAGGCGATATGGCGCAGCGCACAGTGGTTTTGCGCCAAGCCATCAGCCTGCTACCCGACCCTGTGTTTAAAAACAACTTGGCGCGCGACCTGTTGGATGCAGGCCAAATCACAGAGGGCAATGCGTTGGCACAGCAAGCTATTGCCGCTGCACCACCGGCGCTGGGCTTTTATTACGCTGCATATACCGTGTGCGATGCATTAGACCAAAACCAGCCTAAGGTAGCACGCACCGCATTGCTAGACCTGCGCGCGCGCCAGCCCGAGGTTATGGCGCAAGCCAGCCCTAAGGATGCGCGCTTAAATTTACCCCGTGGCCAAAGCAAAGCCGCCTACTGCGCCTCTTTGCTAGCGTCGCGGCAGGGTAAATTTGCACTAGCGCTGGCAGAAGCCGAGGCTGCAGAAAAATTTGCGCGCCAAACCTTGGCCATGCTGCGCAAAGAAGACACCGTTGTGTACATTCAGCAAGAGGTTGCCAACACCTTGGCGCGCAAGCTGCAGGCCTACCGTGCGGTAGGACGGTTGCAAGACGCAGAGCAAAGTTTGAGCGACTACATCCGCTTCTCCACCGAGGCCCAGCTGCCCCCCGGCTATTTGTCGGGCATTTACCTCACCGCGGCGCAACTGCGGTTTTCGCAGCGCGAGTTTGCAGCGTCAGAGCAGTTTGCGCGCAAATCTGACATGGTGCTAGAAAACCTCGGCCAAGACCCGGTTAGCGCCGGGCGCGCACGCCGCATGCGCGATGTGATGTTGGCCCTGGTAGGCCAGAAAAAATGGCCCCAAGCCCTGCAAGAGCTCGACCGCCTGGACGACTTGGCAGGCAGCGACCCGCAGCGCAAAGACCGTGTGCTGTTTCGCTTTGAACGCGGCCTGGTGTATTTTGGCAACCAGCGCTACGCCCAGGCCGCGCTATTGTTTGCGCGGCTGGCGCAACTGAACAAACCCATCTACGGCGAGAGCCATTTTTTTGTTGCACAGTCTGCGGGCATGCAAGGCGCTGCACTGTGGCGCACGGGTGACAAAGCCAACCAAGCCCAGGCCCTGCCTTTGCTCAAAGCAGCGGTACGCAACTACATGGCCGCCTACAACACCGACTATTTAGAGAACATCGGACTTCGCAAAGAAATTCGCGACGAGGTTTTTGCAGCCTACCTAGAAGCCGTCACCAGCACCCCTGGCGAAGACCCCAACCAAGCCATGGGCCCCGCTGACTGGGTGCGCGGCAGCAGTGTGCAAGACGCGCTGGCCGACGCTGCTGCACGTGCTGCGGCCAGCACACCCGCGCTGGCGGGCATTGTGCGCCAAGAGCAAGACGCCAAAAACGAAATCAGCGGCCTGCGCAGTTATTTGGCAGGCGACGCAGGTGCTGCAGGTGCTGCCCGGATTGATATAGCCAACCAAATGCGTGAACGCATTGCCGAGTTAGACAGCCTGCGCCTGCGCTTGCAGGCCGACATTCGCGCCAAGTTCCCAGACTACGAAAGCTTGGTCCGGCCCTCACCACCCACGGCACAAACGGTAGCCCAGCAACTGCTGCCCGCCCAGGCGCTGGTGCTGGTGCTGCCTACGCAAGACGCAGTCTACGTGTGGGCTGTTGCCAGCGACCGGCCGGCCAAGTTTGCCAAAGCCAAGGTTCCCGAGCAGCAAGTGGGCCAATTGGTGGCGCAGCTGCGTGGCCAGCTAGATTTTGCGCAAATGCGCGGTGCCCCCAAGCGCTACGACGCAGCAACCGCGTTTGACATTTACGACAAACTCTTGGCCCCAGTGGCCAGCGTGCTGCAAGGCAAGTCGCAGCTTATCGTGGCTGCCAGTGGCGCGCTGGCCCAGCTGCCCTTTGCCGTGCTGCACACGGCCCCTGGCGGTGGTGCAGACGCCAATGCACCTTGGCTGATAGCCCAAACCGCCATTACCCAAGTGCCCAGTTTGTCGGCCTGGCTGTCTATCAAAGGCATTGCCAAAGCGCGCCCCGCCAGCGAGCCGTTTATAGGCTGGGGCGACCCGGTTTTTTCAGCGCAGGCCGCAGCCAAACAGGCCGCCGCGCCCACACGCAGTTTGGCGCTGGTGCGCGGCAAAAACCTCAGTGATGCCGACACCGCAGCCGCAGCGCCGCTGCAGGCATCGGTTCGCTACGGCGATATGCCCGCCTTGCCCGATACGCGCGACGAGCTTCAAGCCATGGCCAAAATCTTGTCGGCCAACCAGGCATCCAGCGTCATCGTGGGCGCACAAGCCACGCGTGAGAGCGTGTTGGCCGCCAGCCGCAGTGGCCTCTTGGCGCGCAAACGCGTGGTGGCCTTTGCCACCCACGGCCTGATGGCCGGCGACCTGCCTAACTTGACCCAGCCTGCTTTGGCCCTCTCAGTGGCCGCGCAAAACAAGGGCTTGCAAAACAAGGGCTTGCAAAACGCAGGCCCTTTAGCGCCGCTGCTCACCCTAGAAGATGTCCTCACTTTAAAACTCA
The DNA here is from genome assembly GCA_043778205.1 of Polaromonas sp. Taxonomy (GTDB): domain Bacteria; phylum Pseudomonadota; class Gammaproteobacteria; order Burkholderiales; family Burkholderiaceae_C; genus JAAFIP01. The sequence continues at coordinate 63,436 of JAYWGO010000091.1, read as the reverse complement.
ATGCCGACTGGGTGGTACTGTCCGCCTGCAACACGGCAGCCGCTGATGGCAAAGGTGAAGAGGCCTTAAGCGGCTTGGCACGCGGCTTCTTCTACGCAGGCAGCCGCAGTTTGCTGGTTACCCACTGGTCGGTAGAGACCGAGTCAGCCACCATGCTAACCACCGCCACCTTGGCCCACTACACCCGCAACCCCCAAGCCCCCAAAGCCGAAAGCCTGCGCCAAGCCATGCTCAAAGTCATGAACCACCCAGGTTACAGCCACCCGGCTTACTGGGCACCGTATGCGCTGGTGGGGGATGGCGGGCGCTAGGCTGTTTATTTGAAGTTTGTAATTTTGTAAAAATAGCGTTTTGCAAAGTGGCAGAATCTTGCATGAGTCCGTTCATATCCACCCTAGTGTGTGACACTTACAAGCGCGTACTCCAGTGAGTAAAACTATCTATTAATCAAGTTCACAGGGGAAAACTGATCAGTAAAAACTCTAGCTTGTGCGTTCCAGTCTTTTTTTCTGGACAAGCTAGACAATACCCATTCCTTGTTGATGCCGTATGGATTGAGTTTTTCGTCAACCATCGTCGCATTTTGGGATAGCTCTGCGCTGGTGGGTATGCCTGTGTTCGAGTACAAAATCACCCTATTGCCTTTTCGGAGAGTAAGAAATTCTCCTAGCGCGGCGGCATAGGTGACTGATTCGGAGTCGTATAAGTGGCTTGTTGTAAATGTATTTGCAGCAATAACACCCGACGCCGTCAGCAGTCGTTTGGTTTCTCGTAAAAATTCTACTGTTAGTAAATGCCCTGGAATATAGTTTTCGTCAAAAGCATCTAAATAAATTAAATCATACCGTTATTATTGAATAACAGTGGAACCACTGACACCACAGAAAATAACAATAAAATGCCTAAGCGCTTTAAAGTCGGTTCTTTAGTTGACAAATGTCCACCCACTAAATATCCACCAGACAACCCAAGCATGAATGTGGTGATGACTGCTCCCCAAACGTACACACCACTGCCAAAATATGGTGCAAGTATGCGGGCTCCTAGCATTTCAATGGCCATCACGTAAAAACCAGCCCACCCAGCAATAAGATAAGTAAATTTATCTGAAATATTCGACATTATTTAACCGTAATCTCTTGTAGGTAGTTCGAATAGTTAATAGCCGCATTGACGTCAATATTTGATTTGAATGATCTGAACATAAATGCTTTAAAAATGACAAAGCCACCATAGATTTCTCATTTGTAGCTACTGAATACAACTACATTCTTAAATTTTTATTGGCGGTGGTACGTCTGCCTTGCTAGTGATCAACAAGGCGGTTAGGCGCACTGCACTAGCTTTCTCTTCATTGCCAAGCTTAAGCCCTATGTTGAAGCCTGAAGAACTGCCCACCTGGTTCACCTCAACTGCGTACAGGACATCGTGCCGCCAACTTTTGTCGTTCATCAAAAGCTTGTCCACCTCTTTACTGATGCCGTCAATCGCTTTTTGCTCGGCGGGCGATATTTGGCGCTGAGAGGCTTTTATATCGCCGACACCGCGAATAGTAGTCAAACACGCCTCATGGTGGTTGATTTTCTCAGCCACCTCGGGCAGCAACGCCATTTGCGCGCCATACCAGCGGTCGCCGCTGCGTGGCGTGCTGTTAGCTTGTTGAAGAAATATGCCGAGGCGTGCCGTCGCTATTTCTGGTGTGGTGCTTCTAGTGCTGTCTTGTTCCACCATGGCATTCGACCACCCGGCGCGGTCCCTGTTAACGAATCCAGTCAATTGCTCTGGGCTGCGGAAAGCGACTTCTCGTTGGCAAAGAGCCGCACTTAATTCACCCTCACGGGTGCGTCCTAGCCTTACCTCGCCCTGCCCACCGGCAATATTCCACTCCAGCTTTGCGCCAAACAGCGGTGACGTGGTTCCCCAGGCGGGTACTTCAATGCTGCCAGTTGGCACTCCAAGATTGGATTGCCCTAGGCTGGCAGAAACACTGGCAATTACGCCATTGCTGTGCTTTGCGGACGCTACATCAGCACCATTCGCGCTAAGCTCACGGCGAAATGCACCAGACTCTGCAGTAATACCAGTGTTAAAGGCTGGGCCGAGACTCATGCCATTGGGGTATGGGCCGCGAACCGCGCCCGTCAGATTCAGTCCTGCACTTTTGCCAGTAGATGTGTCTTTGTTCCAACCTACAGCAATGTGCGGATCATCGCCAAACTTTTCTGCAAACCGGCTCCAAGTTTCGCTTGCATTGATAGAGCGTGTTGCTCCTTCTGACCCTGCTACCCGGCCCAGTTTCGATTGCTCAAAAAGATGGTCAACGACTTGAGGAAGCTTGTCTCTCCAGCCCTCCAGGTCATTGCGGGTTGTAATGGCTAAGCCTTCGCTCTTTACGATGTTACTTTTGAAAGTCAAGTCACCTACAAACGCCACCGATATAGGCGCAGCCCAGCCACCACCTACACCAACAGCAAGCGATCTCGATTTTTCAGTACCTATGAAGAGCTTTCCACCCGTAGGGGCAATACCAGCCGAAATAACAGCATTTCGGCCCAAATAGCGGCTTAGTACCGGGTAGACCAAGGGTAAGCCGACTGTCGCAGCTACTTTCATCGCAAAGGCCCCAAGCGTACCTACACCAGCGGTTCTACCATCGCTGTAGCTTGCTATAGATGCATACTCTGCCTTGGCCAGCTTATTCATCACACTCTGTGCGTTTTGCGCGTCTGGGCCAGCGCGCAGCGTTTTATCTTTTCTAAAGTTTACATCGGTGGTTTTAAATAGTGGAATACTAGGTGCACCACCGTCTTTAATCGACTTAAGGTCCGTTACCGACTTAGCAATTTCTAGTCTGCGAGTATTTTGCTCTTGCGTGAATGCAGTTTCTTCGTTGCCCGTTACAGTAGCGCGGGGGTTAGCAGGGCGTGGGTTGTCAGAACCCACGGTAGCCAGCTTTCCCAGAGTCAATTTAACAGTTGCTGGGCCAAATAGGCTGTAATTAGGCTGTGTAAACTCACGCACATGCTTTAACAACATCGACTCAATAAGGATAGTTTTACGTTGATTGCCATCATTCAGCAGTTTCTGCGCTTTCTCTACTACATCCTTTACGGCAATCTTGTTTCGATTGGCACCCTTTTCGCACAGGCCTAGAACTGCAGCACGCGCAAGCGACTTGTACTGGCTGTCTAGTTGTTCTATCGCTGTCGGTTTATTTTTGAGCCTATCAGACAGTTCGGCTTTGACGTGCTCGGAAGCAGCCGCAACCGTTTTAGTCATTCCTGCACTAAACTTGCCCGACTCTTCATGCAGCAAGCCCAAGTCACCCCCCAGCGTCCCATGCCGAGTTTGTGTGAGTGGTGACTTGCCTATTCCCACCTGCCTACCCAATAGGGCCAGCGTGTCGCGGCCTATATTTACCAAACTACGCTGCCCGTGATCGGCGCGGTCTACATAAGTTGAAAATTTGTGCAGACGCTCTATGGCCTTGTTAAAGTCAGTGCCTGGGCCGCTTTCTTCAAAGCCGCCTTTCTTCCAAGCCACAAAGGCGGCTTTATTTATGCCATTCTGTCTATCATTTTGACTAGGCCCGTGCATGTGCATAAGCGCCTGCGAGAGAAGTTGCAGTGGTGCATCTTGAGCCGAACCAATCGGTTTATCAAGACGCAAATCAGCCCTTGTGCGAATCAGAGTAACCACACCATCACTCGAGTTGCTGCCAGCAAGATCAAAACCCTTGCGCTCTAGTGCTCCACAAATCAACAATTTATCCCGGTAAGACTTAAGTTGTTCAGGTTCTAATCCACGCGCACCCAAGCTTCCCAGCGCCTCAGTGCCTGGCACGGTGGGGGCAAGCATGCGCTCAAACTTAAACAATGCGGGGGAAGCTGCAGGTTTTGCGCCATCCGGCGGCAAAATAGCATCCAGCTCAACGCCAACGGCTCCCATTGAGCGCACAGCGGTAGCAACTACCAATGGTTTTATGAAGCGGGAAGTTCCAGCATTTAGAGGTTCAAAATGTTGCAGCACACGCGCAGCCACATGGTTACCGTGATTTGTACCGTCAAATATAGCCTTCACCGCATCATTAAATCCTTCTGGTGTCGCCATACTTCGGCTAGTTTGTAAAGAGTCATAGGCCGATACAGTCGTAACTGGATACAGCTCACGCATTGACCGATTGACAAGCGCGTTCGCAGCATCCGCTCTGGGCAACCCCATTTTTTTGTTCAATACCAGAGCTTGGTTCGGCGGTGGGCTTTTTAAATTTGGTACGCTAGGCTTACCGCTGGTATTGTGACCATACAAGGCCAGCATATCGAGTGAAAGTTTTGCAGAGTTAAAAACTGGCAAAGTTGTCTTGGGCCCTCCGGTAACTCGTAAAGTTAGATTTTCTGAGCCTGCACGAGACTTGTTCCGTGGTATGTCCATAATACTTTTGCAAATAAGTTGTAACGCGCAAGGATTCAGAAAAGCAAATATCTATGCATTACCAGCCTAGGAATCTTTCTTCAGTGGCTGTTTTGTAAATCTGATCTTTAGCCATACCTGCTCTGTCAGCAGCGTTGCTTTTGGCGGCAATTTCTTGAAGTTTTTCCCCGTACTCTTTGAAATATTCTATAACTTTAGCGTTTGTTAGATCTACACCGAGTAGATCGCGTAATTTGATTTTACTTTCTTTACTGTCCGAATCTTTTAGCAGTTTTATCGCATCCCCTATTGTAATTTGTTGACGCAGCCCCGTCCCATCACCACGTTTTGAAAGAACATCTATCGATTCACCCGCCCCTTTTCCATCTTCCAAGCCCATAAGAATTGGAAGAAGCAGTTTATCCATACGGCGCACCTGATCTGGTGCTTCTTCATTCATGACTTTGTCTACTGCATTAGCTATAGATAAAGATTTTTCTGTAGGCTTAGCGCCCCTATTTAAAAGGGCGGCGGTAAGGCTCGAATTACTTTCTTCTTTATTGACCGCATCAATAAATTTCTGCATCGTGGCATCTGCGGGCAACTCTTTATTACTTTTCACTACTAAAGCATCTAGTTCTTTATACAAAAAATCGAGATTTTTTGCTTCAGGATCTGCTGCTTTAGTTACTCTTCCGTTGAATTCCGGCAGTTCGTTAAATTTAGCCTCCAAAATATTAGCATTTGCCATTTGCTCATGCTGCAGTTTGACAGGAGCCACTACAAAGTCACCTTTATAGTCACCTGACATTGCTAAATAATTGTATTCACTAGTAGTTCCAAACCCTGCGTTAGTTAGACCACTAGCATTAGCCGCGTACGCTAAATGCAGAATATTCCGAGGCTCATCTTTAACTGAGCCATCCGGACTTTTTCCTTTTCCTTTTCCATCATCACTAAAAGCGCCGCCGCACACGGCAAAAAGCGTACTTGAATAATTGCCGTTAATGCCTTCATTCTTCTCTTTTGCAATTTTTTCATTTATATGTTTTACTAAACCTTCGGTGTAGTCATTTGCGTAAAGATAAACTATTCCCTTAACATCCCCTGTATTTTTAATAGTATCGCTAACAATAATTCCAGCTGTTGCTGATGTTCCCCTGTGCTTGCCGTCACTATCAATTCTATTGGCATCTTTCAATAAAACATCAATAACTTTCGTGCGCGCCTGAACCATAGTGGTTTCATTTGAAATATTTAATTTTTTCAGGGTGCTGTCATTCATATCTTGCAACACGTTAATATTATCGTCGTAGCGAATCGGCGCAAGCTGTGTAAATCGACCATCACTTAATGATTTCGACAGTTGAGCAAGATTTAGATTAGGGCTTATATGCTTGCGATGTTCATCCGTCATAAGCTCTGCGTGATTGCTTTGTTCTACGCGTCTTACGACGTTCTGTTTAAACGCTGCTTTTTGCAAATCAGGTGCCATATCGGTAAATACGATGACATTTTTTACTCCAGTCACTTTTATCACTGCGTCGAGAGACTCTTTTGCTGTGTAACCCCGAACGTATTCAATGGCTCCTTTTGTATCTTTTCCATCTTTGTCTTTGGGCCCCGGTACGTCAGTAGCCTTAGGGTTCATAGACGATGGAACGCGTTCGTTGTCGCGATAGGGAGTTAAAACTGCACTTTTCCACATACCAACGGCATCTGACGTTCCATCTGGCAAATACAGACCTGTAACCATTTTGTCGGTTTGCACCATCACCACATTAAGTCCCGACTTATTAAATTTACCCTCAGGGCCAACATAATCGTGTGCCTCTTTAACCTTACCGCCCTTTTTGTCTTGTGCCCATCGAGGCGGCATCAATACTACAACGGTATCGCCAGGCTTCAATGTTCCATCATTGAGCGCAGCTAAGACAGGCTCGAACAAGCGCTTGGTGTGACCACCGCCAGTACCTGAATATTTAATAGCAAGTACTGTACGCTCACGTTCGCCATCTTTTGGCGTAAGTAGTTCTGCTGCTTCATTCGTTATTACGCCCTTTCCTGAAAAGAGTTCAGTGCGGGAACCTTGCTGTATGGATTGTTCCTGACTGCGACTTGGTTCAACACCTTCTGCAGCCTGTTTCATTGCACCTTGTTTAAATGTTGTACCGTCATCAGCAAGCTTGTTCACGGGAGTCACTTTGCTTTGCTCAGGTGCTGCAGGGCGCTCAATACCCTTGGCCTCGGTAGTCTGTGTACCTTGATCAGCAGACATATTTACTAAAGGCGATCGGTCTCGAACAGGCGAGTTTTCTGTCATCTCTACAGTAAGCGACACTGATCGGTCTCGAACCGGTGAATTTTCTGTCATCTCTACAGTGGGCGACACTGATCGGTCTCGAACAGGCGAATTTTCTGTCATCTCTACAGTAGGCGACACTGATCGGTCTCGAACCGGCGAGCCTACTGTCATCTCTACAGACGTCACACCAAGATTTGGGATCGTAAATTGATTTACTGTCAAGCGTGCCATTTTGGGCGATGGTGATGGCGCTGGAAATTCTGATTTTCTTTTCAAATTATTTGGCATCATGAAGTTAACCTTAAGTTGCTAGTAAATCTATATTAATCGGCACCAATTTCAAAAGCAAGCTATTGAGGTTTGTGGAAAATCGTCCTTATTGTTGACGATGCATAAAAAATACCTGCTTCCTCTTAAGTAAGTACTCAAGAGAAAGCTCAACATAAAGCAGCCTTAATTGTAGGAAAAATGGGCTTACCAAATTGATTTTTCCACACGCTGCATACGCGCACTTAACCTGCTGACCTACAAGTGAAAAGATCGGGTTAGCCTAGCATTTGTAATTAGAAGAGTCGCTATCAAAAGTATAAGCGCTAGTAGCATTTCCTTGCGGCTTCAAACGGTAACGAAAAGAAGCTATGAAAGCACATATCTTTTGCAGTCGAGACAAAGAGCTGGCTGAAATTCCGCTCGATTACTCGATGTAATTAAATGCAAACAACAAACCTACAAGATATTTTTACAACGCTATTTCGAATATGACAAAACTGTCATTCTTTCTTTGACGTGCCCATGTATATTGATAAAAGGTAAGTAATTTAATTACTAAATGCATACAACTCAAATCCCGCATTGCAACTCATAAATAGGTTGTAACGGGTACGAGAGTCGGTGAATTAAAGTGGTTATATGCATGCCTGTTGCTCCAAAATAAAGAGCAAATTATTTTCTGACACATCCATATAAATTAACTGAAAGATTGTGAAATGACTAAGACATTAAAAAATACATGCCGCGTAACCGTTGCTCTGCTAGCTTTGGCGACATTATCTAGCCCTGCACTCTCCGCAGCAGGGTCAACAGCCACGCTTTCAGTTAGTGCGGGAACTTTTGTTACCGGTATAACCACTGTGCTGAACCTTCTTGGAATTGGTATTGCAACTATAGCGGTGTTTATATTTGGCTACCAAGTAGGATTTACAGGTAAAAGCGCTGCACAAGCTGCACCCATATTAATTGGGGGTTTCATAATAGGTGCGGCTACATCGATAGGCGGTGCAATGGTTGGAAATACCGCAGCGGGTTATGGAACATCTCTCACCACAAAAAATATCGTTTTACCATCTAGCGAAGCGATAGCTATAAATATGGTAAACAGTAATACGCTATTTGAAATTACCCCCAGCAAATCAGTAATTTAGCAGAACATTTAGCAATTGGTTAACATAGCTTGCCATTACACATGGCAAGCTGGCACCCAGATAAAAAGCTTAGACAAATAATAAAATTATATTTGCACTGATTTAACTTATCAAAGCAATGTTAGGCACTCAAAACTTGTTGAAGCTGCAATTTATAAAAGTTGGTGAGTCGTTAATCAAAAGATACTTTTCGATAGCTTGCAGTCTTTAATAGGATAATTCGTGAACAAAAATATTGTTTTTCGCGGTTGTATGCGTCCGCAGCTATTGTTTGGTATTCCTATGATTCCACTTATTTTAGCTATGGGTTTTGTGTTTCTGCTGTGCATGTGGTTCACCGCAAAATTTGCCGCTTTGGCACCTATTTTCTACGTGGTTATGCGTGCAATGGTAAAAATTGATGAGCATATTTTTAGCCTATTAGGATCACGGGCGCGTGTTGCTGTAAAAACTATTGCGAACGCTAAATCAACAAATGGTGATATCTTGATTGGCCCGCATAATTTTGACGCAACCAAAGGGGATTAATGTGAAAATTAATCCGTCCAACGAATTTAATGCGAGTAAAGAAAGTGGAGCGGGCATTTCCGCATTCATACCCATTTCTACCCACGTTCATGCAGAAGTGGTTCGCACGCGCGCAGGCGACTTGGCTGTTACCTGGGTGCTTTCGGGTCTTCCATTCTTAGGCAAAGAGGATTGGGAGCTAGACCATCGCCATGCTACGTTCAATAAAATGCTCCAGACTTTAAGAGCACCTGATTACACCAACATAGCTTATTGGGTGCATGACGTAAGGCGCCGCCGTGGAATCAACTTCGCTGGAAAATTTGAAAATAAATTTAACCAGTCTGTGAATGACCAGTACTTCGACGCGCTCAACAGCGGCAAGCTGATGCTCAACGAGCTGTACTTTACCTTGCTTTACCGACCTAACGGCCCTGCCAAAGTTGCAAGTCTTGCAAGAACAATTGAAGCTATTCGCAAAGAGCAGGAGGGTGATGTTGCCAAAGCTATAGAGCTGGCCAGCAATGTAGAGTTGGGTTTGTCAGACTACTCACCGCGCCGCTTAGGTACCTATGAAGGGGCCAATGGCCAATTGTTTTCAGAAGTCTATGAGTTTTACAGCTTTCTAGTTAACCATACCGATGAGCCTGTGCCAGTAGCACACGCACCTGCTTGGACCTACATAGCTACCAGCCAGTATGCATTTAGCCGTACTAACGGGAATTTTGTTATCCGAAGTTCTGACAACGTAGACTACTTCGGTGCAATTTTAAACATCAAAGAATTTGCAGACAGTACATTCCCGGGCATGCTAAACGGCATGAAGTACGTAAAGTGTGAATACATCATCACGCACAGTTTTACACCGCTGGCTAAACCAGAGGCACTAGCGTCGCTAGAGCAAACCAAAAAACGTTTAATTTCCTCGGGCGACAGAGCTGTTTCACAAATTGAAGACCTGGACATGGCGCTAGATGGGCTGTCGTCAGGCAACTTTTTGCTAGGCGACTACCATTTTTCGGTTGCTGTCTTCGGTGATTCAATCGATGCACTCAACGAAGATCTGCCCAAGGTAAGGGTAGAGCTTTCACAGGCTGGGTTTGTGTCGGCTAAAGAAACGATTGCAAGTTCAGCCGCTGTATTTGCGCAACTGCCTGCAAACTGGGAATACCGTGTTAGAAAAGGAAAGGTCAGCTCGTTGAATTTTTTGGGCATGTCGCCGCTGCATAATTTTTCAATGGGCAAACGTGACGATAACCCATGGGGTGTTGCTGCTACTGTGCTGCAAAGCACCAACGGGCAGCCTTACTTTTTTAATTTTCATGCAACTAAAACTAGCGAACGATCGTTGGGTGAAATGGCCCTTGGCAACACCATGGTTATTGGTAAGTCGGGCACTGGTAAAACAGCTTTGGTAAACTTTTTGCTATCGCAAGTCCAGCGCTATTCTCCAATACCTACGATTTTCTTTTTCGACAAAGATCGAGGCGCCGAAATTTTTGTTCGCGCATGCAACGGAAGGTACTTCACCATAGAGAGCGGGGCTCCTACCGGCCTGAATCCTTTTCAATGTGAAAACACCGAAACCAACATAATGTTTTTGGTGGGTTTTGTAAAGTTGTTGGCTGGAAAAGAAACGTATTCGTCACGCGAAGACGAAGAAATTAGCAGAGCCGTTGCCGCAATTCTTGATGCGCCAAGCCATCTGCGCAATATCAGCAACCTTAGAGCGAACCTTCCTAACCTGAGCGATGACGCAGTGTATGCACGCTTGACCAGGTGGTGTACGGGAGGCTACTTAGCATGGGTATTTGATAACCCGGAAGATAAAATTTCTTTCGATGGCACCTCCATTATTGGGTTTGACTACACTGATTTGATTGATTCCGATGAAGTACGCAACCCTGTCATAGCCTATTTAATATTTAGGCTAGAGCAATTGATCGACGGCAGGCCTCTCATTTTTGTGATGGACGAGTTTTGGAAAATTCTTGATGGTGAAGGCGGCCTTAAAGAATTTGCACGCAACAAACTAAAAACTATCAGAAAACAAAACGGCTTTGGTATTTTTGCAACCCAGTCCCCTGAAGATGCATTGAAAAGTGACATTTCGGCCGCGTTGATTGAACAAACTGCCACACTGATTTTATTGCCTAACCCCAACGCAAATCGTGCAGATTACATAGATGGTCTTAAATTATCAGAGGCAGAATTTAAGGAAGTAGTTGCACTCGACGAACGGAGCAGAACCTTCTTGGTAAAACAAGGCCATTCTGCAGTTTTGTGCAAACTGCAGCTAGGTGACGCACCAGAGACTTTGTCTGTTATCTCATCGTCCACCGGCAGTATCGCAATTATGAACCGTGTAATTAGCGAGTTGGCATTACAAAAAAGGCACATCGGTAATGGTGCGGTCAGCGAAAACATAGAAATTGCGCTATCGGACAAAGAGTTGAACGCCGTAACTGCAGATGAATGGCTCCCCCACTTTCACCGCGAGAGAAAAGCTTTTGAAGCGAGCAAGCGCCGCTAAATACAGCCCATCGTTATTTCTGATAATGTCCAAACTAAAAGTCACCTTGATCGTTTTTTTATGCTTAGCAGTGGCTAGTGCAGTGGGGGTATTTCTTTCGCACGTTTTATATGTATTTTTTTCGAAAAATATAGTGCACTATTTGAATATAAGCCTAATGGTCGATGCACTGAATGATGCTGGTGGTGACATAAGAGCGGCTTCAAATGTACTGAAGAACTCCTTGGCAGTAGGGCTTGGCTTGGGCACATTGCTAGGAACATACATTGGATTTAAACTAATTTGGAAAGAAAGATCTCTATACGGTCGAGCAAAATTTGCTACAAAAGCTGAGATAAAAGCAGCTGGTTTTTTTACACCCAAAGATAACACCCTTATCGTTGGCAAAGTAGGTAAAGATTATCTTTACTATGGGGGACAACAGTTTGCAATATTAGCTGCACCCACACGGTCTGGAAAGGGTGTTGGTATCGTAATACCCAATCTGCTGACGTATAAAGAATCCGTAGTTGTTCTAGATATCAAGCAAGAAAACTTTAGCCTAACCAGCGGCTTTAGACAAGCCTATGGACACGAAGTATTCTTGTTCAACCCATTTGCAGAAGATGGACGAACCCACCGATGGAATCCGCTCACCTACATCACGTCTGACGTGCGCGGAAGAGTGTCAGACATCATGAGCATCGCGTTAATGCTGTACCCAGTAGGTGCAGACGGAAAAGACCAGTTCTGGAAAGGGCAAGCACAGAATGTCTTCCTTGCGCTGGTATTGTTCCTGCTTGAATACCAAGACCATCAGCGTGAGCTTGGGTGCCCAGAATCGTCATTGAACCCCGTCTGTATTGGTGCGGTACTTCAACTGTCTACGGCTGATGGCGTGCCATTGGCAGAACACATAACTGCACTATCAGAAAGAAGCGTTTTAAGCCAACAAGCTAAGACCGCATTTTCAGGTTTACTGGCAAATAACGAAGAGACCTTTGCCAGCATTATGGGAACTTTCAAAGAGCCGTTGTTGCCCTGGTTAAATCCTGTTGTAAACGCAGCCACGGCTGCAGATGATTTTCTATTGACTGATGTTAGAAAAAAGAAAATGACGGTATATATTGGCATATTGCCCAACAAAATTGCAGACGCCAAGCTAATAGTCAATCTATTTTTCTCTCAGTTAATCAACGAAAACACCAGGCAATTGCCCCAAGAAAACCCCGAATTGAAGCACCAGTGTTTATTGCTGATGGATGAGTTTACGACGCTAGGGCGTGTAGAAATTATTGCTAAATCGCTGAGCTATATCGCCGGCTATAACCTACGGCTTTTTCCTATTATTCAGTCGATTGCCCAGCTAGATTCAACCTACGGCAAAGACGACAGCAGAACCATGCTGACAAACCATGCCTTGCAAATACTGTATACGCCCAGAGCGCAAAGCGACGCAAATGATTATTCTGAAATGCTGGGTTATGAGTCAGTAAAGAAAACCAGTAAATCGTATGCCAGGGAAAAAAGTAAAAGCGTGAATGAAGAAAAACGCGCATTGATGCTGCCGCAAGAGCTTAAAGCGATGAGCAATGACAGCGAAATTATCATATTTGAAGGAATGTCTAATCCCATCATGTGCAGCAAGATTAAATACTACAAAGATAAAAATTTCACTAGCAGGCTGCAGCCTGCCGTGCATGTTCCCACATTGGCCTATTAAATAGAACAGCGCGTTCTGTTTTTTAGGAGATTACTTAAGGTTTGGACAATGAAGAAATTATTGGTAATTCAACTGACATTGCTCTGTGCGGCACTCACCGCGTGTGCATCACAGACACCACTCAACCTACCAGATGATTGGCGGGCAGCAAACACATTTGACGAGACACCTCGCGTCATTGCGTTATTTCGCCCTTACGCTTACAAAGTACTGTCTGTAGACAGAACACTCATGCAATTAACCCGCAGATGGGCCAAGGATACACAGATAGGTTTCGAATACGCTTGCGACGATGATTTCTCTCTACCTGCTAAATTAGAGGGAGAAACCTTCCGTAATGTAGATGCAGCAATGGGTGCGATCAATGAAGTTTATAAAACATTTGGAGTTGCCTTAACTATCAGTGCACAAAACAAGTTTACAGCCCGCTGCACAAACCGCGACGTAGTAACCGGTATTGCACGACTGGACCGAGGTGACAAGTCTATTGCGCCCGTTGCGCCTGCAGCGCCTGCTGCCAGCAGTGCACTACTGCCGCTTCAGTCTCCACAAAAAGTAGTTCCAAAAGTTGCCCCTAAAGTTGCCCCATGAACTTTTTATCCAAATTGAAAAGAGCAGACAAAACGCTGCCTGACGTGATTCAACGGTCTGTAGATTTTGAGGTCACTAGAGAGCATTTGATACGCCAGAGCGAACGTCGGGCATGGATAGTGGCCGCTTGCACTGCCATGCTGGCGCTATTGCTGGCGGGTGGCTACTTTTTTGTTATGCCTCTGAAAGAAAAAGTACCTTATCTGGTCACGGTTGATCCCTACACGGGTACCAGCGCTGTAGCTAAATTAGTAGGTGACTTTAAAAACATGAGCGTCACTGCAAACGAGGCTGTCAACAAAGCCAATATATCAAATTTTATAACAGCTTATGAAGCTTACGACTGGGACTTATGGAGCGCCCGCGATGGCCTTATTGTTTATGCTATGGCCGACGGTGAAGTTTTAAAAACCTATGAAACTTTATACGCCAGTAAAACTCTGTCGCCCAACGTAGTCTTGGGACGTAAAAAAAGACAGTTCGTCAGAATTAAATCTTTGGTATTGACGGAGAAAGATAGTAGAGGCTTCCCGGTGGGTGCTGCCGCCCGTTTTGAACGCTTCGTGATTGACAAAGGTTCCGAAGCCCCGATGTCAGCAGAATCGTTTACTGTAACCCTGGCGTTTGAATACAAATCTAATTTGCAAATGCAAGAAGATATGCGTGTTCAAAATCCGCTCGGATTCAGAGTAACAGCCTACCGTGTTGACCCTGACAACGCTGCGTCAATAAGCAGAGACTTAATCATGCGTGAATTGTCCAACACAGCCGCCGGACAACCACTGCTAGCACCCGAAGATGCAACCCCTTTACCTAAAAAGTAATTATTTATGAACACATTTAATTGGACAGTGACCAAGACACTGCATTGCTTTTTTATATCAGCTGTTTTGGCTGTGGTGCCGGCTGACGTGGTGAAAGCAGCTGTCACGCACCAAGACTACGCATACGCCGAGGGCAAAACATATGTCGTCAACACGGCCCTTGGCATTGCTACCCAAATTGTTGTAGGCAGAGACGAAAAGGTAGTGGACTTTGGCACAGGATTTAGCGCTGGCTGGGAGCTTGTTCGGCGGGAAAACGTTTTTTATATCAAACCTAAAGACATTGATGCAGAAACCAACATGTACATTCGTACAGACAAACGGTCTTACGTAATAGACCTTAGGGTAGTGAGCAAAGACTGGAAGAAGATTGACGATGCAAAGCAAGCAGGGGTTCACTACGTAGTTCAGTTTACGTACCCGCAAGATGCCGCGCTACGGCGTGCAGTTGTTACTGGCAAAAGTGCAGACGAGGCCAGCGACCTAGCGCTAAGGCAGGCAAGTATGTTAGGTAAAAACCCAGACGATGCTAGCAGTATAGCTATGCGTAGCGCAACCGCATTATCTAAGAGCGCAGAAGATTTAGCCCGAGATAGAGTAACTGCATCTGAAATTACGCCGACAAAAATGTCAATTGAGCCTGTAGGCCGCAAAACATATTTTACTAACTACGAAGTGGCTGCAGATATGTCTGCCAGATGGCTTGTACCCATGCGTGTCTACGACGATGGTGCGTTTACATACCTGCAATTTGCAGATGGTGTTAATTCACCTGCAGTGTTTGCCCGTTCATCAGTGCGTGCGCAAGAATACGTGGTGAACAAAACTGTCAGTGGCGAGACTCTTCAAATTGTGCATGGTGTCCATCCCGTGTTGGTAGTACGCCATGGAGATTCAGTAGTGGCTATAAGACGTAAAGACTAATAGCATTATCAAATAATTTCCAGACGTGACAACAAATTAACTCAAAAAGGAATAGTGATGAGAAGTTATTTTAGAAGCCTTTTTTTACTTATTATGCTGTTTATTAACAGTGGCTTAGCTACTAATGCAAATGCCGTCGATCCCACAGTTTTCCCTTGTGAAGGGATTTCGGTTCCACAAGCAAGCATAAACTGTTATTTCCCGATACCTTATCTAGCTGATGATGTTTTTGAATTCTGTTGGTTCGGTAGTCCAGCTTCAAACCTTTATATTGCTATTGGTCTACCGACGTTGATTAACAGCAATGGGAAGTATCCAGTAAGGTGTCCAGGCGATATAGCATGCCTTTCAACAGGCTTCGGCGGTACTACTGCGCCTGCTCCTCCGCTAATTTTGGACACCTTTTATTACCCCACACCTACACCTAACAGGCTTATGCCAACGGTACCTCTGCTTTTTCCTGCTGATATGACCCCCACTTATTGTCCATGCTTTGATCCCGTAGCGTTAGCTCTGTGGATGGCTACGTGTATGAATCGTACCGAAGGCTACACTCCGTAGCACAACGTAGAAGATTTTTGTCTAAATGCTGCATAAACATTGATCAAAAATTTACCTTGCTTGCACAAACCAAATTTAAATTGGAGATAAAGATGTTAAATAAAATTAACCAATTAATGCAGTGGACTATCAACAAACTAATCAAAATATTGACCGTTGTTATATTTATTTTAGGGAGTACCCAGTCAAGTGCGGCTTGGTTTGTGTCGGATATTGCATTAACAGACCTAGCCGCAACATTAGTAAGTGCTACAGAGGCTGCAGCTACTGATCAAGTAACGGCGAATGGCTTTATGAAACTTCAACTCCCAGTTCCGCCGTTAGTGCTTATGCCTGCAACTTTGGTAGTAGCTAAAGATGCAGTTGTATTGTCAACAGCAGCGTTGGCACCAGACGCAACGATTTCAGCTTTCAAAACTCTGCAGTGTATTGTAGTTTCATTTGGAGGAGTTAAGCATCCGGTAGATGTGTTAATAAACACTGCATGCTTAGAGATGGTAACGCTACGTGCTGCGATGATTGCGGCACACAAATTATATCTTGCACAAATGGTAACGGTGGCGGCCGTAGCAGATACTGTGGGGCTTGCAATTGCATCACCTACACTTGGAGGTGCAACCGCTCAATCATTAGTTATACAAAAAGCGCAACTAACTCACAGTATTAATTCATCAATGTATGAGGCGAATATGGAATATGCACGATCACAAATGGCTGACTTAATAGAGATGGTAAAAGTACTAAACAGTAGAAAAATATATGGGATTTTTTAAAAAACTGTTAACTTTTTTGATGTGGCTGAGCGTTTCAGTTGTTCAAGATACGAGCTTATAAAAACGTATTTTGTATGAACATGGCTGCTTCAATGAAGGAAATGATGCCTCAATACTCAGTGCTAACAAGGAGAAATTAAATGTTGAGCGCAATAGTTGCGACTACTGTGTCGGCTGTCACCATAGCTTGGTTTGCCGCAATTCGATTAATGGTTGATGGTATGTTATCAAATCTCACTAGCGTATCTGAAAATATTATGTTTAATATTTCAGCCATATTGCTGCCAACAATAACTGCAATGGTTGCATTTGAAGGTTTTAAGATAATTACCGGTAGATCTACTGAGCCCGCCGCGACATATGTGTTGAAGTGGGGGAAAATTATTCTGCTCAGCACTACTGCAGCCTATGCTGGTACAGACAGTGAGAGTTTGAGCGGCATGATTGCAGAGGGGATAAAAATTGTTTCTATTGTTATAACGGGCCAAGAAGATGTGTTCAAGATTATTGACAGTGAATTAATACCAGCAGTTGCTTTGTCAATAATGGCGGCCTCTTTAACCTCTAATACAGGGGGGGAAGATAGTATGGGCCGGGTAGTAACAATGGTCGCATCTAATCTTGGGGCAGTAATGCCAATTGTTGCAGCGTTGTTTACCTCACTTACGTTGGCAATAACTTTAAAAATAGGTACGGTGCTAGCACCCATTTTTATATTTGCGGGAATCTTTGAGCGGACTGCTGAATGGCCCATTACCTGGGCCAAATTTATGTTCGGTGTTATTTTGACAAGCGCATTGATGGCATTAATGTGTAAGATTTGCCTTGCGGTAGCAGCGGCAACTTCGCTCGCTGCTGTAACTGCTTACTTCACTGGTACTTCTGCGCTATTTTTGTCAATGCTTTATACAATGGAAGGATTGTTTTTAAGTGTATTGCTAATTTCGGTGCCTGGGGTGGCTATGAAGCTTTTAGGCATGGCATCAGAAGGTGTTGCTTCTAACCAATTGGGTGGAGGTAAAAACGACGGTAGCCTAACTAAATTTGGCAACCGAAATGTGGTCTCCAAAGGCAAATAGGGCTAAGCAGACTTTATGGACCATGAGACTACATGACACTTTTTTGCGAAAGATATAACTAATGGCCGATATCCCAAATTCTATGCATACAGATATTGACAGCACGCGCCTTGGTGCGGACATACCAGCGCTGGGTATGCGAGATGGCCGCCCTGTAAATAAAAAGCTAATTATTTACTTTGTAGCAGTGTTCATATTGATATCAGTCGCTATTTTTTTTATTTTGCGCAAAGTTTCTAACAGAAATGCAGGCGCAGTGGCTAAGCCAGAGGCCCAGCAACAGCTCGCACTTCCGCCTACTAGGGAACGCATTGTGCCACCACTAACGTCACCCTCAAGCCCCGCACTTGCACAAAACAGCGCCACACCTTTGACTAACAGTAAAGACGCAGGTGCTATCCCCCTGGCCAGCGAAAAAAAGCTTAGCGCTGGACAAGCTTCAACTTCTTCGCCCGCTCAAATGGGTAAAAGTGGTTCACCAGGTACGGCGCCTGTTCTGTCGCTTGAAGAAAAGCGAACAAAAACGGGAGGAGGGTTGATGGCTGGGGATGGCGGCGCAGGTACTGGCGTCCCAGATGCGGTGCAAAGCGAGACGGGCTGGAAAAAGCGCCTGCAACCAAGTGGCGCGCCAGGCGGCGAAAGCAGTGAAGCTAATTCAAAAATATCCGCATTACCGGCAACCGCAATACCGTTGCCCGCATCAGCCACAGCGGCTCCCGGGCTGGCCGGCTTGAGCGCAGCGCTAGCGGCAGACCCTAAAAATGCACGACTCAATGCGTTAGCTGCAAGCATGGGTCTACCCGCAGGCGGTGCTGGCCCAGGTGGTGCGGCTGCTGACGGGGCTTTAGCATCTAAGTTGATTCCTACGGACACCAGCGGTTTGGGCACGGCATCGCGCGGCAAAAGCGCAAGTACGGTTGAAGCGCAAAGACTAAGTACAGACAAGAATTATTTGGTACCTAGGGGCTCCAATATTACCTGCGTGTTGGACTCACGCCTCGTGTCAGACCTTAGCGGCTCAGCGTCTTGTACAGTAAACAAAAACGTGTATTCCATGAACGGTGCCTACAGGCTGATTCCAAAGGGCAGTCGATTATCGGGCACCTTTAAGGGCGGTAGCGGAGACAATGAGCGCCTGTCCGTCATTTGGGACCGCATACTGACCCCAGAGGGAATCGATATTGCAATTTCTGAAGCAGCCACAGACGAAATGGGCAGCACAGGCGTTCTAGGTGACTTTGATGGACATTGGGGCAAAAAACTGTCAGCGGCCATTTTGGTAAGTTTGGCAGGTGATTTGTTTAAACTGGGCAGCGTCAAATATGGACCAACGCAGCAGACTACCACTACGGATACTGCAGGCAAATCCACAGTAGAAATTAAACCCTATGAAAGTATTGCGGTTGATATATTGTCAAAAATTCCCGCGCAAATCGCTGCAAAAACTTTAGCAACACCCGACACCATCACCATTCCACAGGGGCAGTTGGTTAACGTCATGACAACAAAGGATATTGATTTTCGGCAGGTAAGGGCTAGTTTGTGAATGAAGTACTTGCCAGCATCCCTGACACGTTCATGGAATACCAGCTCAAAATGCTGGGCATATCAACTTTGCTGGGCAACCATGCAATTACAGAAATATGCGTTAACCGCCCTGGTGAAGTTTTTTATGAATCGCGTGGAGGCTGGCACAGAGAAGAGGTGCCTTCGCTAACCTATGAGCGTGCCCGTGCTTTTTGTACTGCGATTGTGAACGAGAGCAAAACCGGGCAAAGCATTACCGAACGTACACCCATCGTATCGTTTACTTTTTTAACCGGGCAACGCGCGCAGTTTGTCATTCCGCCTGCGGTGGAGGCGGGTACGGTATCTATTACCATCCGACTACCGTCACAGAAACGCTTTTCTCTAAACGAATATAGAGACAGTGGCTTTTTTGAACAGTTAGGCGAAGCCCATACGGGGCTGAGCGCAGATGATCACCAGTTAATCGCTTTAAAACAGCAGGGCAGATACGCAGATTTTTTTGCCCAAGCTGTGTTGTCGCGCAAAAATATTGTGGTGGCAGGGGCTACAGGTAGCGGCAAAACCACCTTTATGAAGGCGCTTGTAGACCACATACCGATTAACGAGCGATTGGTGTCGATTGAAGATGCGCGCGAGCTGTTTTTAATCCATCCCAACCGGGTGCATTTGCTGTATTCAAGGGGCGGACTAGGTGAATCCACAGTAACTGCAAAAGGCTGCATGGAAGCCTGTTTGCGCATGAAGCCCGACCGAATTTTGCTGGCCGAGCTGCGCGGCGATGAATCGTTCTTTTTTGTGCGCAACTGTGCGTCGGGTCACCCTGGGTCAATTACAAGTTGCCACGCTGGCAGTGCTGCGCAAGCTTGGGAGCAGCTTGCGTTGATGGTAAAGGCCTCGCCCGAAGGCTCGTCTCTTGAATATGAAGTGATTAAACACCTGCTCAGAATGACGATAGATATCATGATCCACGTAGACGCGCACGGTGGGGTGCGGCGCATTACCGGTATTGATTTTGTCCAGGAAACAAGAGGTGCCAACTGATGTTTGATGGTTGCCCTGCTGATGCGACGGCACAATCTGTGCCAGATCACATTATGCAAAGCATTGTGCATGTAGAGTCTGGTAATAATCCGTTTGCGATTGGCGTAGTGGGCGACAGGTTGCAGCGGCAGCCTAGAACACTGAGCGAAGCGGCTTCTACCGCAGAGCGCTTGCAAAAGTTGGGAAAGAATTTTTCGGTTGGACTGGCGCAGGTGAATCTGTCTAACTTTAAATGGATGGGTATTAAAGATTGGACCGCTGCTTTTGATCGGTGCACTAACTTAACGGCGGGGGCCAAGATATTCTCAGAGTGTTACGGCCGTTCTGGGAATGATTATGCTAAAGCAATAAGCTGCTATTACTCAGGCAATTTTTCAACAGGTTTTTCGCATGGCTATGTTCAAAAAGTCACCGCGCGCATGAACCAGATAACAGGCCAAAATATTTCTGTTTCTGCCAGCGCCAAAGCACCTTTGGTGCGCAACGCTGGCAACAATGCTAAACCAACGTTATCACCCGGTGCCATGCCCTTAAACAAAGCTTCGCGCGAAGTTTCAAGTGACCTAGATGGGCGTTTCGTTTTTTGAAAAAATGCAGTCACTTTCCCTTAACTTTTCTCAAGTTAAGTGCGGCATATAAAAATTATTTCGGCTCGTTTTCATTTCGATACTGGTCTGCACACTGCTGGTAGTTTTGCTGTACGGCGTGTGCACCGCCTGACCACCTCCATCACGTTATTAGCTGACTTCATAAATGAACACAGACAAAATCAAATCAATTTCAACTTACCTAGAAATATTTTTTTGGTACTTACCCTCGTTAGTTTTTTTAGGGTACTACGTGTTTTTATTTGGTATGCCAATAGCCGTTATTTTTCAGCATCTTGTTGTAGTAACGTACGTATTGATATGTGTTTTTTCTCTAAGAATACTTTTATTTAGCACTGTATCTAATCAAAAGTGGCATCAAGGAATCAGCATTTTAATATTAACTACCTTGATATTTGTATCGATACTGTATTATGTACTGGCTGTTATAGGACTAGAAAGCTGGAATAAGGTCATATCAAAAGAGTTGTTCATGACTTACCTTAGGCAATCGACACAAGTTGCTGCAAGTCTGGAAGTGTCATTAGCAGTTATTGTGACTATATTAATAGTCGCATATGGCGTTTGTTTGTTAGTCGCAAAAAAGTACGTAACGCAATTTGATGCTGCACCAAAGCTATCACTCGAACTCAAATTTTCCAAACCCGTTATTGCATTTACTAGCCTCATCATGGCGCTGGCCGTTCCTTCCCAGCTTTACTGTAATGCCCTTAGTGGGTCTTCTTTCGAGCCTCTTACGATTACGTTTTATGCGACCCAAGCAGCATATACATTGCAAGGTAATCATATAGATACAGTACAAGCCAATAAATTAGATGCACAAGCAGCCCAATTGCGGCAAACTTATCAGCCAGAGAGATTATCCAATCCTAAGAATTTAGTGCTTATTGTGGTTGACGCTCTACGTTTTGATAAATTAAATATAAATGGCTACAAAGAAAATATCTCTACGCCATTTTTAAATAAACTTAATGCCGAAACTAAAATCCGTAACGCAGGTTTATTGCATGCTAGTTGTGGTGAATCTGCATGTGGAATGCAAAGCTTGATTAGCTCTTTATCCCTGGGAGATTTTTCTTTTCAACCTTTTACTATTCACGATGTAATGCGTAAACATGGGTATCAAGTTCGTATGATTCTAGGCGGCGATCACACCAATTTTTATGGCTTAAGAAATTTGTATGGGAAAGTAGACCATTACTATGATGGCTCTATGACAACGGACTACATGAATGATGACAGCTATGTTCTAGAGCAAACAATTAAGTTGCCAGTGTTTAATCAAACACCTGTAATGTTGCAATTTCATTTAATGTCAGTACATACTCTTGGTGAAAAAAAGCCTAAATTTAAGCAATTTCTTCCTGCTAGTAATTACCGAATTGATAAAACCAGTATGGCAGATTTGCAAAATTACAATAATTATTACGACAACGGCGTGCTGCAAGCAGATTATTATGTGGAGCAAATTTTGACTAATTTAGATAAGAAGGGGTACCTTAATAACGCTGTTATAGCCATCACAACAGATCATGGTGAATCAATAGGCGAACATGGTAAATTTAGACACGCCAATAGCGTGTACGAGCAACTGTTGCGCATACCTTTTTTGTTAGTTGATTGGCATGGCGGTAACACCGCACGTATAAACACCGTAAAACTGGCTAGCCAAATCGATATAGCTCCAACAATATTGCAAGAGCTTGGTATGCCACAACCTAGTATCTGGCAAGGCTACCCATTGCAGCAAGGAAAACCACATGCCTTGAGCAGCTTTCAACAAAATACGGATACTGGCTTATATGATTTACGCCATCCCAATCGTCTTTACAAATATTGGAAAAACAGTATCAATCAGCAAGAAGTCGTTTACGATTTAATGAGTGATCCGCAAGAAAGCAATAATTTGCTTCAATTTCAATCACAGAAGTTATTGCAAGAATGGCGCAAGCACATAACCAATACAGAATCTACAGCCATGATCAGTAAAATAAGGGATTGAAATAATTGGGTCAAGATTTGAATTGAACCCTGACATCAAGACTATGATCTAAATAGATGTTGAACTAAACCGCTAACGCGGTGGCAGGTCTCTTAGGGCTCCTGGGAAGGGACTAGCTTAGCGATCACCATTTTGGCGAACGCCGCTGCGCCTTTAACGCTAACGTTCAACTCGCGCGCGGCCGCTACTACAGGAAGCAACATGTTCAGGGCTGGTAGTTTGTAAATGGGACCATCGACTTTAGGATGCTGTGCCTGTGGTGTCTTACCTGTCATGAGGTCTGTTGTTATTTTTGCACTCTCTGCTGCGCTGCGCCGGAACTCTGGTGAGGTAACTTCAGTTTCAGAATAAGTATCAGCTTCCCGGATACCCCTAGAGTTATCATTTTTGATTGATTTAATATGATCTTGAATCGCAGGCTCATATTCTTTGGCAAGAAATTGTGCCTCCTCAAATCCTTTTTGCATTTTTTTCGCCTTGTTTACAGAGACAATGTAAGTGGACTTGCGCTGTCCCCTGTACACGTCGCTAGCATCTCTAAGCATGACAGCAGGTCCGCGCGACCATGGGTCAATTACAATGCTTGGTCCTGCAATACCTGGAGCGTGAGTTTGCACAGCCCAAGTATGGTCTTCTTTTGAAGATGCCACACTTTTGACAACTTGACCTTCGACAAGTTTGTTGGCGTGAACACGTAGCCCGATTGCCGTGTGCTCGCCGCAGTTGCCCGCGCGTGCCTCAGCACTTAGCGCCGCACCAATATGTGCAGATTCTAACGGGTTAATAATAAATTCATCTTTTATATCTAATAACGTTCGACGCGCAGCAAGAGTGCGACGAGAGCTGTCGTAATCGTTTTTTATTAAATCTTCCTTTACGTTGCCACGCCCTACCGAAAGTATTTCACGTGTCTCACGAACCGTGTTGTCAGCTGGGATCAACAATTTCAGGTTCTCAAGCAAAGGACGGCCCACTAGTGCGCGCTGCGCTGCGTAGGTCGCGAGGGGTAGAAATCGTGTAGGAATGTAGGCCGTACGACCGTCTTCAACTGTTTCGGGCGAAAAAGTTCTTGGAGTTCTTGATCTTGTAGGCGAAGAAGTTCTAGAAAGCATCATATATATGATAGCACTTCCATACACGCTAGCGGTATGCGTAAAAGCGAAGCGAACGATGCATCGGTGCGGGTTTCAAGCAGTTTTAACTTGTCCGCGATTTTAATTTTAATTTTTCGACCCGTGATGCCCTGAGATTTACGTTTCCTAGGGTAACCCATGAATTTTGGCAAGACGCTGTTTGCACAGGTAATGGAGTTTGTGCCGTGGAAGACTTTCGAGCGCATTATCGACAAGTATGGCGGGGACGCAGGTGCCCGCACGCTTGACGCTGGCCTGGATTGAAAAATACTGTCCACCCACCCAAGCCGCGTCTGTGGCTGCGCTGCAGCAGCATGTGGGCGTGTTGTCAACTGACTACGCTAACCGCAACTTTGAACAAATGTCGCGACTCGATGGCGCTGCACGCTATATCGAAACCGAGTGGACTGCCAAGGGCTTGGTGGTTGAAAGCCAGAAATTTATTGCACAAGGAAGTAGCTTTCGCAATTTGATCGCAGGCCTGGGGCCCGATACCCGCGATGTGGTGGTGATTGGTGCGCACTACGACGTGGCGGGCACCCAGCCTGAAGCAGATGACAACGCTAACGGTGTGGCAGGCTTGATCGAGCTTGCCCGCTTGCTCAAGAATGCCCAGCTAACCACGCAGGTAGAGATGGTGGCCTACACCAACGAAGAGCCGACTTTCTTTCGCACACCCTCAATGGGCAGCGCGGTGCATGCCAAGGCACTTAAGGCTTCGGGTAAGCGGGAAAGTTTGATGTTATCGCTGGAATGTATTGGTTATTTCAGTCACCTGAACTTTGCACATGATGGCTTTGTAGGGATGATGGTGACCGATACCGCCTTTTATTGGAATAATGCCCACCACACCCCCGAAAACACGGCAGACCGGCTGGACTATGTGCGCATGGGCAAGGTGGTGGACGGCGTGCATCGCACAGTGCTGGCGCAAGCAGGGGCGGCTGCAACCCACTTGGCAGGTGATAACGCGCAAAGGGCACCGTAACGGGTGCTTAAAGCAAGTAGCGCATTACGAGCTACCATGTATGCCATGGATATGAGCCTGCCTCGCATCGAAATGCACAACGCGCAGTCAGATGGCGCGCAGGGCAGGGGCGTGTGTTGGGCAGCGCTGGGCAGTTGGACGGCAGCGCAAATGACCGACAGGGAGCACATGCGGGCGTTGCTGGCCAGCTTGGCGGCCAGTGGCAAGGCCGATGCCGCGTGGAACCTGCGTGGCGCGCTGCAGCTAGACCATATTGGCGCGCAGCTGCTGTGGCGGCACTGGTGCGGCGTGTGGCCCCAGCAGCTAGAGGCCACGCCTGCGCAGCGCGCGGTGCTAGAGCATGTGGCGCGCTTTACCATGCCTGCGCCAGTGCACAACGCGTTAAGTTTAAAACAGCGTTATTTAGCGCTGAGCGATGGCGTGCTGGGCTTGCTGTCGCATGGCAAAGGCTTCGTGGTGTTGGTTGGCCAGCTGCTGATCGATGTGCTGCACTTGGTTAAAAACCCGCGCCAAGGGCCATGGCGCGATATCTCGGGCCATATTTACCAGTTTGGCACCACGGCCTTGCCCATCACTGCGCTGGTGGGGTTTTTAATTGGTGTGGTGCTGGCCTATTTAAGCGCGCAGCAGCTCAAGCAGTTTGGCGCAGATGCGTTGATCGTGGACTTGCTGGGCGTGTCTTTGGTGCGCGAGCTGGGGCCTATGCTGGCGGCTATTTTGATAGCGGGCCGCTCGGGCTCGGCCATCACCGCGCAAATTGGCGTGATGCGGGTGACTGAAGAGCTGGACGCGCTGCGCGTGATGGGCATTGCCCACGGCTACCGTTTGGTCATGCCGCGTGCGCTGGCGCTGGCCTTGGCCATGCCGCTTATTAGTGTGTGGACCACGCTGGCCGCGCTGCTGGGCGGCATGCTGGCCGCCGACGTGGCGCTGGGCATTACGCCGCAGTTTTTTATCAGCGCGCTGCCCGGTGCGGTCGACCTGGCCAACCTGGTGCTGGCCGTCGCCAAAACAGTGGTTTTTGGGCTGTTGATTGCCTTGGTGGGCTGCCATTACGGCCTGCGCGTCAAGCCCAATACCGAAAGCCTAGGCCGGGGCACCACAGCCTCGGTGGTCACGTCCATCACGGTGCTTATTTTGGTGGATGCGGTGTTTGCCATTGTCTTTAAAGACGTGGGCGTATGAGCCGCATGCCTGAGCCAATGCAGGACAGCGCCCAAGCCATGCCCACGGCAGGTGCAGGCCAAAGCGCAGGCCTGGGCGCAGCGGTCATTAACATCAGCAAACTCTGGAGCGTCTTTACCACGCCGGCCGCTGAGTTTGTCGTTCACAAAGATTTAGATCTGGCTATTGTGCCCGGTGAAGTGATCTCCTTGGTGGGCGGCTCAGGCACGGGCAAAACCGTGCTGCTGCGGCAAATATTGGGCTTAGAAACGCCTGCACGCGGCACCGTCACTGTGCTGGGCGCGCCCGCAGCGGCTTTGTGTGCCCGTGGCGCGGCCAGCAAGGTGGGCATGCTGTTCCAGCACGGCGCGCTGTTTTCGGCCTTTAGCGTGCTAGACAACATTGCCTTTGCGCTGCGCGAGCTGGGCACCTTGCCTGAGGCGCTGGTGGTGCAGGCCGCACTGGTCAAGCTGCAAATGGTGGGCCTAGGGCCCCAGCACGCCAGCAAAATGCCCGCTGACCTGTCGGGCGGCATGGTCAAGCGCGTGGCGCTGGCCCGCGCCCTCATCATGGACCCGCCCCTGCTGCTGCTAGACGAGCCCACCGCCGGGCTTGACCCGGACAGCGCCGACAGCTTTTGCACCCTGCTGCGCAGCCTGCACCAAGAGCTGGGCCTGACGGTGGTGATGGTCACGCACGACCTGGACACGCTGCACGCACTGTCCACCCGCGTGGCCGTGCTGGCCGACCAAAAAGTGATCGTGACCGGCACGCCCCAGGCCGTCAGCCAGTACCCACACCCGTTCATCGACACGTTCTTCTTGGGCGAGCGCGGTCGCCGCGCCAGCAGCGTGTTACACGTGCCCGGCGCAAAGGTGTAAAAATACGCAGAACAGGGAAACTAGCGATGGAAAATAAATCACATGCTTTGGCAGCAGGCGTTTTTGTGCTCTGCGTTACCGCCATGCTGCTGGCACTGGCCGCGTGGCTGGCCCGCGACAGCAAGTTGCGCGACGTGTACGAGCTGAGCACCCGCGAATCCATTACCGGCCTGTCGCTGCAAGCGGCTGTGCGCTACCGGGGCATTCCCGTGGGCAAAGTGCAAGCCATTGAATTTGACCGGCAAACCAAGGGCAATGTGCTGGTGCGCTTGGCCATTGACCCCGGCGCGCCGCTGACCCAGTCTACCTACGCAACGCTGGGTTTTCAGGGCGTAACGGGCCTGGCCTATGTGCAGCTGGACGAAGACGGCACTTCTACCGTGCCCCTGCTGACCAGCAACGGCCTGCCCGCCCGCATACCGCTGCGGCCCAGTTTGTTTTCTAGCATCTCAGACCAAGGCACCAAACTGTTGATGGAGGCCGAAGACACCGCCAAACAGCTCAGCCACTTGCTGTCGGTTGACAACCAAAAAGTGCTGCTGGGCACCGTCAAAGCGCTGGGCGACAGCGCCACCCAAATAGGCGCAGCAGCCCAGCGCATGCAAGCCATTGCCGATGCCCAGCTGGGGCCCGAGCGCGTTAACATTCCCGGCATGGTCAAAGACACCAGCGCCGCCATGCGCGCACTGCAAACCACCTCGGCAGAATTTAACAAAACCGCGCAGGAAACCACCCGCGCCGCTACCGCTGCGGCAGCGGCAGTCACCAGCCTTGGCAGCAAGGTGGCTGAAAAAGGTGGCGTGCTTGACCAGCTGGGCGCTGGCAGTGCCGCGCTGGCACAAAGTGCGCAAACGCTAAGTGCCACCACCCTGCCACGCACCGCCCGCGCAGTAGACGACACGGCCAAAGCCGCCCGTAACGTAGACCGTGTGTTCAACAACCTGGGCGACAACCCGCAAAGCTTGATCTACGGCAGTGGCAGTGCCAGCGCAGGCCCCGGCGAGCCGGGCTTTGTGGCCCCACCAGCGCGTTAGGCCCTACCAGCACGCGGCCACAATGGGGTTAAAAAGCAACTACTACTGCGCTGCAGTCCACCTACATTCAACCTATTGCGCCTACAATACACTATGAATTTAATAGCTGCTTGTGCAACATTTCCTTGGGCCAGAGGTCTAAAACACTCAAAATACAGGCTGTGGTGGGCACTTGGTACCATGCTGTGCTTGGCCGCTTGTACCACGCCCCAAGCCCCAGTGGCCAAAGTGGTGTATGACTTTGGCCCCAGCCTGTTTGCTACCGGCCAGGGCGCGTCGGCGGCTAAGGCCCCTGCCATCGTGCTGGCCGACATTGATGCCAATGCCGCCTTAGACAGCCCCGCCGTGCTCTACCGCTTGGGCTATGCCGACGCGCAGCAGCTACGCCCCTATGCACTGGCCCGCTGGAGCGCGCCTGCCGCCCAGCTGGTGCGCCTGCGCCTGCGCGACGCGCTAAGCCAGCGCGGCCCCGTGCTGGGCAGCGCCGAGGGCGGCGCGGTGTGGCTGCTTAAAGTAGAGCTGGACGAATTTAGCCAGTTGTTTGACAGCGCTTCCAGCAGCAGCGGCGTTGTGCGCCTGCAGGCTACTTTGCTGCGCTCTGGCGTGCTGGTGGCGCAGCACAGTGTGGTCAGCCGCGCGCCCGCCCCCACGCCCGACGCCGCTGGTGGCGTGCGCGCCCTGGCCTTGGCCACCGACGATGCGGTGCAGCAACTAAGCCAATGGAGCGCCCAGCATATGGCGCGGCCTTAAGCGGGTGTGCCCGTGTGGGCCTGCCGCCACAACTGAACTACCAGCGCTAATTTTGATCTTTCTCTGATGCAAAAACTAACACTGCGGCCCTGTTTGCGGCCTTTAAGCCACTGGAGCGCCGCGCAGGCCTTAGGCAGGGGTTTAAGACGGGACTTCGCTGCCCTTGCCCTGCCGGGCCTGTTACTTTGCTTGGCTTTGCTGCTGGGTGGGGCTGTGCAGCCCGCGACAGCGCAAAACGTACAGCCCGTCCAAAGCGCTGCGCTGGCTGCACCTACTCCACCGGCGGTGCCGCTGGCACCTGCTGTGCTGAGTCCCCCCAGCTTCGCTTTTTTCTACGGCAAAGACATCCCCTGGGAAAGCTTGGGCGCATTTGACATCGCCGTGGTCGAGCCCGGCCACGTTACGCCCCTGCCCACCGGCCCCGGCTGGTCGCACCGGCTTAACCCCGGCACGCAAGTGGCAGCTTATATCTCGTTGGGCGAGGTGCACCCTACGCGCGACTACTTCAAGCGCATGCAAAGCGCGTGGAAGCTGGGCGAGAACAAAGACTGGGGCTCCACCGTGGTGGACTTGGCCGCGCCGGGCTTTAAAGAGTTTTACATCGCTGAAGTCATCAAGCCGCTGTGGGCGCAGGGTTACCGCGCCTTCTTTTTAGACACCATGGACTCGTTTTATTTGGTGGCCAAAACGCCCGAGGCACAGGCCCGGCAAATTGCCGGCACGGCCCAGCTGGTGCGCGCCATCAAGGCCGCCTACCCCGAGGCCAAACTTATTTTTAACCGGGGTTTTGAGATCTTGCCCCAGGTGCACAAAGACGTGTTTGCCGTGGCTGCCGAGTCGCTCTTCCAAGGCTGGGACGCGGGCAAAAAAGCCTACCGCAGCGTACCGCAGGCCGACCGCGACTGGCTTTGGGCCCAGCTTAAAAAATGCAAAGACGACTACAGCCTGCCGGTCATCAGCATCGACTATGTGCCGCCCGAGAACCGCCAGCTGGCCCGCGACACTGCCGCGCAAATTCGTGCTTTAGGGGCCATACCGTGGGTCACCAACCCCGCGTTGAACATGGTGGGTGTAGGCCAGGTGGAGGTGCTGCCGCGCCAAGTGCTGGCCGTGCACGACGAGCCAGGCCACTTGGGCAAGCTGGCGCTGCACGCCATCCACAGCATGGCCACCATGCCGCTGAACCACTTGGGTTTTGACGTGCGCTATGCCCACTACGCCAGCGAGGCACTAGGCCCGGTGCTGGCGCAGCCGCTGGCAGGGCGCTACGCAGGCCTGGTGCTGTGGTTTGTCAGCGGCCGCTTCCCGGCTTCACCCGCTTTGCTGGCGCTCATAGCCCAGGCCCAGGCCGAGGGCGTGCCCCTGGTGCTGCTGGGCGACACCCCCAGCAAGGCCCAGCTGGTGGCGCTAGGGCTGGTGCAAGGCCCGGCTGAAAAAATCAAAACCCCGTTGAACGTAGAAAAGCGCTCGCCCTATATAGGTGCTGAAATTGCGCCCAGCACATCGGCGGCCAATTTTGAGCCCCTCGTAGCGCAAGACTCCGACGTGTGGCTGCGGCTGCGGGCGCCATCAGGCAGCTATGCCGACGTGGTCGCCATCACGCCCTGGGGCGGCTATGCGCTGGAGAACTATGGCAACGTTGACCTGCCGCAAGGCAACGGCAGCCGCTGGGTGGTAGACCCGATAGAGTTTTTCCGTGCCAGCCTGCGCGCCAACGACGCGGTGCCCATGCCCGACGTGACCACCGAAACGGGCAAGCGCCTGCTGCTGGTGCACCACGATGGCGACGGTTTCCCCAGCCGCGCCGAAGTGGCCGGCACCCCGCTGGCCAGCGAGGTGATGCTGACCGAGTTTTTGCAGCGCTACCGGGTGCCCACCACCGTCAGCGTGATCGAAGCCGAAGTGGCAGGCAAAGGCCTGTACGCTGCGCTCAGCCCGCTGATGGAAGCCACAGCCCAAAAAATGTTTGCCTTGCCGCACGTAGAGATTGCCACCCACACCTTCAGCCACCCGTTCAGCTGGGCTGAGCTAGAGCTGGGTTTGCCGCCCACCACCAAAAACCCGTACCTGCCCGTGCCTAACTACCGCTACAACGCCGAGCGCGAGATCAAAGGCTCAGCAGACTACATTAACCAGCGCCTGGCCCCGCCCGGCAAGCGGGTGAAAATGGTACTCTGGCCAGGCAACACCCACCCGCTGGCCACGCCCGTGCGTATCGCCTACGAGGCCGGGCTTTTGAACATGAACGCAGGCGACACCTGGACCACCCAGGCCGAGCCCTCGCTCACGCTGGTGGGCCCCATGGGCATGATGAAGGGCGATTACTTTCAGGTGTATGCGCCCAACCAAAACGAAAACGTCTACACCAACAACTGGACAGGCCCTTTCTACGGCTACGAGCGGGTACTGGAAACCTTCGCCATGACCGACCTGCCGCGCCGCTTGAAACCCATTAACATTTACTACCACACCTACATAGCCACCAAGCGCGCAGGCATTGCCTCGCTGCACAAGGTGTACCAAGCCGTGCTGGCCAGCGACCCGCACCCCGTGTTTGCCAGCGAATATGCCCAGCGCGTGCTTGACTGGCGCAGGGCTACCGTGGCCGTGGGCCCCAGCGGTATTGAACTGCGCGGCGGCCCGCACCTGCGCCAGTGGCGGGTGGGTGGCGCGGCAGCCGCTGCGGCCCCTAGCCCCGCTTTGCAGGGCTGCGCCGACCTGGCAGGCTGGGTGCAGCATGGTAACTACAGCTACCTCAATGCTATTAGTTCAATAGCTGCTTGTGCAGCATTTCCTTGGGCCAGAGGGCTAAAAGACCTCAAAAATACCACTTTGGCAGAGCCGCCACCGGCTGGCGCAGCACCCGCCATGCCGCAAGCGCGTTTAGAGTCGGCCAACGCCAAGCTCGTGGCGTGGCGGGCGGCGCCAGGCCGCGTGACGGCCCAGTTTGACGGGCACGTACCCTTCAAGGCCAGCCTGGTAGCCCCGCAGTGCACGCTGGACGGCTCTGCCAGCAGCGCGGGCCTGCGCGCCAGCCAAGGGGCTGGTAAAGCGGCCAACACCCTCACCATCGAAGGCACCAGCCTTGGAAAAACCCAGCTCGTACTCCGTTGCGCCGGGTGACCGCAAGCGCGGCGGCATTCTCACCCGTGGGGCTTTGGTCGGGGTGGTGGCGGTAGCGTTGGTGGGCCTGGTGCTGGTGTTTCCTAAGGACGACTTGCTGTCCCGCCTGCGCAGCGACAAAGAGCAGGGCGACCGGGCGCTCACCATCACCTACCTGCGCAACCTGATTCGCACCGAGAAAGGCGACGTAGGCCTGCGCCTGCTGCTGGTAGAAAAGCTGATCGCAACGCGCGAATTTGCCGAGGCCGAGACCGTGCTGCTAGAGAGCAAAGCCCTGCTCAACAATAACAACAAACAGCGCGAGCAGTGGGCTGACCTGGACCTGGCGCTGGCCTGGGCCAAGTTCCGCGCCGCCCGCGAAAAGGTTGACCGCGCGCCTGCCAGCTCAGTAACGCCTGCAGCCCCCACGGCCCCAGCCGCCTCCACGGCTTCGCGTGTTTCTATGGACTCTGGCGGCAGTGCCCGGCTGCTGCGCTGGCTCAGCCGCTTGGCCGATGTCAGCATGGCCAGTGCCTACGCCGCGCCGGGCGATACCCTGGCACAGGCACCCAGCGCTGCGCCTGCCTCCCCGCGCGAGCGCGACCTGGCCAACCTGGAAGCCACCCGAGTAGCCCTAGAGACCAAGCTGCGTGCCCAAGTGCCCGGTTTAAACAGCCCGTCCCGCGCTTTCAACCTGCTAGCCCAAGCCCAAGACATTGGCGCGGCCCAGCTTGGCCGCAGTATTTTGCAGCGGCTCACTACCATTCCCACCACCACCCTGGCCGATCTGCTGCGCGGCGGCAAAGAAGCCATGGCGATGAGCCTGTACGACGATGCTGCTGCGCTGTACTTTGCCGCCAAAGCCCGCACCCAAGATGCCGACGCGCGCCGCAGCTTGGTGATGTTAGGTGTTAAGGCGCTGCTGTCTGGCGGCCAAAGCAAACAGGCCTACGCAGCGGCCGTTAAAGAGCTGGACGCAGCCCCACCTGGCGATGCCAGCCACTGGCACCTGGTTGACTTGGCCATGGGCGCAGGCGAGCCGCAAAACGCCGTTAAACACCTGGCCCAAGTGGTACCCCCAGCCTGGGACGCAGCCACGCTGGCGCAAAAGCTAGAGCCTGTGCAACTGGCCAAAGCCCTCGAAGTGGCGCTTGCGGGAGCCAACTTGCCCGAGGCACTCAAGCTGACCCAAGCGGGGCTGCTGCAAAACCCGCAGCAAACCGCCCTGCGCGAGCGTTACGCCCAAATTGCCGAATGGTCTGGCAAGCCCCAAGAGGCGCTGGCCACGTGGCTGGCCTTGGTGCAGCAAGGGGGCACTGGCCCAGCGGTGGACAAAGCCATCGCCAATGTGATGCGCCTGTCGCCCATGCTGTTTGACGACGAGGCCCTGCTGGCCGCATGGGCCGCTACCCAAGCGCGCCGCCCGCTGACCGAACCAGAGTTTGCCCAGGTGCTGGCGCTGTATGAGCGCTTAGGCCAAGCCCAGCAAGCGCTAGCTTTCTTAGAGAGCGCTATTGGCACAAATAACAACCCAGCTGCCTTGGCCCGCCTGCGTTCGCTGCGCGCGCAGTTGCTAGAGCGCAGTGGCCGCAGCGCCGATGCCATTGCTGCCCTAGAGCAGCTGCGCAGCGCGCAGGCCGGTGCAGGCCTGTCCCGCGCCGACGCACTGCGCTTGGCCAACCTGTACATCCGCGCGGGCAAGCTGCCCCAAGCTCTGGCCGCCCTGCAAAGCTACCAGCCTAGCGTCCAGCCTCCTGGCATCCAGCTGCCCAGCGCCAGTGCGTTTGACAACGACTACTGGGACCTGCGCGCCGACCTGGCCTTTGAAACCGGGCAAATGGGCGATGTTGTGAACGCGCTAGAAAAAATGCGCGCCGCCAGCCAACCCAAGCTGTTGCTGCGCGACTACCAAGTCCTGCGTTTGGTACGCTATTACGTAGATGCCGAAGACTACCCGCGTGCCAAAGCCGTAGCCCGCAGCCTGTACCCGCGCTTGGCCGAGGGGTCAGCGCAAAGTGCCCTCCTAGAAGCCAGCCAACAAGCCAGCCAAGACAGCTTGGCCCTGCTGTGGCTCGATGTGATCACCCTGGTGCCCAACCTGGCCGACCTGGCCCAGTGGCTGGACACCCTCACACCCGCGCACCGCACGCGCGCCCTGCAAAACCCCGACATCATCACCCGCCGCGCCGGTATTTACGCCAGCTTGGGCGACAAAAAGCAGGCCGCTGCCGACTACCGCACAGCGCTGGACCTGCGGCTGGACACGCCCACCCGCGCGAGCTACTGGTGGCTGCTGATCGACATGGCCGACCTGAAAACCCTGCGCACCGAGCTGGCGGCTGCG
This sequence comes from Polaromonas sp., assembly GCA_043778205.1. Taxonomy (GTDB): domain Bacteria; phylum Pseudomonadota; class Gammaproteobacteria; order Burkholderiales; family Burkholderiaceae_C; genus JAAFIP01. The sequence continues at coordinate 29,229 of JAYWGO010000091.1, read as the reverse complement.
GGCAGCGCTGCCCGCGGCGACAGCGCGTTGCTAGAAGTGCAAGGCGCGGCTTGGCAAGCTTTGGGCGAGCCGCGCAAAGCCTTGGGTTTTTACGCCCAGCAAACCCAAGACCCCAGCAAGGCAGGCGACTACCTGTGGTTGGCCAACTACGCAGATTTGCTAGACCAAGCAGGCAATGCCGCGCTGGCGCTGCGCGTGCGCAGGCACGCCTTTGGCCTGCTAAGCAGCGCCTTGGCACGTGTTGACAGCCTCAAGAGAAAAGAGGCCGCCCAAGCCCTGCTGGTGCGGGTGCGCCTGAGCGAGTCGTTGTCCTCCGGGGATGAAAAGTCGCGGCTTACCAAGCTGCTAGGCCAAGTCATTCATGGCACAACCCTGCCTGCTGATCTGCGCAAACAGGCCGACGATTTGATTGTCTCTTGGGCGCTGGGTAGCAGCAACGGTTCTGGCCCCGGTGGAGCCCGCACCGAGCTGGCGCAGCACTGGCTGTGGCAGCAGCAGGCGCGTAAAGTCGGCGCGCTTGCCCAGGCCAGCGGCGCAGAAGACAATGCAGCAACCAATGCCCAGCGCAGTGCAGGCGCTAGCAAAGCCTACGCCGAGCTGGCCCTGGCATTGGCCCAGGGGGACTTGCAAACACTGGACCGCTTGATCGAAAACTCTGCAAACAGCTTCCAACCCATCGACCAGCTGGCCGCCACCCGCGCAGTAGCCCAGCGCCAGCCCCAGCGCTTAGCCCAAGCCGCCACCTTGGGTGTAGAGCTGGCCCAGCGCGAGCCGGAGTCACCGCGCAACGATGAACTGCAAGAGGCGCTGGAAGCTGACCTGCGCAAACTGGCCAGCCGCGTGCGCACCAGTGCCATCAGCAGCCAGAGCGACCCTGTGTCGGTGCGCGGTCTGCGCACCCAGGCTGACATGGCCATCACCCCGCGCCTGCGCCTGACCACCGAGCTGACCGATCTGCACCTGCGCACCAACAACACCGTCAGCTTGGCCAGCGTACCCGCGCACGACCGCACGCTGGCTGTCGGTGCGCGCTGGTTGACCGAGGTGGGAGAGCTGTCGGCTGCATTGACCCAGCGCAGCGCGTGGGCGCAGGTCACCGGCCTGGTGCTGCAGCTGACCCAGCAAGTCACATCCCGCTTAAGCCTACAGGCCAGCGCAGCGCTGCACCAGCCTAGCAGCGACAGCGCCGCGCTGTCAGTCGCTGGCATGCAAGACAGCTTGACCGCCAATCTAAGCTACAACTTGGCCAAAGACCTCACGCTGGGCCTGCAAACGTCCACCACCCTGTACCGCACCCAAGGTGGCGCTGCGGTAGGCCGCAGCACCCGCGTGGGTGCCAACGCCAGCTACGTGCTGCGCCGCGACCACCCTGACTGGACCGCCAAGCTTGCATTCCAGCGCAACCTAACCCACGCTGAGGGCCAGCCCGAAGCGCCTACCGCCAGCTTGGTGCCAGGCAATACAATACCCAATGCTCGTTTTTTTGTAGCGCCTAGCAGCACCAGTTGGGATGCCAGCGTGGGCTGGGGGCTGTCGCAGTCGATCGACAACGTGCAAGCTTATAGCCGCGCTTGGCGGCCTTACGGCGAGCTGGGCTTGGGGTGGCGCAAAGTCAGCGGGGAAAGCGGCCAAGCCAGCGGCTTGCTCAGCGTAGGTGCGCGTGGTAGTGTGGCAGGGCGCGACCAATTGGCCATTGGCTTGGCGCTGCGGCCTGCCTTAGCGGGGCAGATGGGCCAAGGGGCCCCAGCTGGCGGCAAAACAGCGCGCGAGCTGCGTGTGCAGTATGAATGGACAGGAGATTAAAACGCCATGAGGATTCAACCATGAAATTAAACCTATTTTCACAGTCAAATAGCCCTTTGACCCAAGGAAATACTGCACGAGCAGCTACTAAATTAATAGTATTGACTGTGCTGGGCTTGGCCAGCGCAGCGGCCCTGCTGGGCTGCGCTGCCACGCAAAGCACACTGGGCAACCTGGCCTATGCACCGCTGGTTATTACCGACAAAGACAGCGTGGCCCTGTTGCCACTGGCCAACCACACCGACGTGCCCCAGGCCGGCCTGCGCGCCGAGTCCATCACCGAGGCTACGCTGCGCAACCGGGGCCTGCGCCAGTTGCAGGTGTACCCGCCCAATTTGAACCCCGAAACCCTGTTTGAGCCCAGCGAACGCAAGGCCCAGGTTGAAGCTGAAAAATGGGCCAAAACGCAGAACATCCGCTTTGTGGTGTACGGTGCAGTTGACGAGTGGCGCTACAAAGTGGGCGTGGACGGCGAGCCCGCCGTGGGCTTGGTGCTGCAGGTTAAAGACCTGGGCACCGGCCAAGTGGTCTACAGCGCCTCGGGCGGCAAAAGCGGCTGGAGCCGCGAAGCGCTGTCGGCGGTGGCGCAAAAGCTCATCGTAGAGCTGGTCTCGGGCATTTTGACCGTGGCCCCGCCAGCCGCCGCGCAATAAACATACTGCGCACAGCGCACAGCAGACCGCAAGCTTAAAACCATGCCAGACCGCGACCGTCCCGCTTACGAGCCTTTGCAAGCCAGCGTGAACGGCACGTTGCGCACGCCGCAAGAGCGCATGGAAGATGCCGCTGCCCAAGCCAGCGGCGAGCAAGCGGTGTTCAAAGCTGAAGAGACCGGTAGCTTCTCGGCCAGCGAGCTGGCCGGGCTCAGTACCAAACCCAAGCTGCCGCCGGGCTGGGCACGCCTGCCCTGGTACCAGCGCCCGCTGGTGGCGGGCTGGATGTTTGTGCGCGTCATGTGGGGCTATGTGGCGCGCCTGGGCTTGGCGCTGCGCTGGGCCACCGGCAAGTGGCTGCGCAGCCGCCCCGGCGTGCTGGTGCGCGCGGCCGAGGTGGTGCTGTGGCCGCTGTTTTTTGTCTATATTGGCTGGGTCAGCAATACCGAGAACCCGTTTTACATCAACGAAGGCTTCCCCTGGCCGTGGATTGGGGTCTGGCTGATCGCCCTGCGCTACGGCGCGTTAGCGGGTGCCGTGGCCACGCTGGTGCTGTTGGCCACGTGGTATGTGCTGGCACCGCTGCCCACCTTCCCTCGGCTGTATTTTCTAGGCGGCGCCATCATGGCCATGGTGGCGGGTGAGTTTGGCAGCCTGTGGGGTGCGCGCATGGCCCGCTTTCGGGAGGCCAGCCAGTACCTGGACGACAAAATTGAACGCCTCACGCGCCGCCTGTATTTGCTCAAGCTGTCCCACGACGAGCTGGAATACGAGCTGGTAGACCGCCCCGGCACCCTGCGCGACGCGCTGATGGAGCTGCGCGGCAAGCTCACGCCCGAGACCGCCACTGGCAACGACCGCTTGCCCGGTTCGCGCGCCATGCTGCAGTTTTTAGCCCAGTTTTGCCAAATCGAAGCGGGCGCGTTTTACGAGTACATCGACGGCCCCAAACCCGCCATTCAAAAACGCGCCGACATTGGCAGCCCCGACACCCCCGACCTGTACGACCCGATGCTGGTGCGCGCCATAGAGACCGGTCAATCGGTGCACCTGCAAGAGCACCTGGTAGACAGCACCCGCAAGTCAGCCCTGCTGCTGGTGGCCCCGGTGACCAATGCCAAAGGCGACACCATTGGCCTGTTGACCGTGAACCGCATGCCCTTTATGGCGCTGAACCCCGACAACCTGCGCAATATTTGGGTGCTGCTGCAGTCGTACACCGAGTTTTTGCGCTTGTCCAAGCTGGCCCTGCCCTACAGCGACCGTTGGCCCGAGTCGCCGCTGGAGCTGCGCCACGAGTTTGCCTGGCTGCAGCGCCTGCACCTGGACTTTGGCCTGCAAAGCTGGTGTGTGGTGTGGCGCTGCAGTGCGCCAGAAGCCCTGCCGGTGCTAGAGCAGGTGCGCCAAGAGCACATTGGCGGCGAGATGTGCTGGATGCTGCGCACACCGCACGGCTTGGCCCTGGTGAGCCTGCTGCAGTTTGTGGACATAGCCAAGGTCAAGGCGCAGCAGGTGCGCATCGAAAAAGCCCTGGCCCGAGGGTATGCCGGCGTGATCGAGGGCGGCGCGCTGACCAAGGTGGACATTGCCTTGGGTGACGACGCTGCCTGGGACAGCCTTAAACGGCTGGTGCAAGCACCATGATGCTGCTGTCCAAATACACCCTGGTGGCCGTGGCCACCGAGCTGGCATCGCTGTCCCTGCTGGACGGCAGCACCAGCGAGGTCAAGCTGCTGGGCTATTTTGCGCTGCACAGCGTGGCCTCGGCCATCGTCACCTTGCTGGCCTGGATGTTGCTGCCCGGCCACCTTAAAACTCCCCGCTGGGCGGTGCTGGCCTTGCTGTTTAGTTTTGACTTTTTCATTCCGTTTTTAGGAGTTGTGGGCATGGTGGTGGTGCTGCACGTGGCGCAGCGCTTTCCCAGCGTGGTGCGTGCTGAACGCTATGCCGAGATTGAAGAGCCTAAGTTTTATGCCAACGAAAAAGAAAAGCGCGAACAAAGCGACGTGCGCGCAGGCTACGCCAGGCGCATATTGCGCGACCCCACCCAGCATGTAGAGACCAAGCTGCGCGTGCTGATTGCCCTGCAAAGCATGCGCCCCAAGGTGGCTATCCCCTTACTCCAAGGCCTGCTGGCCGACCCGTCAGAGGACATCCGCCTGCTGGCCTACAGCATGATGGACGCGTGGGAGAAAGACATTACCACCCGCTTGCAAACTGCCCAGGCCCAGCTAGAAAAAGCGCTGCTAGACGCTGGCGATGCAGCGCAAGCGGGCCGCAGCGAAGAGCACAAGCTCAAGCAAATCAACGCCCGGCGCAAGCTGGCCGAGCTGTACTGGGAGCAGGTGGACTCGGGCCTGGCGCGCGGCGATTTGCGCACCTTCTCGCTAGAGCAGGCCAAGGCCCAGTGCGAGGCCGCCCTGCCGCTGGACGCGCGCTTGGCTGGGGTGTGGATGCTGTACAGCCATATTTTGATCGCGCTAGGCGACCTGCCTGCCGCCCAGCGCACCCTGCTGCTGGCACGCAAGGCCGGCACCCCCGACTCTGCCGTGCTGCCCGCCCTGGCCCAGCTGGCCTTTGCCAACGGCGACTACCCAAAAACCCAAACCTGGATGCGCCGCGCAGGCCGCGCGGGCCACCTAAGCCACGCGGTGCGCCAGTGCGTGCGCTACTGGACCGGCAAGTCGGTGGACGTGCAACTATGATGGCTGTTGCAGTGACCACCCCATGACGCACCCGCAACTACCGTTTACACCATGAGCGACCTTGACAAAGACCTGCAGCGCACCGCCCCCGAGGCCGACGTGGCCTTGCTGCTAGAAGGCACCTTTCCGTATGTCGCAGGCGGCGTGTCCAGCTGGGTTAACCAAATCATCAATGGCTTTCCGCACCTTAAGTTTGCGATTGTTTTTTTAGGCTCGCGCCGCGAAGACTACGGCGTGCCCAAGTTCAAACTGCCTGACAACGTGGTGCATTTTGAGGCCCATTTTTTGTACGGCACCGAGGGTCGCCCGCCTGTTACACCGCTCAAGGGCGACAAGGGCATGTTCAAGGTCAGCGAAGACCTGCACACCTATTTTCGCGCCCCGGTAGACAACGCCGAGATGGGTGCCAAAGCGCTAGAGACCTCGGTAGCCCAGCTGCAAGGCCGCATGAACCGCAGCGAGTTTTTGTACAGCGAAGAAAGCTGGAACTACATCACCCGCATGTACCAAGAGCGGTGCACCGACCCCAGCTTTGTCGACTATTTTTGGACCGTGCGCACCATGCACACCCCCATTTGGACACTCAGCAAAATTGTGGAAACCCTGATTCCTTGCAAGTGCTACCACAGCGTGTCCACCGGCTACGCAGGCTTTCTGGGTGCGCTGCTTAAGCGCCGCTACCAAAAGCCGCTGATTTTGAGCGAGCACGGTATCTACACCAAAGAGCGCCGCATCGACCTGTACGCCGCCCAGTGGATTGCGGATAACCGCAACACCCTGCAGCGGGATGCGACCGAGGCCGGGTATTTTCGCCAAGCCTGGATTCGTTTTTTTGAGGCGCTGGGCCGCATGTGCTACGACGCGAGCGACCAAATCATTGCCCTGTATGAGGCCAACCGCCTGCGCCAAATACAAGACGGTGCCAACGAAGCCCGCACCTTCAATATTCCCAACGGCATTGACGTGGTGCGCTTTGGCGAGCTGCGTGCCCTGCGCCCGGCCAGCATTCCCAAAGTGTGCTGCCTGATCGGCCGCGTGGTGCCCATCAAAGACATCAAAACCTACATCCGCGCCATGCGCGTGGTGGCCAACCGCCTGCCCGAAGCCGAGGCCTGGATTGCCGGGCCCGAAGACGAAAGCCCGGCCTATGCCAAAGAATGCCACGACCTGACCAAAAGCCTGGGGCTAGAGAATAACGTGAAGTTTTTGGGCTTTCAAAAGCTCACCGAGCTGCTGCCCAAAGTGGGGCTGGTGGTGCTGTCGTCCATCAGCGAGGCACTGCCGCTGGTGCTGCTAGAGGGCTACGCAGCGGGCGTGCCCGGCGTGAGCACCGACGTAGGTTCGTGCCGCCAGCTGATCTACGGCCTGGGCGAAGAAGACGCCGCCCTGGGTGCCTCGGGCGAGGTGGTGGGCATTGCCGACCCGCAGCTGCTGGCCGAGTCGATCATTGGGTTTTTTACCGACGATGCCAAGTGGCAGGCTGCGTCCGAGGCAGGAGTGAAGCGCGTGAACCAGTACTACACCCATCCGCACATGTTCGCCCGCTACGGCGAGGTGTACCGCCGCGCCCTGGCCGGTGAGCGCGCCGACGTGCCCGAATTTACACGCTGGGCACCGGTGTGATGTGCTGCGTTGCTACTATTAAATACATAGCTGCTCGTGCAGCATTTCCTTGGGTCAGAGGGTTAAATGGCTTGAAAAAACGGGCTTTTCGGCGGTGGTTATCCGGCTTGGTCTCGTGTGCACAGTTGGGTGTACGCCAACCGCAATCTCGCCCAAAGCTACTAAAGCCAGCGCAGAAAGGCCCCGCATGGCCGGCATAGGGTTCGAGCTGCGCAAACTGCTAAAACGCGACAGCTACATTGGCCTGGTGCAGGCCTACGCCTACGCCGGGCTGATCAGCTCGGGCCCGTGGGTGCTGTCCATCTTGGGCTTGGTGGCCATTGGCATCATCTCGCTCAACGTGGTGGTGCCCGATGTGCTGATTACCCAGTTCCAGGTCAGCGTCACCTACCTCATCATGACCTCGCTGATCGGCACGGGTTTTATCCAACTTGGCTTTACCCGCTGGGTCAGCGACCGCCTGTTTGAGTTGAACCGCGACGTGATTTTGCCCAACTTTGCCGGTGTCATGCTGGTCACCAACACCGTGGGCGGCGTGTTTGCATTGGTGCTGGCATTCACGGTGTTTAGACACGAATCTATCCTTTACCGCGCCCTCATGTGCGGCGGCTTTGTCACTATGTCGCTGGTGTGGGTGGCCACCATTTTCATGAGCGGGCTAAAGTTCTACAAAACCATAGTGGCGCTGTTTGGCTTTGGCTACACGCTCAGCGTCATGCTGGCTTTTGCCCTGCGTCCTTGGGGGCTAGAGGGTTTGTTGGCGGGCTATATTGGTGGCCAGTTTTTGATGCTGGTGGGCATGATGTTTATCGTCATCCGCAGCTTTCCTGCGCCGCGCATGATTGGCTTTGAATGCTTTAAACCCGGCGCGATGTACCCTACGCTGATTTGGGTGGGTGCCCTGTTTAACTTTGGCATTTGGGCCGACAAAATGGTCTTTTGGATCTACCCCGCCACCAGCGTCGCTGTTATAGGCCCGTTGCGCGCCAGCGTGATCTACGACCTGCCAGTGTTCTTGGCTTACCTCACCATCATTCCCGGCATGGCGGTGTTTTTAGTGCGCTTTGAGACCGATTTTGTGGAGTGGTACGACAAATTCTTTGGGGCTGTGCGCAAAGGCGGCAGCCTGCAAGAGATTGCCGAGATGCGCGACGGCATGGTGGACGCGATTCGCCAAGGTTTGTTTGAGATTATCAAGGTGCAAACCCTGTCGGTGCTGATCATGGTGGTGTTTGCGCCAACTATTTTTGACAAGCTACAAATCAGCCAGCTGTACTTACCGCTGTTTTATGTCGACGCAGTGGCCGCCAGTTTGCAGGTGGCGCTGTTGGCGATGATGAATGTGTTTTTCTACCTCGACAAGCGCTTTATTGTCTTGGTGCTGGTGGGCATGTTGTCGGTGCTCAATATTGGTTTTACCATTGCCACCTTGTACATGGGCGCAGCATTTTATGGCTATGGTTTTGCGCTGGCCTTGCTCATGACCTTGGTCACATCGCTGGTCATGCTAGAGCGCAAACTGTCACGCCTAGAGTATGAAACGTTCATGCTGCAGTGAGCTTGGCGGTGGAGTAGGGCATACGCATAACAAATGCAATTGCTAGGCATTTAATAGCTATAAACCTAGTATTTCCTTGGGCGGTAGCACTTAATTGCTTTTAAAGCCTACCTAGCTTAAGACCCTTTAAGCCAAAGCTGCCTCAATATCCTTGGCAATTGAGGCGGGTGCGTCCTGCGGTGCGTACCGCTTGATAACCTGCCCGTCCTTGTCCACTAAAAATTTCGTAAAGTTCCACTTGATCGACTTGCTGCCTAGCAGCCCCGGTGCCTCTGCGCTAAGCCACTGGAACAAGGGCGTGGCTTGGGGGCCATTCACATCCACCTTCGCCATCATCGAAAAGCTCACCCCATAGTTGAGCTGGCAAAAGCTGGAAATATCGGCATCGCTGCCAGGGTCTTGGTTGCCAAACTGGTTGCACGGAAACCCCAGCACCACCAGGCCTTTTTTGCCATAGGTTTTGTGCAAATCCTCTAACCCGGCAAATTGCGGCGTAAATCCGCAGGCACTGGCCGTGTTCACAATCAGCATGGCTTTGCCACGAAAGCTTTTTAAAGCCACCTTGCGCCCGGCAGTGTCGAGCGCGTCAAAATCGTAAATGGATGAAGTCATGGCGCATCCTAGCGCAAACCGGCGGTGCCTGCACAAGGCGGCTTAGCTGCAGGGTGGCATAAAATCATTGTTTTTGATAAGTATGTGGCACAAATGCGCATTTCTCGCTACAAACTCCGCGCTTGCACGCCACATAGTTTGCTTGGGGCCCATGGATTGCTTAGAATAGCAAAGCAAAATGATCAAGATTAATTCTTTAGTAAACAACAGGCTGCCGTATGGTGCAGCAGTAGCAGCCGCGCCTGGTGTTTTTACAATGGCTGCAAAGGTGCGCGATGAGTAGTCCTCACAAAATTGCATTGGTTGGTTTCTCCTCTTTCGAGCGTTCTACGTTTGAATCGTTCTTCAGGCTGGCAGCCCGCAGACCACCGGGCTATTTGCTGGTGGCCGATGCGAGCGAAGCTAACTTGGCAGTCGTCAACGCGGACGACCCGGCAACGCTGCGCGCAGCCGTTGCCAACAAGCCCAGCCAGCATGTCATGTTAATCGGCGCTACCGACGGCGGCACCGGTTGGTCCAACCAAAAGCGGCCCCTGAACCTGATGAAGGTGCTCACCACGGTAGAGCAGCTTTTAAATGGCACGGCACCACAGGCGCAAGCCACCAGTGTGCCCACAGCCAGCGCCGCCGCACCCACAAAACCTCTCAGCCCTGCCAGCGCCACTCCAAGCGCAGCCTCCGGTTTCGCGCCAACCCAGCCGCCTTCAGGCTTTATGCCCATTGCTGCGTCTGCACCGTCGGCCCCAGCACCAGTGCGTGCTGCGCCTGTTGCGGCACCTGCTGTTCGTGCATTCACACCTGCGGCAGCCGCAGCTTCTTCACCCGCACCCGCTGTCAGGGCTTTCGCAACACCGGGTGCTGCACCTGCCCCCACAGCGCCCAGCGCAGTGCCTGCCGCAGCCCCCGCAGATGCAGGCCGTTCGCGCAGAGGTGACGTGCGCAGAGGGGCGGGCGACTTTTCCGCCAGCCGAGACGATGCACTGGGCTTGGTTGGCAGCACCCGGCCGATAGCCCTGGACGATGAGCCCAACGTCGACCATATTTTGGTGGTAGATGACAGCGACATTGCGCTTAAATTCATGCGCAACCGCTTAACCCGCTTTGGTTTTCGTACCGATTTGGTCAACTCTGGCGAAGAAGCCTTGGGCCGACTGGGCCAGCGCGCCTACAAGTTTGTATTTTTAGACGTGATGATGGAAGGCCTGGACGGCTACCAAACCTGCCGCGGCATCAAGCAGCGCAAGTACCCAGAGGGCAAACCGCCCGTGGTGGTGATGCTCACCAGCCGCGGCGGCACGATTGACAAAATTCGCGGCACACTGGCGGGCTGCGATGCCTACCTGACCAAGCCGCTGAACGAGCGTGACTTGATTGCCGTGTTGGCCAAGCACGACCGCACCGTTGCACGCGGGTTCCAAGAAACCAACTTTGGTGCCAGTGGCAAGTCAAGCTTTTCACCCATGTCGCGCTAAGTCTGCCAGCAGGCAGACAGTCAGTTAAGACACCCTATTTCCGAGCCATAAAGAGGTATTCAAAATGAAAAAAGTATTGGTCGTAGACGACGCACCTGTAGATGCACAAAACTTACAACGTATTTTCTCAGACGCAGGCTGGGTTGTCATATCCGCCAGTTCGGGCGCAGAAGCGGTTAGCAAAGCCAAGGCCGAAGTGCCCGACTTGATCATGATGGACGTGAACATGCCTGGCTTGGATGGTTTTTCGGCCACCCGCCAGCTCATGCAAGACCCCAGCACCAAAGGCATTCCGGTGGTGTTTGTCACGTCTAAAGACCAAAAAGCGGACCGCGTATTTGCGCAAATGCTGGGTGCCAAAGGCTATGTCACCAAGCCCTACACGCCTGACCAAATTTTGAGTTCAATTTGACCACCACTGCGCCATCTGCTGTGCTGACCTGTGTGCTAAGCGCCAAACTGAATATTAAGTTGGTACATTCCGTTTTTGCGGTCGTGGGTATATCTTGAAATTAGCGCAAGGTATCGTTTGTGGCTCGTGGGCCTTGGCTTTCTCTTTTGACTGGGCACGTCAAATTGTGGAAGAGTTTGAGATGACCGCCATCCCCAAAGCACCTGCTTGGCTGCTAGGCGCAGCCAACGTTGAGGGCACTATATTGCCGGTGATTGACCTGGCGGTGTACTTCAGTCCCACTACGGCAAGTTTGCAAGTCTCTCCGCACCAGCGTTTGCTGGTGGGCGGCATTACGGCCGCAGGGGCCGACGACGCGCTGGCTTTGATCTTTAACGGCTTGCCCCAGCAGCTGAACTACGAACCCCAAGAGCTCACCTACGCGGGTGCCTTGCCCCCCAAACTGCGCGAGGCTTGTGACGCGGTAGCCAGCGACCCCCAAGGCCGCAATTTTTTAGAAATTAACACAGACAAGCTACTGGCCATTTTGGCCGATGAGCTGTCGCTTTTGTAAACTGGCAATGCGGGCCGCATCTGCGCTGACATCCCCGGAGTAAATTATGAATATTAGACAAAAAATGTTGTTGGGCGCAGGCTTACTCACATTGATTCCAGTGGCAATCACCGCCGCCCTGCTCACCCAGGGTGCATCCAGCTTGGCCGGTGCTGCGCTACAGGGTAAGACACAAGCGCAGCTGGTCTCACTGCGCGACACCAAACGCGAGCAAATTACCGCTGAAATTAACGACCGCGTGCGCGGCTTGCAAGTGCTGGCCGCCCAGCGCACCACAGTGGACGGTATGCGGGCTTTGAAAGCAGGCTTTGCCACGGCGGCTAAAGACAGTGGCGTGGCTCCGGCTGCGGCCAATCAAGCAATCTCAGAATACAACCTAAAGCAGTTTGGCCCAGAGTATGCAAAACGCAATGCAGGGGCAGCACCTGATTTGTCCAAAGCTATTGCCTCCCTAGACGCTAACGGGGCCGCCTTGCAAAGTGAGTTTATTGCCAACAACCCCAATCCGCTGGGCCAAAAAGACAAGCTTAACAAGCCCCAAGCCAGCTACCCCTACGCGCAAGCCCATGCTGCATACCACCCAGGTTTTGAGCGGGCGCAAAAGTTGTTTGAGTTTTACGACATCTTTTTGATCGATACCGAGACCGATAACGTGGTGTATACCGTGTTCAAAGAACTCGACTTTGCAACATCACTCAAAACAGGCATTGCAGCCAATACCAAGCTGGCAGAAGCCTACAACAAGGTTAAGCAGGCCGAAAAGAGTGATGCAGTGTACCTGTCGGATTTTGCGCCTTACCTGGCTTCGTATGACGACTCCTCCGCCTTTGCTGCTGTGCCCGTATTTGACGGTGACAAACAAATTGGCGTGCTGGCCATGCAATACCCGATTGAAAAAATCACCGAGGTAATGAACTCGAACAAAGGTTGGAAAAAAATTGGTTTGGGCGACAGTGGTGACATGTTTATCGTGGGGTCCGACAAGGTGCTGCGCTCTAATGTCCGCTATTTGATTGAAAATAAAACAGCTTTCTCCGATTTATTGGGCGCTAAATTGTCCGTGCCCGCCCGCGCTACGTTGTTGAAAAAAGAAACAGCCGTGGGCATCGTTACGGTAGATTCAGACGCGACGCGCCGAGCGCTTGCGGGCGAGGAGGCGTTTTTGGAATTTACAGACTACCGGGGTATTGAATCCTTTGGTGCCATTGGGCCACTGAAAGTGCAAGGCTTGAACTGGGCTGTGGTTGCGAAAATCGACAAAACAGAAGCTAACGAAACCATCGTTGAGCTGAACACCCAATCGCTGGTTCGCGCCCTGTTAATTGGCTTGGCGGTGGTGGTGATTGCCGGTGTGCTGGTGAGCCTGTTCCTGCGCCGCTTCTTGGCCCCGATTCAAAAACTAACCGACACGGTGCAGCAAGTAGCCTCGGGCAATACCGGTGCCCGCACCGAGCTGAAAGAGCAAGACGAAATTGGTGCGCTAGGCCGCTCATTTGACGGCTTGCTAGACGACCGTATTGCCTCGCTGGAAAAGGCGGGTAAAGAAAACGAAGCCTTGAATAACTCAGTGATTGCCTTGCTGCAAACCGTGTTCCAGCTAGGTAACCGCGACCTGACGGTGCGCGCACCCGTCACCGAGGACATTATTGGTACGGTAGCCTCATCGATTAACCAGCTGACGGAAGAAACCGGCCGCACGCTGTCTGAGGTGCAAGACATTGCAGAGCAAGTGCGCAAAACCTCGGAAGCTGTGCGTGTGCAGTCGGTGATGGTGGAAGAAACAGCCCGCTCTGAACGCGAAGCGCTGCAGTCCATGTCTACCAACCTGAACCAAGCCACCGACCAGCTGGCGCAAATGGCCACGCTGTCAAACCAGTCCAACACCGCTGCTGAGCAGGCCGCCACAGCTACCCAAGCGGCGTTGACTGCGGTGGACGGTACGGTAAAGGGTATGGACCAGTTGCGCGATTCGATTTCGGATATGGAAAAGCGTTTTAAACGCCTGGGCGAACGTTCGCAAGAAATTTCAACAGCGGTGCAGCTGATTAACACCATTTCAGAACGCACCCATGTGCTAGCGCTGAACGCTTCCATGCAGGCGGCTACCGCAGGTGAAGCTGGGCGCGGCTTTGCGGTGGTGGCGGAAGAGGTGCAGCGGCTGTCAGACAGCTCACGCCAAGCAACTGCGCAAATATCGCAGCTAGTGGGCAACATTCAGGCCGAGACCAATGAAACACTGTTTACGGTAAACCGCCTGATTGGCGAAGTGGTTAAGCAGTCTGAACTGGCGCAGCGCGCAGGTGTGCAGATGAACCAAACGCAAACCACCACACAGCAGCTGGTGAGCTTGGTGCGCCAGATTGCCACTTTCTCAGACCAGCAGGCCAAGCTGGCAACCAGTTTGCAGCAATCGGTGCTGGACATTAACCAAGGTACCGAGCAAACCTCATCGGCTATTGCCGAGCAAACCGCGTCCACCGAAACCTTGGCCGATTTTTCACGCCGTTTAACGCAGGCTGTGGGCCAGTTTAAATTGACAGAGCAAACCGCGTAAAGCCAGAACTTGTCACCAGAGCGAGATTTCAGGCTATGACCTTAGACGACCTGCTGAGCCTGCTGCGCGAAGAGTTTGCGCTGGACGTGCCTGCCACGCACCAAGCGTTGGCCGCAGCCACGCACGCGCCTGCAACGGCACCAGACAACTTAGAGCCCATGCTGGGTTTTATTGAACGCTCCATAGCGGCCAGCGCACTGATGGGCTTGCACGGCTGGGGTGGTTATCTGCAGCAAATTGCAGAATATACCGCCTTGCAAATACCGGCCCCCCAAGCGCAAGGATTGGCGTGGTTGCAAGGCTGGTTAGCTCCGGCAGAAGCTTATTTGCTAGCGCCCGCTACACCCGCAAGCGCGCAGGCCATCTTGGGCTATTTACGCCAATGCCCCCAGCAGCCCGACGAAGCTGTGTTGGCCCTGCTGGGCGACATGCTGCTGGTGCCGCCCGCATTGGCCGCTGAAGAGTGGGCCGCTGCCAACGCACCCCTAGAGGCCGCGCAGCCCGAAGATGTAAGCCTGGCCACCGACGAGGTAGACGCTGGGCTGCTGTCCGCGATGCTGATGGATGCGCCCGAGCAACTAGACAAGCTCTTGGTCCACTTAGACAATTTGGCAGCAGGCAGTGCCACTGCGGCGCAGATGGTAGAGGCGCAGCGCATTGCGCATACCTTCAAAGGCTCGGGCAACATTATTGGGCTGCCCGGCATCGGCCGCACCGCCCACCGGCTAGAAGACGTGATGGAATGGGCGCTAGAAAACGTAGAAAAAAACCGCCCGGTTAACCCCGCCGCCGTGCGCGATATGCAGCACGCTGTGGGTGTGCTGCAGCATATGGTGGCCCACCTGCAGGGTGAAGAGACTGCGCCTACCCAAGCCCAAGAGAGTCTGCAGCGTTTGCTTGACTGGGTGGGCTGGATGCGCGATGGCAGCATAGACGAACAAACGCCCGAGGCTTTGGCCGGTGGCGGGGCTGAGCCTGCGGGCCTGGGCCTCGCGCAAGGTGCAGCCGAGGGCGCTGCGCAGCCCACGGCACCTGCAGCCGACGCGCAAACCTTGCGTGTGGGGGTAGACCGCTTAAGCCGCGTACTGCGCCGCTCGGGCCAGTCCATCATCAACGCCCAGCGCTTTGGCCAGCTGGTGCGCGATGCCGATGAACGCCTGGGCGCGCTAGAACTGCACCACGCCCAGCTTAATATTCGGTTGCGCGAGCTGGAGCAAACGGTGGACAAGCAGGTAGTGCAACTGCAAGAAAAACGCGAAACCGGCGAAGGTTTTGACCCGCTAGAGATGGACCGTTACGATGCACTGCACGGCCTGTCGCGCTTTGTCAGCGAAGCCGTGCAAGACGAGCTGGAGTTTGCCCGCGAGGCCAAGAAACACCTGGTGCGCGGAATGGCCCTGCTGCGCGATGAAGACAACTCGCTGCGCGAACAGCACCGCGAGCTGTTGCAAGCGCGTTTGGTACCGGTTAAAACGGTAGTCGCCCGCTTAAAACGCAACGTAGCGCAAACCGCGTCCACCACCGGCAAACAAGTGCAATTGGTCTTGGTAGGTGAAGCCACTACGCTGGACGCAGACGTACTCAACCGCTTAACTGAACCGCTCTTGCACCTGCTGCGCAACGCGGTAGACCACGGCATAGAACAAGCCCAGGACCGCCTGGCGCAAGGCAAGAGTGCTATGGGCACAGTGACTTTAAGTTTTAGGCGCAGCGGCCAAGAAGTAGAAGTGATCTGCGCCGACGACGGCCGCGGCTTGGACCTGCCCACGGTGTACGAGAAGGCAGTGGAATACGGCCTGATTACCCCTGGCACCCAGTTGTCTGAAGACGAGCTGCGCCGTTTAATTTTGCGGCCCGGCTTTAGCACCAAAGGTGAAGTCACCGAGGTCTCTGGCCGGGGCGTAGGCATGGACGTAGTGAACGACCGCGTCAGTGCCCTTAAAGGCCGCATTGAAATTGACAGTACACCTTACCAAGGCAGTAGCTTTACCTTGCACGTGCCAGTATCTACAGGTGCCACCCAGTCTTTGATAGTGAGCTGCGCCGATGAATGGGTGGCCTTGCCCGCAGACCAAGTGGTGCAAGCCATGGCCGCTGACGAGGTCAAGCTGAGCAATACAGATGGCAAAGTGAGCTTGCTGCACGCAGGCACGGCCTACCCGGCTTACAGCTTGAGCGTGTGGCTGGGCTTTGACGATGCCACCGACCTGATGGCCAGCAGTAAACCTTGTGTGCTGGTCAAAGCTGCCAGCGGCACCATTGCGCTGGTGGTAGACGCTGTTATCGATGCGCGCGAGCTGATTTTGCAAGACGTAGGCCGCCTGACACGCCGCATAGCAGGTGTGGTGGGCGGCGCTATGCGCGGTGATGGCAAACCCATGTTTGTACTGGACGTGCCCGCGCTGGAGCGCGCAGCCCGCGCCAGTGTGCGCGTGACGGCTTCGTTGGCACTGCGCAAGCGCTTAGCGGTCAAGAAAACCCGGGTGCTGGTGGTGGACGACGCACTCTCGGTGCGCCGCTCTATGGAGCAGCTGCTTGAAGACGCGGGTTACGAAGTCACCAGCGCCAACGACGGTTTCTTGGCGCTGGACAGCCTGCGCGACAAGCCGCCTGCGATTGTGCTGACCGACTTGGAAATGCCCAACTTGAATGGCCTGGATTTGACCAAGCGCATTCGGGAAGTGCCCCACTTTATGGACATGCCGGTGATTATGATCACCTCGCGCGCGACCGACAAGCACCGCGATTTGGCTTTGGATGCCGGCGTAGACCTGTACCTGACCAAGCCCTACACCGATGCTGCTTTGCTGGAGCATGTGCGCCGCTTAACGTCGCAAGATGCTGCCTCGCTAAGGCTGTAGGGCGCAGGCAAACGCCTGCATTAACCACTGCAAGCGCTGCGGCTTAGCTGCAGCTTAGCTATGAACCTGGTTGTGCCTAGTCGTGGCCTTTACTGTCGGCCAAAGCCGCCCATGTTGCTGCAGCCAAAATAAGCGCACCGCCCCACAGGGTGCGGGCATCCAGCTGGGCTACCCCCATCAGTACGGATGAGGCGCTGGCAAACACAATTTCAGACAACATCACCAAAGCTGTGGTGGCGCTGCGCAGGTGGGCAGCACCGTACTGCAGGGCCAGATTGCCAAGCAAAAATGCCACCGCCAAGGCCAGCACCAGCAGCACCCAGCTGCTGGCAGGCGCAGGCAAAGCAGGCACCCAGCCCGCTGCTGCGCCCCACAGCGCCACAGCGGTGGCCATGCTTGCGCCACCGCCAAACATGGCCAGTACGCGCAATTCTGCAGGGGCCGTGCGCAGTTTGCGCAGCATGGTACTGGTCAGGGCAAAGCACATACCGCCCATCAGTGCCAAATAGTCGGGCAGGCTTTGCGGCAGCGGCCAAGGCGAGCCGGGTTGCTTTAGCACCAGCAGCACCCCGGACAAAGCAATTACCAGGCGCAGCAGCGCCATAGGCTGGGGTTTTTCTCCCAGCACCAGCCAAGCCAGCAGCACTGCCCACGCAGGCATCAGGTAAAACAGCAGCACCACACGCACCACGTCGCCCACGGTGACGGCCCAGTTAAAACCTACGTTGGCCAAACCCGAACCTAAGGCCAGCACCCACAAGCCGGGGTGGGCTACAGCGCCGCGCCAAGGCACCTTGCGCAACAGCAGCACACATGCCACGGCGAACCAGTACACCAGCGCGGTAGCCCATAGTGGGTGCAGGCCATCGGCTTGCAGCAGGCGAAAGGGCCACCACGATACGCCCCACACAAAGGCGTTGCACAGGAGTAAAACGGCGGCCAGCCGTGCGTGGCTGCTGGGTGCAGCGGGCACGTCAACCATGCAGGTTGTCGTTGCGTGCAATGTGCAAAAGCCGCTCCAGCTCGGCTTGGTGGTGCACCAAGTTAGACGCATGCCAGCGCTTGATCAACCACATCACGCCGGCCACCAGCACGCCAAATAAGGTGATGGCCAAATACGCGCTCAGCTGCTCGGGCTCCATGTCGTCAAGGCGCAGCGTCTCTGCCAATGCAAAATCAGACCAGTCCACAGTTGAAATCAAAGTGTACAGGGCACCCAAACCCAAAATGCACGCTTGCTCGTTGAAGTTTTGCACCGCAATCGAACGGCCTGCGCCCATCAGGTTATGGCCTCGGTGCTGCAGCAGTGCGTTCATGGGCACCACCAAAAAGCCGCCAATAGCGCCCAGCAAAATTAAAAACGGCGCGGCCACCCACACATTGTCAATAAAGTTCAGCACAATCATCAACAGGCCCATGGCAATGCCCAGCGGCATCACATGGGTGGCATGCTCCAGGCGCATCTTCATCGACGCGACCACTGCACCTATGGCGGTGCCAATGGCCACCACGCCTACCAAAGACGAGGCTTGCGTGGTGCTGTAGCCCAAAGCCGCAGCGCTCCACGCCAGCACGATGTAGCGCAAATTACCGCTTACGCCCCAAAACAGCGTGGTAGTGGCTAATGATATTTGGCCCAGCTTGTCACGCCACAGCGCAATGTTGCAGGTCCAAAAATCAGGCAGCAAGGTGAACAGGTTGCGCGGTAGCGGGCGCATGTCCGCCCCGGTGAGCGGGATGCGGGTGTTAAACCAAGCGGCCAGCAAGTAGATAAAAATCAGCACTGAAATAGCTGCTTCGGGCGGCGTGTTGATGCCAGTCTCCAAAACAGGAAAATCAAAAGACAGCAGCAAATGGGAAACTGAGTGGCCCACCAACTGCCCGCCCAACAGCACGCCCAAAATGATCGAGGTAATGGTCAGCCCTTCGATCCAGCCATTGGCCTTGACCAATTGTGATGAGGGCAGCAGCTCCGTCAAAATACCGTATTTAGCCGGCGAATAGGCGGCAGCGCCCAAACCCACCACGGCATAGGCTACCAAAGGGTGCGAGCCAAACAGCATCATCAAACAGCCCAGCACTTTAATGGTGTTACTGATGAGCATAACCCGGCCCTTGGGCTGCGAGTCTGCAAATGCGCCGACAAAAGGCGCGAGCAGTACGTAAAAGAGGGCAAACATAGGCACCAAGGCGGCGCGTTGCCATTCGGGTTCGTCGCTCTCACGCAGCAGCTCTACGGCGGCTACAAACAAAGCGTTGTCGGCCAGCGAGCTGAAAAACTGCGCTGACATAATGGTGTAAAAGCCACGTTTCACGGGATGATCGATTTCACTGGATAACTAACACTGCAGGTTATAGCACGCCCGCATGACCTGCGCGGGTTAAGCTGACCAGCCTTAACTAGCGAGTTACCTGCTTGACAGCCGCATAATCTTAGCTTTTTAACTGCAAACTACCACCATGCCGCGCCCTATTTTAGCCACCATCGACACCGCTGCCCTGCGCCATAACCTACAGCGCGCCCGCACGGCAGCGCCCGATGCCAAAGCCTGGGCGGTGGTCAAGGCCAACGCCTATGGCCACGGCATAGAACGCGCTTTCGACGGCCTGCGCGGTGCCGATGGCTTTGCTTTGCTAGACCTTAATGAAGCGCAGCGCGTGCGCGACCTGGGCTGGCGCGGGCCCATTTTGTTGTTAGAAGGTGTGTTTGAGGCGCGCGACTTAGAGCTGTGCTCGCGCCTGTCGCTGTGGCACACGGTGCACTGCAGTGCACAAATAGACATGTTGGCGGCGCACAAAACCAATGCACCCCACCGTGTGTTCCTTAAGATGAATTCGGGCATGAACCGTTTGGGTTTTAAACCCGAAAGCTACCGCAGCGCCTGGACGCGGCTTAACGCCTTGCCGCAAGTCGATGAAATATCGCTGATGACGCACTTTAGCGATGCCGATGCCAGCCGTTTTGGCCAAGACGGCATTGCCCACCAGCTGGCCACCTTTAATGCTGCTACGCAAGACTTGTCGGGCGAGCGTTCGCTCAGCAACAGCGCCGCCACCCTGCGGTACAGCGCCGAAGCCTTGCGCACCGACTGGATCCGCCCTGGCATTACTTTGTATGGCAGTGCGGTGGACTACCCTGAGCACGACATTGCGCACTGGGAATTGCAGCCCACCATGACGCTGGCCAGCCAAGTGATTGCCACGCAAGACCTGGCTGTGGGCGACAGTGTGGGCTATGGCTCGTCGTTTGTGGCCGACCGGCCCCTGCGCATTGCCGTGGTGGCCTGTGGCTACGCCGACGGCTACCCGCGCCTGTGCCCTACCGGCACCCCCGTGCTAGTAGGCGGTGCGCGCACCCGCACGGTGGGCCGCGTCAGCATGGACATGGTTACGGTGGACATTACGCAGTTGCCCGAGGCTACGCTGGGCACCGAGGTAACGCTGTGGGGCCGCGCCAGTACAGGCGCAGTGCTGCCTATAGATGAAGTGGCTGCTACCGCAGGCACCGTGGGCTACGAGCTGATGTGCGCTTTGGCAAGCCGCGTGCCTGTGGCGGTGGTGCAAGATTAAAGGCCGCTTTGCCCATGCTAGAGCGTGCAAACTGCCTAATTTGTAATAAAAAGTGCTTTATTTTGAGCGCAGCAAATCGCAGGCGATAAACCATAGCAGCGCAGTATTGCCCTAGAATCAAAGCCAAATAATCAGCACTCTTAAGAAAAACCTTCCCCCATGAAATTGATCGGCGCCGTTACCAGTCCTTATGTTCGCAAGGTGCGTGTTGTGATGGCTGAAAAGAAACTTGATTTTCAGTTCGTTACCGAAGATGTTTGGGCTGCTAGCACTACCATTGGCGACGCGAATCCACTGGGTAAAGTGCCTTGCTTGGTGATGGAAGGCGGCGAGGCACTGTTTGATTCGCGCGTGATTGTCGAATACATCGACACCCTGTCCCCTGTGGGCAAGCTGATTCCCCCGGTGGGCCGTGAGCGCGCCGAGGTAAAAACCTGGGAGGCGCTGGCCGACGGTGTGCTGGACGCTGCTATTTTGGCGCGCCTAGAAGCCACTTGGGCGGGCCGCAGCGAGGCCCAGCGCAGCGCAGCCTGGATCGACCGGCAAATGGGCAAAATTGCAGCCGGGCTCAAGGCAGTTAGCCAAGGCCTGGGCGACAAGCCGTACTGCGCCGGCATTCACTTTAGCTTGGCAGACATTGCCGTGGGCTGCATGCTGGGCTATTTGGACTTTCGTTTCCCGCAAATTAACTGGCGTGCAGACTACGCCAACTTGGCCAAGCTGGACGACAAGTTGGCCACGCGGGTGAGCTTTGCCGACACCAAGCCAGCCTAAGCCGCCTATTGCGCTGCCACCGGGTTGTGCAGCTGCGCTGTTAACGCAGCCCACTTGGCCTGCACTGCTTGCACGTTGCGCTCTTTCACATGGCCAAAGCCTTTGATGTGCTCTGGCAAACGCGCCAGCTCTAGCGCTACTGCCGTGTTGTCTGCGCTTAGCAGCTGCAGCACCTCGTTCATGCTGGCCTGGTACTGCACAATCAGGGCGCGCTCCATTTTGCGTTCGGCGGTTTTGCCAAACACATCAAAAGCGGTACCGCGCAAGCCTTTGAGCTTGGCCAAGAGCCTAAAGCCGGTCAGCATCGCAGGGCCAAACTTTTGCTTAACCAGCTGGCCTTTGTTATTTTTCTTTGACAGCAAAGGCGGGGCTAAGTGGTAGTGCAGCTTAAAGTCGCCCTCAAACTGGCTGGCTACTTTGTCTAAAAATGCCGTGTCGCTGTGCAAGCGGGCCACTTCGTACTCGTCTTTGTAGGCCATCAATTTGTACAGGTATTTGGCCACGGCTTCGGTCAGCTGTGCGTTGCCTTTGGCGGCTACGCGGTCAACAAAACTTTGGTAGTCTGCAGCGTAGGCTGGGTTTTGGTATGCGGTTAGCAGCTCAACGCGACGGGCTATGAGTGTTTCTAGGCTGTCACGCTTGGCTGGCATGGCAATGACCTGTGCAGGGGTCAGTAGCTTGTCTACACTCACTAAGTCGTGCGCGGCGCGGCGGCCCCAGGTGAAGGCCTGTTTGTTTTGCTCAATGGCCACGTTGTTCAGTTCCATGGCGCGCATCAGCGAGTCAAGCTGCAGTGGCACCCAGCCTTTTTGCCATGCGTAGCCTAGGATCATAGGGTTGATGAAAATACTGTCGCCCATCAGCTTGGTGGCTATCGCATCGGCATTGAACCTGCCCACGCCATCTGCGCCTACAGCGTCGGCAATTTGTGCGGCGCATTGGTCTGCAGGGTTAACCCAATCGCCATTGGTCACAAAGGCGGCGGTGGGCGTGCTGTGCACGTTCAGTGCGACGTGGGTTTTGCCGGGGCGCATGCGCAGCAGGGTTTCTTTGTTGGCCGTGACCAATGGGTCGCAGCCAAAAATCAAATCGGCGTCGGCCATGCTCACGCGGGTGGTGCGAATGTCGTTGGCGCTGTCTGCCATGATGACGTGGCTCCAGGTCGCGCCGCCTTTTTGCGCCAGGCCTGCAGCATCTTGCGTGACGATGCCTTTGCCCTCCATGTGCGCGGCCATGCCCAGCAACTGGCCGATGGTGATGATGCCTGTGCCGCCCACGCCGGCCACAATCATGCCGTAGGGCTTGGCGGTGCTGGGCACTGCGGGTGCAGGCAGGTCACCCAAGGTAAAGGGGTTGATCTTCACATCGGTTTTAGACTTTTTCTTCAGCTGCCCGCCTTCTACGGTAATGAAGCTGGGGCAAAAACCTTTGACGCAGCTAATGTCTTTGTTGCAGGTGCTTTGGTTGATGGTGCGCTTGCGGCCTAGCTCAGTTTCAAGCGGTTCCACGCTCATGCAGTTGCTTTGCACGCCGCAGTCGCCACAGCCCTCGCACACGGCTTCGTTGATCACCACGCGAATCGCAGGGTCGACCATCTTGCCGCGTTTGCGGCGGCGGCGTTTTTCAGTGGCACAGGTTTGGTCGTAGATGATGACGGTAGTGCCTTCAATCTCGCGGAACTCGCGCTGAATGCTGTCCAGCAGGTCGCGGTGGAATACTTTGACTCCTTCAACCAGTTGTACGCCATCGTACTTCTCAGGCTCATCGGTCACCACACACATCTTTTTTGCACCTTCTGCGCGCATGCTTTGCGCAATCTGCACCACCGAATGGCCCTCGGGCCGCTCACCAATTTGCTGCCCGCCGGTCATGGCCACCGCGTCGTTGTACAAAATTTTGTAGGTGATGTTGACCCCCGCAGCTATCGACTGGCGCACCGCCAGCAAGCCGCTGTGAAAATACGTGCCATCGCCCAAGTTGGCAAAAATATGTTTGTCTTTGGTAAACGGTTGCTGCCCCACCCAGGGCACGCCCTCGCCGCCCATTTGGGTAAAGCCTTCGGTGGTGCGGTCCATCCAAATCGTCATAAAGTGGCAACCAATACCGGCCATCGCACGCGAGCCTTCTGGCACTTTGGTGGAAGTGTTGTGTGGGCAGCCTGAGCAAAACCAAGGCTGGCGGTCCGCTTTGAGGGCTTGCACTTCCACCACGTGCATGGCCTGCTCTTTGGCGGTGATGACGGCAAGGCGCGCGTCAATGCGCGCTTGCGTGTCGGCATCCAGGCCAAATTTTTTCAAGCGCTTGGCAATCGCTTTGGCAATGAGGGCAGGCGACAGGTCGGCATTGGCGCGCAGCAGCGTGTGCGATGTTGGGTTGGCCAGGCTCCATTCGCCGCCCGAATAACCGTCCGAACGGGCATCAGCGTCTAAGGCACCTTCGTCAAACTTGCCCACAATGTTAGGCCGCACATCGCTGCGCCAGTTGTACAGCTCTTCTTTCAGTTGGTATTCAATCACCTGGCGCTTTTCTTCCACCACCAAGATCTCTTGCAGGCCGGTAGCAAACTCGCGGGTGAGCTGCGCCTCTAGCGGCCACACCACGCCCACTTTGTGCAGCCTGATGCCCACGCGCTGGCAGGTGGCATCGTCCAGGCCTAAGTCGGCCAGCGCTTGGCGGGTGTCGTTGTAGGCTTTGCCGCTGGCGATCAAACCAAAGCGGTCGTTTGTACCTTCGATCGCGTTGTAGTTCAGCCGGTTAGCGCGAATGTAGGCCAGCGCAGCGTACCACTTGGTGTCAAACAAACGCGCTTCTTGGTCTAGTGCGGCATCGGGCCAGCGGATGTGCACACCGCCGGGTGGAATGGCAAAGTCGGTGGGCAGTTTGATCTGCACCCGGTCGGGGTCGATCATGGCGGTGGCCGACGATTCGACAATCTCTTGGATCGTCTTCATGCCCGCCCACACGCCTGCGTAGCGGCTGAGCGCAAAAGCGTGCACGCCCAGGTCGAGAATTTCTTGCACACTGGCCGGGAAAAACACCGGCAGACCGCAGGCTTTGAAGATGTGGTCGCTTTGGTGCGCAGCGGTAGAGCTTTTGGCCACGTGGTCGTCGCCTGCCACCGCTATCACGCCGCCCCAGGCCGTGGTGCCAGCCATGTTGGCGTGTTTAAACACGTCGCTGGTGCGGTCAACGCCGGGGCCTTTGCCGTACCAAATGCCAAACACGCCGTCAAAATTGTTGCTGCCCTGCGGCGCAAAGCCCAGCTGCTGGGTGCCCCATACGGCGGTGGCGGCCAGCTCTTCGTTCACGCCGGGCTGAAAGACGATGTTTTTGGCTTTAAGGTGCTTGGCCGCCCCCCACAGCGCTTGGTCGTACCCGCCCAGTGGCGAGCCACGGTAGCCGCTGATAAAACCGGCGGTGTTTTTGCCCAGCTGCTGGTCGCGCAGGCGCTGCAGCATGGGCAGCTTGACCAGAGCCTGCACCCCGCTCATGAAAGCGCGGCCATAGTCAAGGCTGTATTTATCGTCCAGCGTGGTGGTTTCTAGCGCTTTGCGAATGTGCTCTGGCAGCGGTGCGTTCATGGGCGGGTCTCCAAAGCACTTGCCGGCTGTTGCGCAAAAAGGGCGCGGCGCAGCTGCCAAATGCATCCTGTATGGGCGCAAAGTGTATGCCTTATGGCGTGGTATGTCTTTGCTTTTATGGCCTTGTAACCGGGCCGCTGTGAAAGAATATTGCTAAAAAACAGCTTTTTATGGCGTATTTATCAGCTTCAGTTGTCCCGCACGCAACGCGATACCAGCGGCAGCATGGGGTAGCGCACGATGGCTTCGCGCTGCGTGGGGCCCAGGTTGAACTCTGCCTGCATGCGGGCGTTGCTGTACTCGTTGGAGTCAGGCTTGGCATGGGCCGGGGTGCTGGCGTATTTGCCGCCCCGGTACAACAGGTCGTAGCCGCGTGTGCCGCTCAGAACCACCGAGTCGTCCGCAAATTTGGCGGTAAATTCAATGCCGTATTCGCAGCGGTAGGCGGCCAGCGGTGGGCCGCTGGGTGTGTCGCTGGGTGGCCCCGCGCAGCCCAGCAGGGCCGCCGTGGTCACCAGGCATATCGCTATTGTATTAATAGCTGCTTGTGCAGCATTTCCTTGGGTCATAGGGCTATTTGGCATTGCATTTCTCCATTTATAAGACCCCACGGCGCATCAGCGCGGCCACAGTACCCATAGGCTGAGCGGCTGCTTAAGCCGCCCGGCCAGCTCGCCGGCCTCAAACCCTGTGCCTACATAGTAGTCGGCCCGCACCGCGCCCACAATGGCGGTGCCGGTGTCTTGTGCCACCACCAAACGGGCCAGGTTAACCGCCGGGCCCGCACTGGCCAGCCACACAGGCGCGCCGTAGGGAATGCTGCCTGCGTCCACGGCAATAGAGCGGCCAGGGGTCAGCGGCACACCCTGCGCGCCGCGCGGGCCGCTGGCCGCGTCTAGCGCAGGCAAGGCTTCTTCTTTAAAAAACACCACGCGCGGGTTGCTCCACAGCATCTCTTGCACGCGCTGCGGGTTGGCCACAATCCAGGCTTTAATGCCCGGCCAGGAGGCATCTTGAATTAAGTTTTGGTCAAGCAGCCAGCGGCCTACCGACTTGTAGGGCTGGTCGTTGGTGCCCGCAAAGGCCAGGCGCACGGTTTTTTGGCTGCCGTCCGGCTCGGTAATGCGCACGCGGCCCGAGCCTTGAATTTGCAGCACCAGCGCATCCACCGGGTCGGCCACATAGGCAATCGCGCGGCCCTGCAGTGCGGCTTTGGCCTCGGGCAGGGTGTCTATGTCTTTGCGGCTGTACCACGGCTTTTTGCTGGCCAAATTGGCCGGGCTGCGGTACAGGGCGCTGGCGTTGGCTGCTGTGGGGTTGCGCGTGGCGTTCAGCACGGGCTCGTAGTAGCCGGTGAGCAAGCCCTCACTTTTAGCCGCTGGCCCGGTCAGTAGGGGTTCTACTTTGTAGGGTTGCAGGCTGCGCAGCATCCATTCGCGCTGCTCGGCGGCACTGGCGTTGCCCAAAAGGCGCACGCTAGGGCAAACCACGGCCATGGCGGTGCTGGGTTTGTCGCAGCTTTTTAGCCACGCGGCCCAGGCTTCGCTTACGGCATCGGTATCCCAGCCGGGCAGGTCGCGCCACAAGGCGGGCACCCAGCGGCTGCGCGCCTGCGTGATGACGGTGCCTGCAGCGCCCGCGCTTGCACCACCGGGTGCGGTAGCGGCACCGCCCGGTACAGTGGCCGGGGGTGTCGGTACCGGCGTGGGGGTTACGGTGACCACCGGTGCACCCTGGGGCGGCTGGGGGTTTTGCGCAGGCCTGCTGGCACAGGCCGCCAGCGTTCCTACAATGCACACAATTACAAGGCTTTTTATCATGACACTGCTTATACTCGAAGCGCTAGGCGCGTTGTTAATTTTAGTGCTGATCGTTTGGTGGACCATGTTCTCAGGCCGCACACAAGGCGAGCTGCCACAAGCCGAGAAGCCAGACCCCTCTGCGGCCGCCCCAGCGCCTGACAAAGGGCCCAAATAAAGCGTACGCACAGGTGTGCAGGCTAGCGATTGCAAGTTAAAGGCCGCATTTAGCGGCTTTTTTAATGCCTGACCCAAGGAAATGCTGCACAAGTAGCTATACAATTAGTAGCACATGGACGGTCTTCAAGCATCCGCCCGCTAATTTGCCAACCCACCGCATTGCACCTGCCTATCTGCCATGAACGCCCACACCGAAAAACTCACCCTGCAAGGCGAAGCGGGTGCCATCGAGGCGCTGCGTGACCCGCCTGAGGCGCAGTATCCCCAGCCACGCGGCTTGGCCATCATTACCCACCCGCACCCGCTGTTTGGCGGCACTATGGACAACAAAGTGGTGCAAACACTGGCCCGCGCTTTCAATGCGGCGGGCTACACCGCGCTGCGTTTTAACTTTCGCGGCGTAGGTAGCAGTGCCGGTGTGTATGGCGAGGGCCTTGCCGAGGCAGGCGACCTGCGCGCCGTGCTAGAGCAAAGCTGCGCGCCAGGCACACCGGTGTGCCTGGCCGGGTTTTCGTTTGGTACTTTTGTGGCGTCCCAGGTGCTGGACTTTGCTGCACAGCGCAACCTGCTGGAAAAAATTATTTTTATCGGCACCGCAGCCTCGCGCTTTAGCATTGCCAGCATCGACCCTGCGCTGCACCCGCGCAGCCTGGTGGTGCACGGTGAGCAAGACGACACCGTGCCGCTGGCCAGCGTGATGGACTGGGCGCGCCCCCAGCTACTGCCGGTTACGGTTATCCCCGCAGGCGGGCACTTCTTTCACGGACAATTGCCCCTGCTTAAATCGCTGGTGCTGCGCCATGTGCTGGCTGCGCAGGTGGGTATGACAAGCCCTGCGCAAGGGGAGGTGCACAGGGATGCGCCAGGGAATATGTAGGCCCTGCGTGGGCACCTTACCGCGCAGCGCTGCACGTGCCGTGTAGGCAGACCCACTGGGTACTTTGGTTGTTTTAATTTTTCTTGTTTAGTTTTTACCATTAGCTTTATGTTTACTTTGTCTCTTTTTTCCTCAGCCTTGGGCCGCAGTGCCGTGGGCGTATGCTTTGCTGCGGTATGCACCAGCCCCACTTGGGCACAAAAACCTGCCACCTCCACCGCGCCGCCAGTGCAGGCTGCACCCGCCGCCAGCGCCAGTGCGCAAGCGGCGGGCGCAGGCTCTGCAGTGGGCGCTGGCATTACCCTGCCACAACCGCCCGAGGTGGCCGCGCGGGCGTATTTGCTGATCGACCTGACCGCCAACCAAACCCTGGCCGCCAAAGACGCTGACAGCCAAGTCGAACCCGCATCGCTGACCAAGCTGATGACCGCTTACCTGGTGTTTGATGCCCTGCGCGCCAAAAAGATTGACCTGCAGCAAACCCTGAGTGTGAGCGAACGGGCCTGGAAAATGCCCGGCTCGCGCATGTTTATCGACCCCAAAATGCAGGTCAAGGTGGAAGACCTCATCAAAGGCATGGTGGTGCAGTCGGGCAACGATGCCACGGTAGCCTTGGCCGAGGGCGTGGCGGGCAGTGTAGAGCGTTTTGTGCAGCTGATGAACACGCAAGCCAAAGCCATGGGCATGCAAAACACCAGCTACAAAAACCCCGAAGGCCTGACCGAGGCGGGCCATACCACCAGCGCACGCGACCTGGGTATTTTGGCCAGCCGCATGCTGCGCGAGTTTCCTGAGTACACGCCGTACTACGCGATTAAAAAATACCGCCTGGAAGGCTCGCCAGTGGCCAACGATACCAACCGCAACCTGCTGCTGTTTCGCGACCCGACCGTGGACGGCCTGAAAACCGGCCACACCGAGGCCGCTGGCTATTGCCTGATCGCCACCGCCAAGCGCGATGTGGCCAATGTAGGCCAGCGCCGCTTGCTGAGCATTGTGCTGGGCACAGCCAACGAAAACGCCCGTGCCAACGAGAGCCAAAAACTGCTTAACTGGGGCTACACCGCGTTTGAAGCGGTCAAGCTGTTTGATGCAGGCCAGGCGGTGGCCACCCCCAAGGTGTGGAAGGGCCAAGCCTCCCTGGTTAAGCTGGGCAGCACGGCTGCCATGGTAGTGGCAGTGCCTGCAGGCAGCGCCAGCAAAATGACCACCCAGGTAGAGCGGCCCGACCCGCTGGTGGCCCCTGTGGCCAAGGGCCAAAGCATCGGCAGCTTAAAAGTCAGCATTGCGGGCCAGGTATTTACCCAGCTGCCTTTGGTGGCGCTAGAGCCGGTGCTGGAGGCGGGCTGGTTTGGGCGCACTTGGGATGCGCTGCGGTTGTGGATTAAGTAGGTTGGCGGCTGTGGCGTTACTATTGAAATAATAGCTGCTTGTGCAGTATTTCCTTGGGTCAGAGGGCTATTTTGCTCTTGGTTTTCGGGCTTTTTCTAAGGTCTTTGAAGATTGCTTTCCCAGCTTTTGTACGTTTGCGTCGATTGAGTGTGGCCTTGCTGCAAAATCTTCCAAAATCACGCGCAGGTAGCCTAAGTATTTGCCCGTTTGGTAGTACGACGCGCCTTTTTCCAGATTTTCATCAAGGCCA
>JAYWGO010000090.1:0-66566 GCA_043778205.1 Polaromonas sp. | reverse complement strand
CTCAGCATTGGTTGCGCCATGTTTTTATTGCTTATTTATAACCAAAAAGAAGCTGTAGCCCAAGATAAACGTGGGCAAGCAGCTATTAAGTTTATAGTAACTGGCTTGCTACTGGCGGTGCTGGTGGAGTTTGGCTTGTCGCCTCGAATTGTCAGCGCTCGGGCCGATGGTGGTAATTTAAAGCTGCTACACGGCCTGGGCAGTGCGATGTACTTCGGGCAGTGGCTTTGCAGTGGCTTTGCGCTTTGGCGTTTGAGCAGCCCGTTAAAGGATGTCGTCGAAGTTGCTAGGGTTTGAATAAATCCACGCGGTCAGTGATGATGCCTTCTACGCCCAAATCCAGAAGGCGTTTAACCTCTGTGTCGTCATTGACGGTATAGCTGAGCAACTTAAAACCAGCGCTTTTGGCTTGCGTGACGCTTGAGGTGTCCCACAGCTTGTAGTTGCAGATGATGGCCTTGCAGCCCAGCATGAGCGCGGTCTCCAGCCAGCCGGTCCACAGCTCGTGCAGCAGTAGCCCGCGCGGCAGCTCGGGGGCGGCGTCTAGCGCGGCTTGCAGCGCATCGGGTTTGAAGGACGTGAGCAGTGGCTTACGCAATTCGTTTTGCCAGAGACGCGCGGCGTGCTGCGCTACTACTTCGCCGGTTTGTTGGTCAGTGCCGGTGGTGGGTTTGATTTCAATGTTCAGGTCAAACTTGTTGCTGATGCAATAGGCGGCAATGGTGTCCAGGCTGGGTATTGGTTCGCCTTTGTGAGCCGCGCTGTGCCAGCTACCTGCGTCCAGCTGCTGCAAGGCTTGCCAAGTCTGGTGGCCAGCAACGCCTGCGCAGTTGGTGGTGCGCTCCAGCGTGTCGTCGTGCAATAGAAAAGGTACACCGTCGCTACTCAGTTTCACGTCGCATTCAAACATGCGGTAGCCGTGACTGGCGCCAAGTTTGAAGGCGGCCAGCGTGTTTTCAGGCGCCAGTTTTCCTGCGCCCCGGTGGGCTACCCAGCGTGGGTAAGGCCAATCAGTGCTCATGGTGTGCCCTTTGTGGCTTGCCGCAGCGTGGGGTCAAGCGCCACGCGCAACTTGCCGTCAATGACCCGTACATCGGCGATGCCCATTCGGGCTATCTTGTCAGCTTGCGCGGTTTTAAAACTGTAAATCGGCGTGCGCTCCAGGCTTTGCTTGGCCAGAAGCGAGCCGTACTGCGTGATCAAGTCTGTGATGTTCGGCGGCACGCTTTTGAAAATTAAATTTTCAATCCGTGAATCGTCCAGAAAAATCTCGCCTGTAGCGGCCTGGTAGCGCGGCTTGGCCGACACCACCGCCGTGCCCGTTGTCGGTTGGCCCAGCAAGCTCACGGCCGTGTCAAAGCTTAGCGTGATGCGATCTGACGCATCGGCCAGCGTGATTTTCGGATTTTGCAGCTTGATGCAGGTCACCGGAAGCGGGCAGTTTTCAGCCGGAAACTTGGGCGCAATCGCGTCTTCAATCTGTTTGGCTGAGAAATCGAGCGTCAACTTGCCGTCGGCAAAGCCGCAAGCCGAAAGCAGCGCTGCGATTGAAAGGGCGACAAAAGTTTGGCGAATGTTGCGAAAGTTCATCCGCAAATTATGAACTAGGCGGTGACTCGCAAGCCCGTAGCAGTATCAAAGTGATGCACCCGGTCCGCACGCGGCGTCAAGCCGATGGTTTGACCCAATGCGGGCGCGGCTACAGCCTCGTCCGTTCGCACCACCAGTTGCTCGTCACCCAAGCGGCAGTACAGCAGGCGTTCAGCGCCCAGCATTTCGATGGACTCAATCTTGGCTTGCCAGCCGCCTGTGCCTACGTCCAAATGTTCAGGCCGAATACCCAGAATATGTCCTGTTTTTACGCCTTCTGCGTGTTTTAAAAGATTCATCGGTGGCGAGCCGATAAAGCTGGCCACAAACGTGGTGGCAGGGCGGTGGTAGACCTCTTCTGGCGTGCCAAACTGCTCCATGCGGCCAGCGTTCATGACCATCATGCGCTGGGCCAACGTCATGGCTTCGACCTGGTCATGCGTGACGAACAGCGAGGTGATGCCCAGCTCGCGGTGCAGTTTTTGAATCTCAAGCCGGGTTTGCACGCGCAGCTTGGCGTCCAGGTTGCTTAGCGGCTCGTCAAACAAAAATATCTGCGGCTGGCGCACGATGGCGCGGCCCATCGCCACGCGCTGTCGCTGCCCGCCTGAAAGCTCGCGCGGCTTGCGGTCTAAAAACTTGCCCAACTCCAAAATGCCTGCGGCAATACCCACACGCTGCTTGATTTCTTCTACCGGGACTTTTTTGATTTTCAGGCCGTAAGCCATGTTGTCGAACACGCTCATGTGTGGGTACAGCGCGTAGTTTTGAAACACCATGGCAATGTCGCGGTCAGACGGTTCAAGGTCGTTCACCACTTTGCCGCCAATGCTGACCGTACCCTCGGTAATTTCTTCCAGGCCCGCAATCATGCGCAGCAGCGTAGATTTGCCGCAGCCTGAGGGGCCCACTATGACGATGAATTCACCATCCTTAAACTCAGCGTTTACTCCGTGGATTACTTGGTTAGCCTTAGGGCCTTTGCCGTAGCGTTTGATGATGTTGGTAAGTGTGATGGCTGCCATATGTACCGATCTAAAACTATGAATTCGGACTTCCAAATTGCCTGACTTGCGAAATACCAAACTTCCGGACGCAGAGGACGCAGAGGTTACGCAGAAGACGCAAAAAAGAAAATACCAAAATAAAACCAAAAATACATTGTGCTGATTGATTAATTTTGGATTGATTTTTAAATTCTTATTTCTCTTTTTTGTCTTCCTTTTGCGTCTTTTGCGTCCTCTGCGTCCGGATGTTCGGATGTCTGTATTAAGAGCAGTGGGTTAACTCACTTCTCAGTGTCCACAAGCCCCTTAACAAACCATTTCTGCATCAGCATCACCACCAGCGCCGGCGGAATCATCGCCAGCAAAGCAGTGGCCATCACCACGTTCCATTCGGTTTGCGCGTCGCCGCCCGAGATCATGCGTTTGATGCCTATGACTACCGGGTACATATTCTCGTTGGTGGTAATCAAGAGGGGCCACAGGTACTGGTTCCAGCCGTAGATAAACTGAATCACAAACAGCGCGGCCATAGATGTTTTAGACAGCGGCACCAGTATGTCGATAAAAAACCGCATCGGCCCTGCACCGTCCATGCGCGCGGCTTCGGTCAGCTCCTCAGGCACGGTTAAAAAGAACTGGCGAAATAAGAAGGTGGCGGTGGCCGATGCGATCAGCGGCACGGTGAGGCCTGCGTAGCTGTTGAGCAGGCCTAAGTCAGCCACCACTTTGTAGGTAGGCAATATGCGCACCTCGACCGGCAGCATCAAAGTCACAAAGATCGCCCAAAAGAAAAACATGCGAAACGGAAAGCGAAAGTACACGATGGCAAACGCCGACAGCAGCGAGATGGCAATTTTGCCCAGTGCAATGACCAATGCGGTGATGGCGCTGACCACCATCATTTGGCCCACAGGTGCCTTGGAGCCATTGCCGCCGCCTGTGCCGTTCCATGCAGCCGTGTAATTCTCTACCATGTGCGAACCCGGCCACAGCGACATGGGCGCTTTGATGATCGTGTCTACCGTGTGGGTGGACGCTACAAACGTGAGGTACAGCGGGAAAGCAACAATCAGCACACCAATGATCAACACGGCGTGCGACAGAACAGTGAGCCAGGGGCGGCGTTCAACCATATTGCGCTCCACCGCAGAGCCGCCGCGCAGGGCCGCCCCAAGCAAGGCTGCGCCCCCTCGGGGGGCAGCGTAGTACACGCAGTGACAAGCGTGGGGGCATCAGTAGTTCACTTTCTTTTCGACAAAGCGAAACTGCACTACCGTAAGCACCACCACAATCACCATCAATATCACCGACTGCGAAGCCGAGCCGCCCAGGTCCATGGCTTTGAAGCCGTCGTAGTACACCTTGTAGACGAGGATGGAGGTGTCTTTGCCCGGCCCGCCCTCAGTGGCTGCATCGATGATGCCGAAGGTGTCGAAAAATGCGTAAACAATGTTGATCACCAGCAAGAAAAATGTGGTGGGCGAGAGCAGGGGGAAGACAATCGTCCAAAACCGCCGCCAAGGCCGCGCACCGTCAATGGCGGCGGCTTCAATGAGCGATTTAGGAATGCTCTGCAAACCGGCCAGAAAAAACAAAAAGTTATACGAGATTTGCTTCCACACCGCTGCCATTACCACCAGCGTCATGGCCTGGCCACCGTTAAGCAGGTGGTTCCAGTCAACGCCGATGCTGCGCAGCCAAAACGACACGACCCCTACGCTGGGCGCGAACATGAAAAGCCACAACACACCCGCTACCGCAGGGGCCACAGCGTAGGGCCAGATGAGCAAGGTTTTATAGACCAAGGCACCTTTGACAATGCGGTCGGCAAACACTGCCAGCAGCAGCGAAATGCTGATGCCCAGCACCGCCACCAAAGTAGAAAACACGGCGGTGGTAAAAAACGAAGCCAGGTAGGTAGGGTCGTTCCACAAATTGCGAAAGTTCTCTAGCCCCACATACTCTACCGAGGTACCAAAAGCATTGGACTGCTG
This sequence comes from Polaromonas sp., assembly GCA_043778205.1. Taxonomy (GTDB): domain Bacteria; phylum Pseudomonadota; class Gammaproteobacteria; order Burkholderiales; family Burkholderiaceae_C; genus JAAFIP01. Next base: position 61,975 of record JAYWGO010000090.1, on the reverse strand, counting down.
CACCGATTGCAGCAATGCCTGCGCTGCGGGCCAGAAGAAGAAAATGGTGATTACCGCCACCTGGGGGGCAATCAGCACCCAAGGCAGCCACGGCGATTTAAAAACTACACGTTTGTCCATAGGGGCAGTTTAGTCCAGTGGCTGGTGGCTGACAGGGGCGGCAGGCTTACAGCAGAGCTGGTGCAAGCCTACTTCTTATTTATTGGCTTTTTCAAAACGCTCAAGCAAATCGTTGCCACGCGACACGATAGAGTCCAGCGCTTCTTTGCCAGTCTTCTTGCCAGCCCATACTTGCTCGAGTTCTTCGTCCTCAATGGTGCGAATCTGCACGTAGTTGCCCAGGCGAATGCCACGTGACTTTTCGGTGGTTTTGCGGATCATTTGGTTGACACCCACATCGGTACCGGGGTTCTTTTGGTAAAAACCGGAGTCTTCCGTCAGCTTGAATGCGGCGGTGGTAATGGGCAAGTAACCCGTGCGCTGGTGCAGTGCAGCTTGTATGTCGGGCTTAGACAAATAGCTAAAAAACTGCGCAATGCCTTTGTACTCGTCCGCTTTTTTGCCTGACATGACCCACAAACTGGCACCGCCAATCACTGTGTTTTGCGGCGCGCCGGGTACATCGGGGTAGTAGGGCAGAGGGTTCAGCGCCCAATTGAACTTGGCGTTTTTGGCCACGTTGCCATAAAAGCCGGTGGAGGTAGGCATCATGGCGCATTCGCCTGAGATAAAGCTGGCCTCTGGCACGTTGCCGCGGCCTTTGTACACAAACAAGCCTTGCTGGGCCATGTTGGCCAGGTTGTCAATATGGCGAATGTGCAGCGGAGAGTTCACCTTCATGCGCGCATCCATGCCCTGCATGCCGTTGCCTTTGGTGGCAAATTCAGTGTTGTGCCAGGCCGAGAAGCTCTCTAGCTGGGTCCAGCCCTGCCACGAGGTGGTGAACGGGCATTTGTGGCCGCTGGCTTTGAGCTTGGCAGCCGCTAAAGCTACCTCTGGCCAGGTGCTGGGCGGCTTGGCAGTGTCGATGCCGGCTGCCTTGAAGGCATCTTTGTTGATCTAGAACACCGTGGTCGAGCTGTTGAACGGGAAACTCAGCATCTCGCCGCTGGGTGAGGTGTAGTAGCCGGCCACTGCAGAGACAAAGGTTTTGGGGTCAAACTTTTCGCCAGCGTCTTTCATCACTTTGCCTACCGGCACGGTGACGCCTTTGTTAGACATCATGGTGGCGGTGCCTACTTCAAACACTTGCAGCACGTGCGGTGCGTTGCCCGCGCGAAAAGCCGCTACCGCTGCGGTGAACGACTCGGAGTAAGTACCCTTGAAGGTAGGGATGATTTTGTAGGCTTTTTGCGAAGCATTGAAATTGTTGGCCAGATCGTTGACCACCTCGTTGTTCACCGCCGTCATAGAGTGCCACCACTGGATTTCGGTTTGGGCGTAGGCCGGTGCAGTTGCTGCAGCGGCAAGGGCTAAAGCGGTTAAACGCAATTTCATGGGAAAAGCTCCGATAAGTAACTAAAAAATACAGAATAACGTTGAAATATGACTGTCATATTAAAACCACGCGCTGGCAACGCGAACAGCGGGATTTCCATTACTTAGGGCCAGTATTTTTCAAACGTTTTAAGCTTCTGGCCCAAGGAAATGCTGCATGGGCAGCTATTAATTTAGGTGCAATTTATTTGACTTGTAAGCAATCGCTACTTCGCGGGCTGCATCTTGTCAAAGCCTACAAAGCATCTGAAACTCGCGAAAGCTCAGTCCAACGGCGCATTCAGCTGAAACTGCACCGCTGCCCTGCCCAGCATGTTGACCTGTGCGGTCCAGCCCGGCCTGAACTGGTAGGCCAAGCCAAATATGACCACCGGTGCAAAGCCTGCCACGTTGGCCACTTCGTTTTTAAATTCGCCTCGGTAGCCATAAATCAAGCCGCCAGACCATTTGAAGTGCAAGTTGTCTACGCCCAGCAGTGATTTGTACACGCCGCCCCAGGGGTACACGTAAATACTGGGCTGGCCAAATGAATTGCGAAACACCGCAACCCCGTCCACCTTGCCGTTGGCATGCTCGCGCTCTAGCCCCAGCACAACCACGCTTCGGTGGGTAGGCTTAGGGTTTAAATGGTAGGTGTAGGGGCTCATTAGCAGCTGCAATTTAGGGCCGGCTGCAGTGGCGCTGGTGGCCGCTTGGTTGGCAGTGTCCACCTGCGGCTTAACCGGTGACACACTGGGTTCTACAGCGCTGGCAGCGTCTATCGGGGTATTGCCCGGCGCAGTAGTCTGGGCTGCCGCTATGCTGGACAATAACGCCATGACGGTAATAAAAAATATGCGGGTAATGGGTTTCATAAAATATGCTGCCTGTTGTGGCTTGCGTTGGCTCTACAGTGTAATGGCTGACCGTGGCAATGCCGCCACACGCTGGGCCACGGGCCTGCGCAGACTGGCCTACTTGCTGCTGGCCACCGCCCTGCTGGCTGCCTCCGGCTGCGTGTGGCTAGACACCAAGCAACGCAACATCATCTACCGCCCTTCGCCCGGCGTGCCCGCCGACTTTGCGGGCTTGCGCGCGGGCGACGAGCGCTTTTTTGTTGACGTACCCGCAGCCTTTGCCGCCCCGGTTAATGCACCCGCTAACACCCCCAGCGCCCCTGGCACGGCCACCCCCCAGCAGATTGAAATGTGGTGGCTGCCCCACGCCAACCCTGTAGCGCCTACCCTGCTGTACTACCACGGCACTTTTCGCAACCTGTACCAAAACTTGCCTAAAATTGACGCGCTGCGCGAAGCAGGCTTTAGTATTTTGGCGGTGGACTACCGGGGCTGGGGCCGCAGCACCAGCATCGTGCCGTCAGAACTTACCATCCTGCAAGATGCCAACCTCGCCTTCGCCCAGCTGCGCCTGCGCGAGCCGCGCGCAAGCCACCGCGTGTTGTACGGCCATTCGATGGGCAGCGGCGTTGCAGTGGACATCGCCAGCCGCTTGCAGGCTCCGGCAGACTATGCTGCTGTCATTTTAGAATCGGCCTTTACCAGCTTTCCTGACATTGCCAAAGAAGCCAGTTGGCTGGGTGGTTTGGCCAAAGTGCTTAACAACGAACGCTTTGCCTCTATCGACAAAATTAGCCAAGTGCAGGCCCCCTTGCTGATGCTGCACGGCAGACTAGACACCACAGTGCCCATTCGCCTGGGTGAGAAACTCTTCGCCGCCGCCCGTGCACCCAAGCAGTGGCACGCCATCGACGGCGCTGCCCACAGCGACCTGCAAAAGGCAGGCAGTGTGCAGTACCAAAGCGCACTGCTGGCATTCAAAAATACATACCTTTTAGGCCGATAGCCCAAGGAAATGCTGCACAAGCAGCTATTATTTGTATAGTACGTGCTGTGGCAGGCCCCACCTATTTGCCGGCACTTGGCCTGTAAAATACAAGGTATGGATTTCTTTATTGTGTGCAGCGCTTCGCTGCTAGCAGGGTTTATTGATGCGATTGTGGGCGGTGGTGGCTTGGTCTTGGTGCCTGCCTTGTTTGCCACCTTTCCCAACGCTGCACCAGCCACTTTGTTTGGCACCAACAAGGGCGCCGCCACCTGGGGCACGATGATGGCGGCGTGGCAGTTTTCACGCAAAGTTGCGCTGCAATGGCCCCGTGTGCTGCCCGCAGCGCTGGCCGCCGGCCTGGGTGCGCTGGCAGGCGTGTGGCTGCTGACGGCTGTCTCGCCCAGCCTGCTGCGCAAACTGCTGCCGCTGGTGCTGCTCTTGGTGTTAATTTACACGCTGGTTAAAAAAAACCTGGGCACCCAGCATGCGCCCCGCTTCAGTGGCCGCCGCGAGGTGGTTGTGCTGGCCGCCATAGGCGCAGTGCTGGGTTTGTACGACGGTTTTTTTGGCCCCGGCACCGGCAGCTTCATGGTTTTTGCCATGGTGCGCTGGCTGGGGTATGACTTTTTGCGCGCCAGTGCCCACGCTAAAGTGCTCAATCTGTCCACCAACATCGCTGCGCTGGCCCTGCTGTCGCTGGGGGGCCACGTCTGGTGGCACTACGCTGTGCCTATGGCCGTTGCCAATGTGGCAGGCAGCTTGCTGGGCACCCGCATGGCGTTTGCCCACGGCGCAGGCTTTGTGCGCAAAGTTTTTATTGCCGTGGTCGCGGCGCTGATTGCCAAAACTGGGTGGGATGCGTATTTTTAGCCAGCGCATTGGCTAAAAAAAGCTAAATTAAACCGCTCAACCAGACGGTTTAGCTAAAACGGCATTTTGGGCATCCCGCCCCCGCCCATGCCTGGCAGGCCCTTCATGGCACCCATTTGCTTCATCATCTTTACCATGCCGCCGCCCTTCATTTTTTTCATCATGCCCTGCATTTGCTCAAACTCTTTGAGCATGCGGTTCACGTCCTGCACCTGAACGCCCGCACCCGCTGCAATGCGGCGCTTGCGGGTGGCTTTGATCAGATCAGGGTGGCGGCGCTCTTTGGGGGTCATGCTTTGGATGATGCCTTCCTTGCGGCGAATGTCTTTTTCGGCGCGCACCATGTCGGCCTCGGTGGTTTTGGCGGCCATTTGCGTGGGCAGTTTGTCTAGCATGCTGGACAGGCCGCCCATTTGCTTCATTTGCTGCAGCTGGCCCAAAAAGTCTTCTAAATCAAAGCCCGCACCGCTTTTGATCTTGGCGGCCATTTTTTGCGCGGCCTGCATGTCTACACCGGCAGTCACTTGCTCTACCAGTGCCAAAATGTCGCCCATGCCCAAAATACGGCTGGCAAAACGCTCCGCGTCAAACACCTCCAGGCCGTCAATTTTCTCGCTAGTACCGGCAAATTTGATCGGTACGCCGGTAATTTGCTTGACCGACAATGCCGCACCGCCACGTGAATCGCCGTCGGTTTTGGTCAGGATAATGCCGGTCAGTGGCAGCGCGTCTTTGAACGCTTTGGCCGTGTTGATCGCGTCCTGCCCCTGCATGGCATCTACCACAAACAGGGTTTCAACCGGCTTGACCGCTGCATGCAGCTGTTTGATCTCCAGCATCAGCGCTTCGTCTATCGCCAAGCGGCCTGCGGTATCGACCAGCAACACATCAAAGTAGTGTTTGCGGGCGTAGTCCAAAGCGGCTAGCGCAATATCGACGGGCTTTTGGTCGGGTGAGCTAGGAAACCACTCAGCGCCGGCCTGCGCCGTGACGGTTTTGAGCTGCTCGATAGCCGCTGGGCGGTACACGTCGCCCGATACGGTAAGTACTTTCTTTTTGCGCTTAGTAATCAGGTGCTTGGCCAGTTTGGCCGTGGTGGTGGTTTTACCAGCACCTTGCAGGCCAGCCATCAAAATGACGGCGGGTGGCTGGGCGGCCAGGTTGATGTCGGCCACGTAGCGGTGCATGCCGTCGGGCGATGTCAGGTCGCCCATGGTGGCGGTGAGTTCTTTTTGCACGACAGCCACCAGCGCTTGGCCGGGTTTGAGCGAGCCCACCACTTCTTGGCCTAGGGCTTTGTCTTTTACGCGGGCAATAAAGTCGCGCACCACAGGCAGGGCTACGTCAGCCTCCAAGAGCGCCATGCGCACCTCGCGCAGCATGTCTTGCACGTTCGATTCGGTGATACGCGCCTGACCGCTAAGGGTTTTAACGAGGCGTGAGAGTTTGTCGGTAAGGGCTGAGGCCATGGCTTAGGTAGGGGTACACTTAAAGCATGATTTTATCTGCTGCGTCACCGTGGATTTGGCTTTTGGGCATTTTGGCTGTAGCCGCCTATGCCGTGCCTGTAGCGGTACGCACTTTGGGCCGCCCTGCAGTGCGCTGGGCGCTGCTGGCCGCATGGCTGCTGCATGGGGCGCTGCTGGCGCTGGGTTTGCTGGGCTGGCGCTCCGATGGGGCACGTTTTGGCTTTGGCCCGGCGGTGTCCATGACGGCTTGGCTGGTGTTGACAGTGTACGCATTGGAAAGCCGGTTGTACCCCCAGTTGCAGTCGCGCACCGCACTGGCAGCTTTGGGTGGTGCGGCGGTGCTGCTGGGTTTGCTGTTTCCAGGCTCCTTGTTGGCTGCGCGGGACTCGCTGTGGCTGCCGCTGCACTGGGCGCTGGGCATTGCGTCGTATGGTTTGTTTGCTGCCGCCGTGGTGCATGCTTGGTTGATGACCCGCGCTGAGGCGCACATGCGCCTGGGCGCGGCAGGGTCTGCGGATGTGGCCAGCCAGGTGGGCTTGCCGCTGATGACGCTGGAGCGGTTGATGTTTGCTTTTGTGGTGGCAGGTTTTGTATTGCTCAGCGGTACTTTGCTGGTGGGCTGGCTGTTCAGCGAGCCGCTGTACGGCCAAGGTGCGGCCTGGAAGTGGAACCACAAAACCATTTTTTCAGTGCTGTCATGGCTTAGCTTTGCGCTGCTGCTGTGGGGCCGCTGGCAGTGGGGCTGGCGCGGCAAGCGTGCCGTGCGGGTGCTGTACGCCGGGGCGGGGCTGCTGCTGCTGGCGTATGTAGGCTCGCGCTTTGTGCTAGAGATGATTTTGCAGCGCGCTCCGTAAATAAACCGTCAATTGCTTGAGCCTCAGTTATGAAATACCTCACTGTATTTGCCGTTATAGCGGTGGCTTTTTGGATATGGCGTAAAAACCGGCGCAGTCCACCGCCCAGCGCGCCCGAGGTGCCTCGCGCACCTGCACCGCAAGCTGCCGTGCTGCCGATGCTGCAGTGCGCGCTGTGCCGTGTGCACCTGCCCGCTGCCGATGCCTTGGCAGGCCGCCAAGGCCACTACTGCAGCGCCCAGCACCGCACGGAGCGGGAAGGCTAATGCGCCTTCCCTCACACACAGACGCTGCCAACACAGACGCGTGGTCTTTGGGTATGGACGAAGGCCTGCCCCGGCTGTGGCGCGGCTTTATGACGGCGCGTATTTTGGTGGCGGTGGTGCTGCTGGCGCTGGTGGGCTTTTTAAACACCGTGGGCCAAACACCCATGGGACGCGAGCTGATTGTGTGCTCGGCCTACCTGGCCCTAACCTGTTGGGTGCGTTTTGTAGGCAAACCTGCGCGCGCAGCATCCCGCTTTGACCCGCAATGGCTGGTGACCGTGGGTGCAGATGTGCTGGTGTTTTCTGCGCTCTTGCACTACCAAGTTGGCGCGCTTAACTTTACCCCCTTGTTTGCTTTGCCGGTGCTACTGGCCGCCGTGCTGGGGACGCTATTGTTGGCTCTGGGCACCGCGGCTACAGTTACGCTGGCTTTGCTGGCCGATGCCTGGTGGCTGTCGAACACTATGGGGGTTGATGCTACGGGTCGATTTTTGCAAGCGGCATTGACAGGCTTGGGCTTGTTTGTGGTGGCTTACTTGGCCAACCAGTTGGCCCTGCGCTTAGCCCGCCAAGAGCACCTAGCCCACACCAGCGCCATGGCGGTGCGCGTTCAAACCCAGGTGAACCAGCTGGTCATCGACACCTTGAGCGACGGCGTGCTGGTGGTTGACGCGAGCGGCATAGTGCGCACCACTAACCCTGCCGCCCGTAACATGCTAGGGCCACGAATGGCCAGTAGCATTGCAGGCAGTGCAGCCTACGTGGGCTTGCTGCCGCACACGCCGTTTGTGCTGGCCTCGCAGGCCAACTGGCAGCCGCTGGTTGACTTGGCCAGCAGCACGCTGGCCCAGCGCCAGGAGCAGCAAGCCGAGGTGGCAATTACCGACACGGCTGGCACTACGCGCAAGCTGATGGTGCGCACCCAGTTGGTTGCCAGCACCCAGCCTGCGCAAGAGGCTGATACTTTGTGCGTGGTATTTTTAGAAGATCTGCGCGAGATGGAAGCGCGCTTGCGCACTGAAAAGCTCGCTGCCATGGGCCGTATGTCGGCGGCTGTGGCGCACGAAATTCGCAATCCGCTGGCGGCTATCTCCCAGGCCAATGCCCTGTTGGCCGAAGAACTGCTGCAGCCAGGCCAAATCAAGTTGACCGACATGGTGCAGCACAATGCCAAGCGCCTGGCCCGCATAGTGGATGACGTGCTGGACGTGTCGCGCGCGCAGCACGGCGCAACAGACATGTGCCATGTGGCGCACGCCGAAGCAACTGTCCGCAGCATCTGTGCCGACTGGAGTGCACAAAACGGCTGCGCGCAGCGCCTGGGTGTGGCGGCTTTAACAGGCGACACCACCATCGTATTTGAAGAAGACCATTTGCGCCGCGTGCTGGTGAATTTGCTGGACAATGCGCTGCGCTATGCCAGCCAGCAGCCAGGCTCTATTCAAGTGGCTGCGCAGCTGACCCAGTCGCCGCAAGCAGGCGAGGGCTTTGCGCCCTTGGCTTTGCGTTTAGCGGTGTGGAGCGACGCCGCTCCGCTGGAGCAAGGGGTTCAGAGGCATCTGTTCGAGCCATTCTTTAGCTCAGAAAGCCGCTCTAGCGGTTTGGGTTTGTACATTTGCCGTGAGCTGTGCGCGCGCCATGGGGCTTCGATTGGCTACCGGCGCGCAGAGCCTGTGTTGCCAGAACCTGCGGACACGGCTGTGGTGCCGGGCAGCTTGGGTGGCCTTGGCAATGAATTTTTTGTGCATTTTGCTTTGGCCACCTTGTACGAATAGCTTGCAAGTGCGCTGTGTGCTAATGGCATATTGCCTCTAAAATCAAAACTATGCCTGCTGAACTTGACCACCCTAAAGTACTCGTTATTGACGACGAACCGGATTTGCGCACTTTGTACGAGGTGAGCTTGGTGCGTGAGGGCTATGTAGTGCACTGCGCTGAGGGGGTAGAGCAAGCCATTGCGGCACTTAAACGCGAGCGCTTTGATGCCGTCATCTCCGATATGCGCCTGCAAGACGGCTTGGGTCTGGATGTCCTGCGCTACATTACCCAAGCGCAACGCAGCGAGCGCTGCGTGGTCATTACTGCCTATGGCTCTGCAGAAAATGCAGTAGAAGCCTTAAAAGCTGGGGCCTTTGATTACCTTACCAAGCCGGTCGATCTTAAGCAATTTCGCAGCGTGCTGGCGCAAGCGGTGCGGTCTACCCAGCTAAGCCAAGCGCCTACTTTGCAGCAACCCAGCGCGCAGTCTTTGGTCTCTTTAGATGCGTCAGAGCCTGACCCCGATTCGCTTGAGGCCATCATGACAGCGCCTAAGAAGGTGCTAGCAGCTCCCGCCCTGCCAGTGCCCGCATCTGCCAAGGCCAAGTCATTAGCGGTGCTAGCGCCAGCGTCCACAGTTGCCTTCGCATCAGAGCCCGCCGCTTTGCTGCGCATGGTGGGCAACAGCGCCAGCATGCAAGCGGTACGTGACCGTGTGCAAAAAGTGGCGCGCAGCATGGCACCCGTGCTGGTGCGCGGCGAGTCTGGTACCGGCAAAGAGCTGGTAGCCAAGGCCGTGCATGCCTGCAGCCACCGCGCCAGCGGGCCCTTTGTGGCGGTTAACTGTGGCGCAATTCCAGAGCAATTGCTAGAAGCCGAGTTTTTTGGTGCCCGCAAAGGGGCCTACACCGGCGCTACGCAAGACCGCGAGGGCTACTTTCAGGCGGCCAATGGGGGCACTTTATTTTTAGATGAAATTGGCGACCTGCCCTTGGCCATGCAGGCCAAGCTGCTGCGCGCTATCCAGGAGCGCAGCGTGCGGGCTTTGGGCGGCACACAAGAAGAAGCTGTTGATACCCGCATTGTGAGCGCCACCCACCACGATTTGGCCGCCCAGGTGGCCAAAGGGCTGTTTCGGCAAGACCTGTACTACCGCCTTAATGTGATTGAAATTGCGCTGCCCGCTCTGCGCGAACGGCGCAGTGACATCCCCTTGCTGGCGCAGGCGCTGCTGGCGCGTATTGCAGCCGATGCTGGGCTGGCAACACGGACTGTCTCTGGCACCATGCTGGCCGCCTTGCAGCGCAATGACCTGTTGGGCAATGTGCGTGAGTTAGAAAATATTTTGCACCGCGCTTTGGCACTGTCCGACGGGGACGAGCTTGAGCTTGAAGACCATGACATGCAATTTGGCTGCCCAGAGTCAGCGCCGCCAGAGCTTGGCGCGGTGCCTATTGACACACCTGCAATGGCCCCATTGCCGGCCGGCGTGCCCAGCGACTTGCAGTCGCATCTGGACATCCAGGAAAAAGCCATCTTGCTGCAGGCCCTCACAGAATGCGGCTTCAACCGCACAGCAGCAGCAGCCCGCTTGGGTATCAGCTTGCGCCAAATCCGCTACCGCATGGTGCGCTTGGGGATTGACGCGCAAATTACAGCCCAGCAGGGCTCACAACAGGACGTAGAGCAGGCCTAGCACCTGCCACCCAAGCATGCACCAACCCGCATTAGCTTGCCCAAGCGCTGGCACTGCAGATTGGCAGGCGGGCTGGTACCTTCCAGCGCGGCGGCTAGATTCACCTAACTACGGCCCACGGCCAAGCCCTGTAGTGGTTGATTTGCTGGTGGTGCATTCCATTAGTCTGCCCCCGGGCCAGTACGGCGGCCAGCAAGTACAGGCTTTATTTACCAACCAGCTTGATTGGGACGCGCACCCTTACTTCCAGTCGATTCGTGGGGCACAAGTCTCATCGCATTTCTATATTGACCGCTTGGCTAGGTTGTGGCAGTTTGTCAGCTGTGACGAGCGTGCTTGGCACGCAGGGGCTTCTAGTTTCCAAGGCCGTAGCAATTGCAATGATTTCTCAGTAGGTGTCGAGCTAGAGGGCCTTGAGGGAGACCGTTTTGAACCCGTGCAGTACGCAGCCCTTGCGCAGCTGTGTTGTGCGCTGCGCCAAAACTATAGCCTGGCCGCGATCGTGGGCCATGAGCATATTGCCCCGGGCCGCAAACTAGACCCCGGCCCAGGTTTTGACTGGGCCAGCCTGGCGCGCACTGTGGCGTGGGAGCCTCAAGCCTTTCCCTTTCTTGCGGACGAAAAATAAACTGCGCTGGCGGCAACATACGATCGTGTTGCCAGGCAACCCAAGGCAACATGCGCTTTGTGAGCGCAAAACCCTCGCCAAGGCCCGTGCCAATTAGGTCTTTGAGCGGGGACGTAAGTCAAACGCGGCTTTGCCGTGCATACCGGTTTGCATGCCCGCCCGGCATACACCTAATGCCCCTCAAATGCCGGGTGTTTTTCAGCCCGGAAGCGATTTTTTACGTCTTGCAAGATTAAATCTGAATACAGCGCGATACACTACCTATAGTGTATTGCCAACACGACAAACACTATATATAGTGTGTGCTTGGCGGCAAACTGCGATAGTTGACAGGGCATTCCTAGGGGAAAAAGGCACTTAATTTAAGCGCTTCTAAGGTGTCCCCAAGTCGTATTTTAAAAATCGTTCGTATTAAAAAAGCAAAGCAAAGTTAGAGCAAACATGCAAACACTCTCTATTTCTCCTTCTTCGTCCTCTGCGGCTCCTTCTGGTGCGCGCGGGTTTGCCCATGTGGCCTCGCCACTGGGTGCGACCCCAAGCCAAACTTTGGCGCAGTACCAAATTATTCGCCGCAACGGTGCAGTGGTGCCTTTTGAGCCGAGCAAAATTGCTGTGGCCATGATGAAGGCTTTCTTGGCTGTGCATGGCACCCAAGGCGCAGCCTCTGCCAGCGTGCGCGAAACCGTCGACGGGCTAACCCAAGGTGTGGTGCGCGCCCTGATGCGCTCACGCCCTAGCGGCGGCACCTTCCATATTGAAGATGTGCAAGACCAAGTAGAGCTTGGCCTGATGCGCAGCGAGCACCACGAGATCGCCCGCTCGTATGTGCTGTACCGCGAGCGCCGCACCCAAGAGCGTGCAAAACAACCCGCGAGCGTCGCCGCCCCTGTGATCCACGTGGTAGATGGTGGCAAGCGCGTGCCCCTAGACCTGGCCAAGTTACACGACTTGATTCAATCATGCTGCGCTAATTTAGGCAAGGATGTCAATGCGGCGCCCATCATGGCCGAGACGCTGCGTAACCTGTACGACGGCGTGCCTGTAGACGAGGTGTACAAAGCGTCTATTTTGGCTGCCCGTACTTTGATCGAAAAAGACCCAGACTACACCTACGCGACCTCGCGCTTGTTGATGCACACCATTCGCAAAGAAATCTTGGGTGAAGAAGTTATCCATGCGCAAATGGACGAAAAATACCCTGAGTACTTCCCAAAATTCATTAAAAAAGGCGTGGAAAACGACCTGCTAGACGAGCGCATGCTGCAGTTTGACCTGAAGAAACTGGGTGAGGCTTTGAAACCGCAGCGCGATTTGCAGTTTGATTACCTCGGTTTGCAAACCCTGTATGACCGCTACTTTTTGCACGTGCGTAAAACCCGTATCGAAATGCCGCAAGCTTTCTTTATGCGCGTGGCCATGGGCTTGTCGCTCAACGAAATTAACCGTGAAGCGCGCGCTATTGAGTTTTACGAGGTGTTGTCGTCGTTTGACTTTATGTCCAGCACGCCAACTTTGTTTAACAGCGGCACATTGCGCTCTCAGCTGTCCAGCTGCTATTTAACGACCGTGCCAGACGATCTGGACGGCATTTACGAATCCATCAAAGAAAATGCCCTATTGTCTAAATTTGCGGGCGGCTTAGGCAACGACTGGACCCGCGTGCGCGCACTGGGCGCGCACATTAAGGGTACCAACGGCGAGTCCCAAGGTGTGGTGCCTTTCCTTAAGGTGGTAAACGACACTGCAGTGGCTGTCAATCAGGGCGGCAAGCGTAAAGGGGCTGTGTGCACTTACTTAGAGACCTGGCACCTGGACATGGAAGAGTTTTTGGAGTTGCGCAAGAACACCGGCGATGACCGCCGCCGTACGCACGACATGAACACGGCCAACTGGATTCCAGACCTGTTTATGCGCCGTGTCATGGAAAAAGGCGAATGGACTTTGTTCTCACCCAACAACGTGCCAGATTTGCACGATAAATTCGGTGCTGAATTTGAGAGGGCTTACGTGGCCTACGAAGCCAAAGCTGCGGCGGGCGAGATCAAGCCGTCGCGCAAGGTGCAAGCGGCCGATATGTGGCGCAAGATGTTGACCATGCTGTTTGAGACCGGCCACCCGTGGATCACTTTCAAAGATGCATGCAATGTGCGTTCACCGCAGCAGCATATCGGCGTGGTGCATTCGTCTAACCTGTGTACCGAGATTACGCTGAACACCAGCGACACCGAAACCGCAGTCTGCAACCTAGGCTCGGTCAATCTGGTGCAGCACCTTAAAGATGGCAAGCTAAACCATGAGAAGTTGAAAAAGACCATCACCGTGGCCATGCGCATGCTGGACAACGTGATTGACATTAACTACTACGCGGTCAAAAAAGCGCGTGACTCGAACATGCGCCACCGCCCAGTGGGTTTGGGTTTGATGGGGTTTCAAGACAGCTTGTACGAGCTGCGCGTGCCCTATGCCAGCCAAGAAGCGGTAGAGTTTGCAGACACTTCGATGGAAGCAATTTGCTACTACGCTTACTGGGCATCCACCGAGCTGGCCAAAGAACGTGGCCAGTACTCTAGCTACAAAGGCTCGCTGTGGGATCGCGGCATACTACCGCTGGACACCCTGGACATGCTGGCCAAAGAGCGTGGTGGTTATGTAGAGGTGGACCGTTCGGCCAAGCTAGACTGGGACAGCCTGCGCAACAAAATTGCCCAAGACGGCATGCGCAACTCTAACTGCGTGGCCATTGCGCCGACCGCGACGATCTCTAACATCATTGGTGTTGACGCTTGCATTGAGCCTTGCTTTGGCAACCTTTCGGTTAAATCTAACTTGTCGGGCGAGTTCACCATCATTAACGGCTACTTGGTACGTGACCTTAAGCGTTTAGGGTTGTGGGATGACGTGATGGTGGTGGATTTGAAGCACTACGATGGTTCGTTGCGCCCGATTGACCGCGTACCTGCTGACATCAAGTCTTTGTATGCCACTGCATTTGAAGTGGACACTACATGGGTAATTGAAGCGGCGGCGCGCCGTCAAAAGTGGATTGACCAAGCCCAATCGCTCAACATCTACATGGCGGGGGCATCTGGTAAAAAACTAGACGACACTTACAAGCTGGCATGGACACGTGGCCTCAAAACTACGTATTACTTGCGCACAGTAGGTGCTACGCATGCTGAAAAATCCACGGTGAAAGCGGGCAATATGAACGCCGTGTCATCGGGTTCAATAAGCACCGCTTCCGCGCTCAGTCCGCTAGAGGCGGCAGCTGCTGCGGCGCGTGAGCAAATGAGTTCGACGCCGGCCACCGATATTAAATTTTGTGGCGTGGATGATCCGACCTGCGAAGCTTGTCAGTAAACCATGCTGGAAAAATGACGGCGGCGAATTTTTCTATGTGCATAGCGTGCTCTAAAAAACATAGCTGGCATGAAAAACTCGCCGCAGTACGATGCAAAACAGCAACACAATAATGCACTAGATAGTGCAAACGCTTTGCATTTAGCAAGGTCTGCTCTCATAATTGAAGTATAGGAAATTAATATGTTGACCTGGGACGAAGAAGTACCAACCATTTCGCAAGATGTGATGTTCAGCGACTCTGCAATGAGTGGCTTTGATACGCTGCCCGTGGCTGATGCACCAACACAGCAGCGCCGCTTGTTAGACGATGGCGCACCTGTACCTGCCCAGGCTAAAACCACCAGTGCATCGGCCAACACGCCAGTAGCAGTGCCTACAACACCCGTAATCACTGGCAACGGTGGCCACCGTGTAAATGCAGCAGACAAGCGCATCATCAACGGCCAAACCGATGTAAACCAGCTGGTACCGTTTAAATACAAATGGGCTTGGGAAAAATACCTCGCTACATGCGCCAACCACTGGATGCCGCAAGAGGTCAACATGACCCGCGATATTGCTTTGTGGAAAGACCCCAACGGTTTGACGGACGATGAGCGTCGCCTGATCAAACGCAATCTTGGTTTCTTCGTTACGGCAGATTCGCTGGCCGCCAACAATATTGTGCTGGGTACTTACCGCCACATCACGGCACCTGAATGTCGCCAGTTTTTACTGCGCCAGGCGTTTGAAGAGGCTATTCACACCCATGCTTACCAGTACATCACTGAGTCGCTAGGCTTGGATGAAAGCGAAATCTTCAACGCTTACAACGAAGTGCAGTCAATCAAAGACAAAGACCAGTTTTTGATTCCTTTCATTTCTGTAATTTCTGACCCTAACTTCAAGACGGGTACCCACGAGGCTGACCAAACTTTGCTCAAGTCTTTGATTGTGTTTGCTTGCTTGATGGAAGGCTTGTTCTTCTACGTTGGGTTTACACAAATCTTGGCTTTGGGCCGTCAAAATAAAATGACGGGCGCTGCTGAGCAGTACCAGTACATTTTGCGTGACGAGTCAATGCACTGCAATTTCGGTATTGACCTGATTAACCAGCTCAAGCTGGAAAATCCGCATTTGTGGACCGCCGAGTTCAAGGCTGAGATCAATGCTTTGTTTATGAAGGCGGTAGAGCTTGAGTACCGTTACGCCGAAGACACGATGCCTCGCGGTGTGTTGGGCCTTAACGCGTCGATGTTCAAAGGCTATTTGCGTTACATTGCCAACCGCCGCGCGACCCAAATTGGTTTAGAGGAACTTTTTCCAGGGGAAGAAAACCCTTTCCCTTGGATGAGCGAGATGATTGACCTGAAAAAAGAGCGTAACTTTTTTGAGACACGCGTGATTGAGTACCAATCTGGCGGTGCCCTGTCCTGGGATTAGCACCAACGCAAAGCCCAACACCTTTCAAAATATGGTCCTACCGAGTATTCCAAATTTTCAAAACCGCGCCGCAGAGCGTGGTTTGGGAATTTGTTCCCCCATTCAGCGCGCTGGGCATCTGTCCAACGCGCTGAATCGCTTTGCGCGCCCAACATGCGCAGAGTGCATTCCAAGTTGAAATATCAACTAGATCTAGGAGAATGAAAATGGCAACTGCGAAAAAAGCACCGGCAAAAAAAGCCGTAGCGAAAAAAGCTCCAGCGAAAAAAGCTGTAGCAAAGAAGGCTCCAGCGAAGAAAGCTGCAGCAAAAAAAGCCCCAGCTAAAAAAGCTGCGGTTAAAAAAGCTGTAGTGAAAAAAGTTGCGGCTAAAAAGCCAGCAGCGAAAAAAGCTGCAGCAAAGAAGCCGGTAGCGGCTAAAAAAGCAGCGGCTAAGAAGCCAGCAGCGAAAAAAGTAGCGGCTAAAAAGCCAGCAGCGAAAAAAGCAGCGGCTAAGAAGCCCGCAGCGAAAAAAGCCGCTGCTAAAAAAAAAGTAGCAGCTAAAAAGCCAGCGGCTAAGAAACCTGCTGCCAAAAAAGCTGCCAAAAAGCCTGCTGCGAAAGCCGCGAAAGCACCCGCTGCCGCTGCACCTGCTGCTCAGACGACTCTGAACCCGCAAGCCGCATGGCCCTTCCCGACAGCCAACAAGCCTTAACAGCTTTTTGGTGGTCGCAAAAAAGCCCGAAGATGGAAATCTTTGGGCTTTTTTATGGGGGTGATTTTTTCAGCCGCGCATAGGCGGCATGGTGTTTGCTCTGTGAGCGCAGAGCAATCAGGGTAATGGCTTTAAAAGAAGCGCTGCCAATCGCCTGGAAAGACCCACAGCAGGCCTGCTGTCATGGTGAGGTAACGTAAAAACTTACCTATTGCCATGTACAAAACGCAGGGCCAAAACGGAAACTTTAGCCAGCCAGCCACTGCGCATAAAGGATCACCTACCAGCGGCAGCCAAGCCAGCAAGCAGGCCTTCGGCCCAAAGCGTTCGAGCCAGCGCAGGGCTTTAAGGTGGATGGTTTTACCTTGGTATTTATTGACGGCGCTGTGCGCGCCGTAGCCTATCCACCAGTCCAGGGCCCCGCCCAAGGTGTTGCCTGCTGTGGCTACCAAAATAGCCGGCCAAAATAGCCCTGGATTGAGCGTAACCAATCCAAACACCACAGGCTCTGAACCTAGCGGCAGCAGTGTAGCGGAGATAAACGCGACAACGAATACTGTGACTAAACCGTACTGGGGCAAGGCAAGCATTTGTAGCAATTGATTTGTCCAATCTGGCATGACAGGGAGTATACTCGTGCCTCATTTTTAAGCAGTTTGCGTTTGCGGTGCTTACCCCATTTCTCTAACCCTTTAGCATGTTGTCCCCTGTCACTCTTGGCCACCTGGTGTTGCCTAACAATGTATTTGCAGCGCCTATGGCTGGGGTGACCGACAGGCCATTTCGCCAGCTATGCAAGTCTTTGGGTGCGGGCTATGCGGTGAGTGAAATGGTGACGTCGCGCAAAGACCTGTGGCACAGCCTGAAAACATCGCGCCGCGCTAACCACGATGGTGAAACCCATCCGATTGCCGTGCAAATTGCGGGCACCGATGCTCGCATGATGGCCGAGGCCGCGCACTACAACATTGGCCATGGCGCCCAAGTGATCGACATCAACATGGGCTGCCCAGCCAAAAAAGTGTGCAACAAATGGGCCGGTTCGGCACTGATGCAAGACGAGACGCTGGCGCTGGACATCATCGACGCGGTGGTGAAAGCGGCGCAAGCGCACAACGTACCCGTAACGCTGAAAATGCGCACAGGCTGGTGCCAAAGCCATAAAAATGCGCTGTCGATTGCCTTGGCAGCGCAAGCAGCGGGCATTCAGATGCTGAGCATTCATGGGCGCACGCGAGAGCAGGGCTATAAAGGCGTGGCCGAATACGACACCATTGCCACTGTAAAAGCGGCGCTGCAGATTCCTGTGGTCGCCAATGGTGACATTACCAGCCCACGCAAAGCGCTGCAGGTCTTGCAAGCCACGGGTGCTGATGCCGTCATGGTAGGCCGCGCGGCGCAAGGCAGGCCTTGGATTTTCAGAGAAATCACCCATTACTTGGCTACTGGCGAGCATCTGGCACCGCCCTTGGTGGCAGAGCTGCGCCGCCTGCTGCTGGCCCATCTAGAATCGCATTACACCTTGTACGGGCAGGTGATGGGCGTGCGCACGGCGCGCAAGCACATTGGCTGGTATGTGCGCGCGCTGCCTGGCGGCGAGGCCTTTCGCCAAACCATGAATTTAATCGACGGCACTGCGGCACAACTGCATGCCGTGGCGCAGTATCTAGACCAGCTGGCAGACCGCATGGATCGGCTTCCCGTGGTTGACGACAGCGTGCAAGCCCCAGCCTTGCACACAGAACAAGAAGACACCGTATGAGCAAAAAAAACCTAGAAGACTGTGTACGCCAAAGCCTGCAAAGCTACTTTGTCGACCTGAAAGACACTGAGCCTGGCGGTCTGTACGACATGGTGGTAAACGTGGTGGAAAAACCGATGCTGGAAGAAGTGATGCAGCAGGCCAACCACAACCAATCCAAAGCGGCCGAATGGCTAGGGCTCAACCGCAATACGCTGCGCAAAAAATTGGTCGAACACAAGCTGCTTTGATGCTTTGTGTGGCCTTTGCATAAAGCCTGCTACGGCCTGGGCCAAGGCCTGCTTGTGAACACAGCTTTTCATTTTTAAATTTCATCTCAAGAGGAAGCCGCCATGCGTGCATTAATTTCTGTATCAGACAAAACCGGTGTTGTTGAGCTGGCGCGCAACCTGGCCGCACTGGGCGTTGCCTTGGTCTCTACCGGCGGTACGGCCAAGCTGCTGGCCGATGCAGGTCTGGCGGTCACTGAAGTGGCCGAAATGACAGGCTTTCCAGAAATGCTGGACGGGCGCGTGAAAACGCTGCACCCGCGTGTGCATGGCGGCCTGTTGGCGCGCCGCGATATGCCCGAGCACATGGCTGCACTGCAGACACATGCTATCGACACCATCGACCTGCTGGTGGTCAATCTCTACCCGTTTGAGGCCACGGTTGCCAAGCCAGACTGCAGCTTAGAAGATGCCATAGAAAACATCGATATCGGCGGCCCTGCCATGGTGCGCAGCGCCGCCAAGAACTGGAAAGATGTGGCCGTGCTGACCGATGCGTCGCAGTACGCAGGCGTGGTGGCCGAAATGCAGGCACAAGGCCAGGTAAGCCTGAAAACCAAGTTTGCCCTGTCGGTGGCTGCATTTAACCGCATCAGTAACTATGATGCAGCCATTAGTGACTATTTGTCGTCATTGCAAGATGGCGAGTTGGGTGTGGTTAAGCGCACTGCGTTCCCGGCCCAGTCCAATGGCCGCTTCGTCAAACTGCAAGATTTGCGCTACGGCGAGAATCCGCACCAGCAAGCGGCCTTTTACCGCGACCTGCACCCGGCACCCGGTTCGCTGGTAACGGCAGTGCAGCTGCAAGGCAAAGAGCTGAGCTACAACAATATCGCCGATGCCGACGCGGCCTGGGAGTGTGTGAAAAGCTTTAGCGTGCACGGGCACACACCAGCGCAAGCTAATGGCGAGCTACAGCGCGCTGCCGCGTGTGTGATCGTCAAGCATGCCAACCCCTGCGGCGTAGCCCTAGGCGCTGATGCGTTAAGCGCCTACAGCAAAGCACTGCAAACGGATCCTACATCTGCCTTCGGCGGCATTATTGCCCTGAGCTGCCCATTAGATGGCCCTGCTGCGCTACAAATTTCAAAGCAATTTGTAGAGGTGCTGATAGCGCCCAGCTTTACGCCCGAAGCGCTTGAGGTGTTTAAAAGCAAAGTGAATGTGCGTATTTTGCAAATCGCCTTGCCGCCGCACAGCCCAGATACCAGCGCGTGGGCACAAGGCCGCAATGCGCATGACATTAAGCGGGTAGGTTCTGGCCTGTTGGTTCAGTCGGCCGACAACCACAGCTTGGCACTGGCGGACCTGAAGGTAGTGACCCAGCTACAACCAACCCCGCAGCAACTGCAAGACCTGCTGTTTGCCTGGACGGTGGCCAAATACGTTAAATCCAATGCCATTGTGTTCTGCAAAGACGGCATGACCATGGGCGTGGGTGCAGGCCAGATGAGCCGCCTAGACTCGGCCCGTATTGCCAGCATCAAGGCGGGCCATGCAAACCTAAGCTTGCAAGGCACTGCCGTAGCCAGTGACGCGTTTTTCCCGTTCCGCGATGGGCTGGACGTGGTGGTAGACGCAGGCGCTACCTGTGTGATTCAGCCGGGCGGCAGCATGCGCGACCAAGAGGTGATAGACGCGGCCAATGAGCGCGGTGTGGTGATGGTGTGCAGCGGGGTGCGACACTTTAGGCATTGATATTTGTCTTTAGCCTTACTATTTATTTCATAGCTGCTCAATTAGCATTTCCTTGGGTGATAGGGCTATTTGGCTTGAAATTCTTGTTTTCTTGGGTTGTGTGGTTTTTTAAGGCCTTTGAAGATTACTTCATCACCTTTTGTACGTTTGCGCCGCTTGAATCTGGCCTTGCTGCAAAATCTTCGAAAAACACGCACGAAATAAGCGCGCTAGGCTGCCTTTCGCACCGCGCGCCTTTTTCCAGATTTTCACCAGGGCCACACTCAATCGACGCTTTGCCGGTTTGGATTGTCTTCAAACCCGCCGCCCGACCAAGGTGATCAAGGCACATCCGCATCACCACAGGCTGCTAAAGCACCTCAGGAAAAAACTACTGTACTATTAAATACATAGCTGCCTGTGCAGCATTTCCTTGGGCGATAGCACTAAAACACTTGAAAATCAGTACTTTTACAAGCTGGCAAACACCTCTTTGGCCGCAGCCACCGTGTCCGCCACATCTTGCGCAGTGTGCGCTGCACTGACAAAGCCTGCTTCGTACAAAGCAGGGGCAAAGTACACGCCGCGGTCTAGCATGCCGTGGAAGAATTTGTTGAACATGGCGCTGTCGCTTTGCATGACTGCGCCGTAGTTTTGCGCTAACTCTGGCAACAGCAAAAAGCCAAACATACCGCCTTGGCAGTCTGCGCTCCAGGGCAGGCCTGCCGCGTGGGCGGCATCGCGCAAACCGTCGGTTAACTGCAATGTGCGTGCAGACAACGCCTCGTAAAAGCCTGGTTTTTGCAGCTCTTTGAGCGTGGCCAAGCCGCAGGCAGTGGCAATCGGATTGCCGCTTAAGGTGCCGGCTTGGTACACCGCACCTTGCGGCGCGAGCTGCTCCATCACGGCGCGTGAGGCACCAAAGGCTGCCAGCGGCATGCCGCCGCCAATGACCTTGCCCAGCACCGTCATGTCGGGCGTGATGCCCAGCACCTGCTGCGCCCCGCCTAGTCCTACGCGAAAGCCAGTCATCACTTCGTCATAGGCCAGCAGCGCGCCGTGTTCGGTGCACAACTGGCGGCAGCGCAGGGCGAATGCGGCACTGGAGCGGATAAAGTTCATATTGCCTGCGATGGCTTCCACCATCAAACACGCAATGTCTTTGCCGTGCAGGGCAAAGCACGCTTCTAGCTGGGCAATGTTGTTAAATTCAAGCACCAAGGTGTGCTGCACGGCCTCGGGCGGAACGCCGCCGCTGCTGGGGTTGCCAAAGGTGGCCAAGCCCGAGCCCGCCTTGACCAGCAGCGCGTCTGAATGGCCGTGGTAGCAGCCTTCAAATTTGATGATCTTTTTGCGGCCTGTAGCACCACGCGCCAAGCGGATGGCGCTCATACCGGCTTCGGTGCCAGAGCTGACCAAGCGCACCATTTCCATTGAGGACATGAGCTTGAGGATTTCCTCGGCCAGTTCGACTTCGCGCTCGGTGGGTGCGCCGTAAGAAAAGCCCTCCAGCACGGCTTTTTGCACCGCCTCTACTACAGCTGGATGGCCGTGGCCCAAGATCATTGGGCCCCAAGAGCCGATGTAGTCAATGTACTGCTTGCCATTGGCATCCCAAAAGTAGGCCCCTTGGGCGCGCTGCACAAAGCGGGGCGTGCCGCCCACAGCTTTGAAGGCACGCACAGGGGAATTAACACCACCTGGAATGACGGCTTGGGCGCGGGTAAAAAGGGTTTGGTTACGGTCAATGGCCATGGCTTAATGCTTGGTGTCTGAGGTGGGCATGTCCAGTGTGAGCTGGGCGCGTGTTTGCTCTTCGGTAAGCGCAGCTTCGTCTATATCGGGCTGGGCCCAGAACATGCGGTCTGGCACAACGTGGCCCATGCCGGGGCGAAAGCCTGCGTCTAAACTGCGGTCTAAAAATACCAATGCCTCTTGGGTTGCGGCCACCAAGTCGTCGCCACTGGCCAGTAACGCGGCCAACGCGGCAGACAAAGTGTCGCCTGCGCCCACAAAGGTGGCTTCAAAGCGTTCAAATTTTTCGCCGCCCAGCACGGCCTCGGGGGTGGCCAGCACGTTGTCAATGTACTGGTCAGGCAGGGGAATGCCCGTAACCAAGGTGTAGGGCACACCATGTTCCGCAGCAGCCTGGGCGATGTCGCGTGCACTGGGGCTGCGCTCGCTGCTCCAGTCGGGCAGCAGCCACCGCCACAGCGTACTGTGGTTTCCAACCAACACTGTGGTCTGCGGCAGCATCAGTTCTGTAAACGCATCTAAGTAGCTGTCAGTCTCTACATCGGTCCACCAAGCCAGGCTGGGCATGTAGGCAATCACGGGCACGTCTTCGTAGTCGGCAGTGATCTCGGCCACCACGGCTACGGTCTCTGGCGTGCCTAAAAATCCCACTTTGATTGTTTGCACCGTCACATCTTCTAGCACTGCGCGGGCTTGTGCTTCTACCGCTTCTTCCCCCAGCGGGAAGTAGTCCTGCACCTCTGCCGTGTCGCGGGCATAAACGCCCGTGGTCACCGGCATGGGGTGCGCGCCTACGCAGGCTACGGCCAGCACATCAGCTGCCAAACCTGCGGCGCCACAGGGGTCGTTGGCGTTAAAGCAGAGCACACAGGCCAGCGCTTCCTCGCCTGCGGTGTCGTCATCAGCTTCGTTTAACAGGCTGTCAAACTGCGCAAAAGGCGCAAAAGAGGAGGGGGTGTTGGGGTTTGCCATGAGGAGGCCACGGGGCCGGTAAATTTCAAAATGTAGTCTTGCGTTCTATACAATGTGGTCATTTTATCGAATGACTTTAAGAGCCTCATGACCGTGACTGAAAACAACAAAACTTGGATGTGTTTAATTTGTGGCTGGATCTACGACGAAGCCATTGGTGCTCCCGATCACGGCATTGCAGCAGGTATTGCATGGGCCCAAGTGCCCATGAACTGGACCTGCCCTGAGTGCGGTGCGCGCAAAGAAGACTTTGAAATGGTAGAAATTTGAGTTACCCTTGGGGTAAGTAGAAACTCGTTGTTACATATGCAGCACCGTTATTGTTTAACTTGGCAAGCATTGTTTCGGTGTTTGCCATCACCTAGGAGTCAGACTTGAGCGTAGCCCCCTCTGGATACAAAGTGCTGGTTATAGACGACAGCAACACTATTCGCCGCAGTGCTGAAATTTTCCTAAAGCAAGGTGGGCATGATGTGATGCTTGCAGAAGATGGCTTTGACGCATTGTCAAAAGTCAATGACTACCTGCCGCATTTGATTTTTTGCGATATTTTGATGCCGCGTTTAGACGGCTACCAAACCTGCGCGATTATCAAGCGCAATGAAAGGTTTGCGGCTACGCCCATAGTCATGCTGTCGTCTAAAGACGGTGTTTTTGACAAGGCGCGTGGCCGTATGGTGGGCAGTGAAGAATACCTTACCAAGCCGTTCACTAAAGATCAGTTATTACAGGCCGTGCAGCAGTTTGGCACCGCAGTTCAAGGAGTATAAAAATGGCAATTCAAAAAGTACTGGTAGTAGACGACTCTAAAACCGAAATCATGTTCATGACTGACTTGCTGGTTAAAAACGGCTTCACAGTGCGCAGCGCCGAAAACGCCGAAGATGCATTTCGCAAGCTGGCAGAAGAAAAGCCCGACCTGATTTTGATGGACGTGGTGATGCCCGGACAAAACGGTTTTCAACTGACCCGCGCCATATCGCGTGACCCGCAGTTTGCTGACGTACCCATCATCATGTGCACCAGCAAAAACCAAGAAACTGACCGCGTGTGGGGTATGCGCCAGGGCGCGCGTGACTACATTACCAAACCCGTGGTGGCTGCCGATTTGATGGCCAAAATCAAAGCGCTGGGCTAAGCTGCAAAACCTTAGCCCTGTCTAGAAAGATTCTTTAATGGCCATTCGCAACCGCCAAGCGCTTCGTGATTTGCAGACCCGTTTGGCTGCACGGCTCCAGCAAGCCCGCACAGAAGGTGTGGCCGCAAGTTGGTTGGCAGTAGAGTCGGCTGGCCGCTCGCTGCTGCTGCCCTTGGCCCAGTCGGGGGAGATCTTCCCGCTGGCTACGGTGCAAACCGTGCCCTATACCCAAGACTGGTTTTTGGGCGTGTCTAATTTGCGCGGCGGCCTGTTTGGTGTGGTGGACTTTGCCAGCTACATGACGGGCCAACTGCCTGCACGCCGGTCTGACTCGGCCCGCGAGCAAGCCCGATTGGTCGCCCTGAACCCGGCATTGGAAATTAACTGTGCTATTTTGATCGATCGGCTAGGCGGCCTGCGCAGCCCGCAAGACTTTGTCTCCCGTGAAGACGTGCCTGCTGATGCGCCGGCCTATTTTGCTGGCAATTTTATAGACCGTAACGGTAAGCCGTGGCAAGAAATCAACCTTCAAGCCATGGCCAGCCAAGCAGATTTTTTAAGTATTGCTGTAGCCTAACCGCGCAGCACTGTTGTAGTTTTACCGCCCACTTTTCTTAGCGCGACCTCTTCCAAAAGGCAACTTTTATGTCAACCAATCGTTTCTCCCGTCTTTTCAAGCGCGACGCTAAATCCGAAGACCAAACATTTATGCCCGACATGGGGAGCGACGCAAGCATGACAATGGACGGCAATGCCAGCATGCTGCAAGACGATGCGCAGTACACCATGCAGCCGCAAAATGAACCGTTTGCCTCCAGCATGCTAAGCGCGGGTAACAGTGCTAAGCCAGACAGCTTAGACAAAGTCAAAGTCGGAATTTTAGGCACGCGTACTATTGGTGCGCACCAGCGCATACTGGGCACGATTTTGGTGATTGCGCTACTGATATTGGCCGTAGTGACCTTTTTGGCGCTGTCGCAAGCCAGTCAGGTAGCGCGCGAGGTGGCTGTAACCGGTGATTCGGCGACCCAGTCACAGCGCTTAGCTAAATCAGTTTCGCAGGCACTGGTGGGCAGTGCCCAGGCTTTTCCTGATGTGCGAGAGAGTTCTGAGATTTTGGCCAGAGACGTGCGTGGGCTGAAAAGCGGTGACGCTAATATCAACTTGACACCAGTAGCTGCTAACCTACAAGACAACGTAGACAAGCTTGTTCCGTTAGTAGACCGCGCCGAGAAGAACGCAGCCACAGTGATGGCCCAGCAAAAAATTCTGACCCAAGTGGGCAGCGCTCTGCGCGCCATTAACCGCCAATCGTCGGACCTGCTCGAAGTGGCTGAGACTATTTCATCACTCAAGCTCCAACAAAACGCGCCTGCAGCTGAAATATCTGCCTCAGGCCAGCTGGTGATGTTGACCCAGCGTATCGGTAAATCTGCCAACGAATTTTTGACCATGGAGGGTGTGAGCCCTGAGGCGGTATTTTTGCTGGGCAAAGATTTGAACTCGTTCAAAGAAATTGCAGTAGGCCTGCAAGACGGTAGCCCCGAGCTGCGATTGGTAGCGTCTAAAGACGCGCAAACCCGTGAGCGCTTGGATGCGTTGCTCAAGTTATACGAGCAAACCCGCGGCCAGGCTGGCGCAATTCTAGGTAACTTGCAAGGCTTGGTATCCGCCCGTGAAGCGCAGTCAGCGATTATTGCGGACTCTGAGCCGCTGCGCAGACAGCTGGAAGAGTTGCAAGGTAGGCTTTCTGAGCAATCTGGTTTGAGCCCAGTGGCATTAACGGCTTTGATTTTGGCTGGTTTGCTCGCGATAGCCGCTGCTGCAGGCTTTGCTTTTGTGCAGCTACAAGACAGCCGTAAGCGCCAAGGTGTTGCTGAAGGCCAGCGACTGCTCGCCGAGGGCCAAGAGCAAGAAGCTAAACGCGTCAACGATGCTAACCAGGCGGCTATTTTGCGCTTGATGAACGAATTGCAGTCGGTCGCTGAAGGTGATTTGACCCAAGAAGCTACGGTGACCGAAGACATTACGGGCGCTATTGCCGACTCGGTAAACTACACGGTAGAAGAACTGCGTTCGCTGGTAGGTAACGTGCAAAACACGGCTACGCGGGTTGCGCAAACAACAGCGGCAGTGGAGGGCACCTCTACTGAGCTGTTGGCCGCATCCACCGAGCAGTTGCGCGAAATCCGCGAAACCGGCCAGTCGGTGCTTGAAATGGCCGGGCGTATTAACCAGGTGTCTTCACAAGCGCAAGAGTCTGCTTTGGTGGCGCGCCAATCGCTGGTGGCTACCGAGTCCGGTTTGGCTGCGGTGCAAAACGCCATCGGCGGTATGAACTCCATCCGTGACCAGATCCAGGACACCTCCAAGCGTATTAAACGCCTGGGTGAATCGTCGCAAGAGATTGGTGAAATTACCGAGCTGATTTCTGACATTACGGAGCAGACCAACGTGTTGGCGCTTAACGCTGCTATCCAAGCAGCATCCGCAGGTGAAGCGGGCCGAGGCTTCTCAGTGGTTGCAGAAGAAGTGCAGCGATTGGCTGAACGTTCTGGTGACGCTACCAAGCAGATTGCAGCGTTGGTGAAAACCATTCAAACCGACACCCAAGATGCTGTGGCCGCTATGGAGCGCTCTACGCAGGGTGTGGTGGAAGGTGCCAAGCTGTCTGACAGCGCAGGTACTGCGCTGACCGAAATTGACGCTGTGTCGCGTAAATTGGCTGAACTGATTGAGCAGATTTCGCAATCTGCAGCCCGCGAAGCTGATTCTGCAAACGTGGTGGCTGGCAACATTCAGCACATTTTTGCAGTGACCGAGCAAACTGGTGAAGGTACCCGTTCGACGGCGCAGCAGGTGCGTGACTTAAGCCGCATGGCAGAAGAGCTGCGCCAGTCGGTGTCGCGTTTCAAGATCGGTTAATGGTAAATCCGCTTGTACCCAGCAAATAGCATGCTGACCAAGTTTTCAACACGAGGATGAGGGTGCTGTATTCCATGCAAAATCTCGACACCGCTAATGCTGCGACCGCAACGAATGTGAATGCCAACGACCTAGGCCCTTTGGCTTGGGTACTGGATGAGCTGCGCAAGTCGTTGGACTCGGCCACCAAGGCCTTGCGCCGCTATGTGCGTGATGCAGAGCTGGCACGCGGCTCCGATTTGGCCGCTGTTGACTCAGGCCAACTGCGCATCTCACGCCAGCAGCTGCACCAGGCTGTGGGCGCTCTGGACATGGTAGGTTTTGCAGGCCCCGCTGCCTTGTTGCGCGGCATGGAAAACGCGGTGCAACGTTTCGTAGCGCGGCCCGAGCTGTGCACCGAAGCAGCAGCTCTGAAAATTGAACGTGCAAGTTTTGCGCTGACAGGTTACCTGGAAACTGTATTGGCAGGCAAAGGCCAAACCCCGGTAGCCCTGTTTTTTCAGTATGCTGAAGTGCAAGAAGTGGCAGCTGCCACGCGTGTGCACCCTGCCGATTTGTGGCCTTACCCTTGGCGTTGGATTGATGTAGCTTCTACCGATGCACGTCCAGCGCCATTGAACAGCGACACACGCGGCTTGTTCGATAAGTCAGCGTTGATGGTGATCAAGTCGTTTGATGCTTCTGCAGCGGCTGAATTGGCCCAGCTCAGCGCAGCCATAGCCGTGCCACAGGGCGCAGCAGCAGACCGGCAATTTACGATTTTTTGGCGCATTGCCGCAGGTTTTTTCAATGCCATTGGCACTTCAAGCTTGGTAGGCGATGTGTATGTAAAGCGCACGGTATCGCGCATACTGATGCAACTGGCTGGCCATGTCAAAGGCGACATGGGCGTTTCAGACCGTTTGGCGCAAGACCTGCTGTTCTTTTGTGCACAGGCACAGCCGCAAGGCTTGGCAGCGCTGCTGGGCGAAGTGCGCATGGCTTACGCGCTGGGCGCGTACCCTCCTGTGGACTACACCAAATCGATGTTTGGGCAGTTTGACCCAGTGCTGTTGGTGCAAGCACGCAAGCGTATTTCATCGGCCAAAGAGTCGTGGTCTGGCTTGGCTGCAGGCGATATGGGCAAGCTGAAAACGGTGCAAGACCACTTCAGTTTGATCGTTGACTCCATTACCAAGCTGCTGCCCACAGGCCAAGCTTTGTCTCAGGCCTTGATGGGTGTAGCCGAAGCTTCAGCGCACAGCGGCCAAGCCCCTGCTCCTGCCTTGGGCATGGAAGTCGCCACGTCCATTTTGTACCTTGAGGCCGGGTTTGAAGACTTTGACCCTAGCGATGCCGCTTTAACAGACAGAATTAACCACTTGGCACAGCGGGTAGAAAACGCCCGCCAAGGCGCCACTAACCAAGCCTTAGAGCCATGGATGGAAGAGCTGTACCGCAGGGTAAGCGACCGCCAAACCATGGGCAGCGTGGTGGGCGAGTTGAAAAACTCACTGGCAGAGCTAGAAAAGTCGATGGACCAGTTTTTCCGCGATCCACAAGACAAGACGGTGATTGCCAATGTGCCCTCACGCCTTGCGCAAATGCGCGGCGTACTGTCGGTGCTGGGCTTGGACCATGCCTCCCAAGCAGTGCTGCGCATGCGCGACAGCGTAGAGCAAATCATGGTGACCGAGGTGGACGACGTGCGCGCACGCGCAGCGGGTACCTTCGATAAGTTAGGCAACAACCTGGGCGCGCTTGGGTTCTTGATCGACATGCTGAGTTACCAGCCAGTGCTGGCCAAGAAACTCTTCGTGTTTGACGACGCAACCGGTGAACTCAAACCCCTGATGGGCCGCGTGAATGCGCCTATCCCGATGTCTGACCTAGCGACTGCCGAAGCTGCAAATGCAGCGCGGGCCACAGCCATAACCACTGCAGCAGTAGCCATATCTTCAGCAGGGGTTGGAGTGGCTGCTGACCTTGCTTCAGTGGCCCCTGCACCTTCTACTGCGCCGCTGCCCGCACCGGTTGTGGTGGCCGAAGACACTTTCGGCGACGATGCCGAGTTGCGCGATATTTTCCTAGAAGAAGCCCGTGAAGTCATTGGCAACGGCCAAGCTGCACTGGCTGTGCTTGCGGTAGAGCCTGGCAACCTGGAAGAAATGACCACGTTGCGCCGCGCTTTCCACACCCTCAAAGGTAGCTCGCGCATGGTCGGGCTAAACACCTTTGGCGATGCAGGCTGGTCGCTGGAGCAAATGCTCAACTCTTGGCTGGCAGACCAAAAACCTGCCGAAGAAAGTTTGCGCACCACAGCTTCTCAAGCGCTTGCTGGCATGGGCCAGTGGGTGGAAGCTATCGCACTGAACCAAGCGCAGTCTTGGTCTGCTGTACCGTTTCGCGCCAGTGCCGATGCACTGCGCGTGGAAGGCAAGTTTTTGGCGCTGCAATTGGGCGAACCTGTAGCGCCACACCAGGTTGCGCCTCTAGCAGTGCCTGAAGCAGCGATAGATGCTACTGCTGCCACTGTAGCAGTAGCAGCAATGGCCGCCGCAGTGTTGCCCGCTATTGCAGCAGCGCCTGCACCAGTGCCCGCTGCAGCAGCGCCTGCACCAGTACCCGCTGCAGCAGCGCCTGCACCAGTACCCGCTGCAGAGGCAGCAGCGCCAGACTTTGACTTTGATATGTCGGAGTTCTTTGCCAGTGGCGATGCCCCCGTCACTGCCGAGCCCTTGCTCGCGGCCGCAGCCACTGTTGCTGAGCCAGAACAGCCAGCGGCGCAAGCTGCTGATCCCGATGCGGTCGATGATCTCGACTTTGCATTCGACCTGGCTGTGGCTGAGCTGGATGCCAGCAGTCCCATGCCGCAACCGGCTGCCCAGGCCTTGGAGCCAGCGCAAGCCAAGGCTGTCGAATTTGCCAGTTTGCCTACCGAGGCGTTGCCTGCAGAGCCAGAGTTAGTCGCAGTGCCCGCTCTACAACAAGCTGCTGAAGGCTCAACGCTGACTGTGGGTGATGGTTTGTCCAGTTTGGATGTACCGTCTGCCACGGTTGACGACGATTTGATGTTTGATTTTGACTTGGGCGCCGCCCAAGAAGACACCCCGGCACTGGCTACTCTGGCAGCTGCCGATGCGCCCCTAGACAACGCAACTTACAGCGCAATTGAGATCGAAGACGGCAGGGTTGATTTTTCTGCCCAAGCTTTTGCAGAGCCTGCAGCAGAACCAACTGAAGACTTGGTCAGTGCCGACGAGTTTGCCGCTTTTGAACGCGCCATGCTTGCACAAGATGCTTTGATGGCAGCTGACACTCCTGCAGCGCCAGGCTTTGGCGCAACTACGTTGGCAACACCTGCGAATACAGCTACAGAAGTGGTGGACTTCACACCGCAAGCGACCCAGCCTATGCAACTGATGCGAGAGATCAGTGTGCCAGAGCCTGTCTCAGACTTGGGCTTTGATCTGGGTGATTTTGGCGGCCTTGCAGACACCGGTGTGATTACCAAGGTAGGTTTGGCCGGGGCTGTGGCCTATACAGCAGTCACCGCCGCACCCGCCGTGCCAAAGTCTACAGTGGCTGTTGAAGCTTTGCCAGTTGCTTCTAGCGCATCTGACTACGCACCTTTGTCTACAGAAGACCAGTACAAAGCCATTGGCCCTCTGCGTATCAGCCTGCCGCTGTACAACGTGTACTTGAACGAAGCGGACGAATGGTCCCGCCGCCTGGTTACCAGCTTGAGCGAATGGGCCTTGGAGCCGGGGCTTGCGATACCGAACGATGCCGTGGTGTTTGCCCATTCACTGGCAGGCAGCTCAGGTACTGTAGGTTTTTCTGCGCTGTCAGGTTTAGCGCGCAGTATGGAAAACGCCCTGCAGCACATACAGACCATTTCTGATGACGCAAGCTATTCTGCCCACATCCATGCGGGTGATTTTGTAGCTGCTGCCGAGGAAATTCGCCGCCTGCTACACCAGTTTGCTGCTGGCCTGTTGCGCGACCCACTGGCATCAGTGCAAGAGAGTTTGGGTAAAGCACTGCGCGCGCCCGAGTTGGCCACCGAGTACCACCCATTGGGCGCTGCATCGGCCACTTCCGGTTTTGGTGGGTTGGATAGTTTTAAGCCTTTTGAGCCTTTGGCCCAAGGAAATGCTGCACAGACAGCTATTGATAATGTAGCGGACATTGGCTTTGACCTTGACCTGCCATCTGCCCCTGCAGCGCTTGAACCGCTCACCGTAACCATTGCAGCGCCCACTGCGTCTGCATTTGCAGCACTAGATGCTATCTCCAGCGTCACCGTGATCACGGCAGCGGTA
Organism: Polaromonas sp.; assembly: GCA_043778205.1. Taxonomy (GTDB): domain Bacteria; phylum Pseudomonadota; class Gammaproteobacteria; order Burkholderiales; family Burkholderiaceae_C; genus JAAFIP01. The sequence goes on along the minus strand of JAYWGO010000090.1, from coordinate 30,834 downwards.
GGCATTACGGCGGCTACTGCAGTCGGTAGTGGGGCGTTTAACGCTGCGGATGCAGAGCTAGAAGCCATGCTCGCAGCAGCGGTGCCCTACGACGACAGCGCGGTGCTGATCGACATGCCCTCTGAGCCCGTAGCCGCACCAGCACCTGCGTTTGCACCTGCACCTGCGCCTACGCCTGCCACCACGCCTATTTTTGCCGCTGTGGGCCTTAAGCCCTTAGGCTTGGCAGCAGGCCTGAACACAGCCTCGGTGCTCAGCGTAGTGCCGCGCAGCCTGACCGAGCAAGAGGCTGAAGACGAAATTGACGTAGCCGATGCGATTGACCCAGACCTGTTCCCCATCTTTGAAGAAGAAGCGTTGGAGCTGTTTCCGCAGATGTCTGGCGCTTTGCGCCAGTGGACTGCGCGCCCCAGCAACACTGGTGCGCGCTCTGAAGTGCTGCGCGGTTTGCATACCCTCAAAGGCAGCGCCCGATTAGCCGGTGCCATGCGCTTGGGTGAGCTTGCCCACCGCATGGAATCGTCGGTAGAAAACGTGCCGCAAGAAGACGCGCAAACGGCCCAAATTGAACCCTTGGCTGGCCTGCTGGATGCCATGCAAGCCAACTTAGACCGCTTGCGCCACCCGCAAGAGTCAGTGGTGCAAATACCTGCGGCTACCGCTGCTGCTGTAGCCAGCGCGCCAGCAGAGCCCGTGGTTTTAGCAAACTTAACGCTTCCCCTGGCTGCGGCCAGTAGCATGCCCATGCCTGCGCTCAGCACCATGGCACCGCTGCGTGCAACCAGCAATTTGGCAGCCCCGGTGCTGCGCGCCAGCAGCAACCAAACGGTGCGTGTGCGTTCACAGCTGCTAGACCGCTTGGTCAACCAAGCCGGCGAGGTCATGATTACCCGTTCGCGTTTAGAGGCAGAGCTGGGCCAACTGCGCGGCTCTTTGGGTGAGCTAACCGGTAACTTGGACAAGCTGCGCATGCAACTGCGCGACATCGAAGTGCAGTCTGAATCGCAAATGCAGTCGCGCATGGCGCTGGCCAAAGAGACCAGTGCAGAGTTTGACCCGCTAGAGTTTGACCGCTTTACCCGCGTGCAAGAGCTCACCCGCATGATGGCCGAATCGGTTAACGACGTGGCCACCGTGCAGCGCAGTATTCAGCGCACCGTGGAAGCCACTGAAGACGACCTGGTGGCCCAGGCCCGCCAAACCCGCGAGCTGCAGCGTGACCTGCTGCGCACGCGCATGGTCGAGTTTGAAGGTATCTCAGAGCGCCTGTACCGCGTGGTGCGCCAGGCGGGCAAAGACGCAGGCAAACAGGTCAAGTTGGACATCATTGGCGGCTCCATAGAGATGGACCGTGGTGTACTTGACCGCATGACCCCCGCGTTTGAGCACCTGCTGCGTAACTGTGTGGCCCACGGTATTGAGACGGCAGAAACCCGCACCGCCGCAGGCAAAGACGGCAGTGGCCAAATCACCATCAGCTTGCACCAAGAAGGTAACGACATTTCAGTAGAGTTCCGTGACGATGGCGCTGGTTTGAACTTGGCCCGCATTCGTGAACGCGCCACCGCGCAAGGCCTGCTGGGCAATGCCCAGCAAATGGACGACAACGAAGCCGCCAACTTGATCTTTACGGCAGGCTTTACCACTGCCACTCAGATTACCGAGCTCTCAGGCCGCGGTGTGGGCATGGACGTGGTGCGCTCAGAAGTGGTGTCCTTGGGTGGGCGCATTGAAACCAGCACGGCTGCAGGCCAAGGCACCAGCTTTAAACTGGTGCTGCCGCTTACCACCGCTGTAACCCAGGTGGTGATGCTGCGCATTGGCAACCTGTCGATCGGTGTCCCTGCCAACTTGGTAGAAGCCGTGCGCCGCGCTACCCCCAAAGAGCTGCAAGCCGCCTACAACACAGGCACGTTTGATGTGGCTGGCGAGGCGTTGCCTTTCTTTTGGTCGGGTGCTTTGCTGCAGCACACACGCTCTAGTGACGCGTTGCAGGGCAAAACCATTCCGGTATTGGTCTTCCGTAGCGCCGCCCAACGCATTGTCGCCCACGTAGACGAAGTGCTGGGCAACCAAGAAGTTGTGGTCAAGAACTTAGGGCCTCAGTTGTCCCGTTTGCCTGGTTTGGCCGGTATGTCAGTGCTGGCTTCAGGCGCGGTAGCGTTGATCTACAACCCTGTGGCGCTGGCCACGGTGTATGGCCTGCAAGCCCGCAACATGAGTGCCGACAGTGCAGAACCGCATGTGCTGGCCGGCTTGGTTACCGATGTAGAAGCCCGCGACCTGTCGGGCGATGCAGCGCCGGTAGTGCCTTTGGTGCCCGCTGTTCCTAAGGCCGTCAGCGCAGCGCAAATCCCGTTGATCTTGGTGGTAGACGATTCCATTACAGTGCGCCGCGTTACCCAGCGTTTGCTGCAACGCGAAGGCTACCGTGTGGCACTCGCCGCCGATGGTTTGCTGGCACTAGAACGTTTGGCTGAAGAGTTGCCCAATGTGGTGCTGTCCGATATCGAAATGCCGCGCATGGACGGCTTTGACCTGGTGCGCAACATGAAAGCCGACCCTCGCTTGGCCAAGCTGCCCGTGATTACCATCACTTCACGCATTGCTGAGAAGCACCGCGAGCACGCCATGGCACTGGGGGTAGACCATTATTTGGGCAAACCGTATTCTGAAGAAGAGCTGCTCAGCTTAATTCGGCGCTACACATCGGCAGACATGCCGGCGTAAAATAAAAAAAAGGCACAGCGGTGCCTTTTTTTATGCCTGCATTTTTACGCTTTAAATAACCAGGTGCACTTAATACACCTTCGGCGCGCTGAACTTTTCGTGCAGAAACTGTGAATGGTTTAGGAAGGCTTCCGCATCTTGGCTGGCCAAATCGTCGGTCAGTTGCTGGGCCTTTTGGCTCAGGTCGTCCAGGGTGAGTTTGAAAGTATCTTGCGCAGTTTTGCCATTGCTTAGTACCTTGGTGGTGGCAAACTCTTTGGGAATGGAGAGGTAGGTTTTAAGCGCATCGGGCAAGTAGCTTAACGCAATGTGGCGGGCGTGGAAGCTCTCTTCCAGCGACAGTTTGCCTTTGCTGCGTTCCCACTGGTCTAGCAGGGTGCTCAGCTGTTTGCACAGGTCTAGCACCTTGGCCTGTAATGAAGCAGGCAAACGGTTCTCTGGGTTGTAGTTGACCAGCTGTTGCACAGAAGACAGCGCATTGAGCATGCTGGTGCGCGCATCGCCGCCGTCTTCAAACTCTAGCGCCTCCCAGTCTTGCCGCGCCGCCAGCTTGGGAAAACCCAGCCACAGGCCACCCACACCAAAACCTGCGCCATAGCCCAGTGCCGCCAAACCACCCGCCCCCAGCGCACCGCCCAACACCGCCAGCCCACTGCCCGACAAAGCCAGCGCTACCGTACCTAGACCCAGCCCGCACCAATTGGCCGGTGACTGCACAAAACGCGCTACGGTTTGCCACATTATTGAAAAGCCCGAATGTCTTTGAACACGCTGTACAGCGAAGCCTTGCGGGCATCAAAAATACGCCCGCCCGTGGTGGCCACCAGGTCTTTCAGGTCTTTTTCGTTGGCTTCGCCAAACAGCACCATAAACACCGGCACAGCTTTGACATCCTCAGGCAGTGCAGCATAGGCGGTTTTAAACTCGGCCAGGCCGCGGCCCTTGTTGTTCTCTCCGTCGGTAAAGGCCACCACCGAATACTGGTAGGCGGGGTTCTTTTTGCGCTCGGCGCTCATATTTTGCAGCGCTTGCAACACCGCGTCGTACAGGGCGGTGCCGCCATTCATGTTCAAACCTTCGGCATAGTCACGCACTTTGTCCAGCACGGCTTGCTTGGCCGCGGTGTCAGTTTGCACTTGCACCCCTTTGGCGCTAGGCTTGCCCGCTGGAACTTCAAAATACGTGGACGGGTAGGGCACTTCAGAAAACGGCAGCATCCAAATTTTTTCGCGGCTGGTCAGGCGGGCAATGCGGCCTGTCAGTGATGCATCGTCGCCCGCAATGTACTGCAGCGCCTGTACCAGCTGCTGGCGGCGGTTACCTCCGTTCATGCTGCCGCTCACGTCCAGCACGAAGGTCGACGCAATAGGCTGCCTAAACTCGTTCAAGTAAGCGTCAATCAAACCATCGGCCAGCGCGCGGTCGGGCGAGAAAGGCAGCTCAATGAGCATGCTGTTGGCCGGGAAAAGTGCCGCCTGCGCTTTGGCTACATCAGGGTTCACAGCGCGGCGCAGGGTGGTTTTGCTAAGCCAAGTTTGTGCCTCGTCACCCTTGAGGTAAGCCACTATTTTGGTGTACGCATCACGCTTGCTGTCACTTAGCAGCATCAGTGGGTAGTCGGCCGTGGCCACGCCTTCCAGCGGGTAAATCAAGCGCAGTTTTTCTTTCAGCTTGCCCGACTGGTTAAGCGACAGCAGCCAGCTTTCGTAGTTAATGAACGCGTTTAAGCGCGGGCCCTGTTGCTCAATAAATTTTTCGCTCAGGTAGGTGCTGTTGTCACCCGGCAGCTTGTAGCCTTTGATAAAACCACTGATCGCCGCACGGTCTACATCTTGCGCTGTCAGTGCCTCGGCTTTTTGCGAGGCAGCGGCCGCTACACCCATCAGCGCCATAAAGCCTTGGTTTGAGGTGGCAGGGTTAGACAAAGCGTATTTCAACTGCCCGTCTTTGGCCGCTTGGGCAATGGTTTTCCAGGTAATTTTGGCGGCTACTTCTGGTTTGTCCCAGCCCAGTTGTACGGCCTGGCTTTCGCTTACGCCCACCACAATCGGCGAGAGCATGATTTTTTCTTGCAGCTTGACCCTCGCTTGGCCCTGCGGGTCGGACAGCAAATATTTGGCATTGGCAAACCAGGCTGCATCGGCCTCGGCTTTGCCGTTTTGCACGGCTTCGGTGCTTTCCATGGTGCCGCCGTAGCGAAACCGCAGCTTGATGCCGGTGGCTTTTTCTACCATCTGCTCCAGCGGCTGGGCATCGCGCAGGTCGCTGGTGGCCAGCACCTGAAAAACATCACCGCTGACTGCAGCGCTAGTTTGCGCAGGGCTGACCACCTGGGTTGTCGTGGCCTTGTCGCCGCAAGCGCCAAGCAATGTAACAATCAGCGCGGCCAGCAGGCCAGTGAATGCGCGCTGAGGTAACTGCAATATGGTGTTTTTCATTGTGTGTCCCTTAGTTTCTAGTTTGCCGGGGCTTACTGCCCCATCTCACGCGAAATTATCTCGATCATCTCTGCCATGGTGTCAAAGCTGGGCGGGTCAATCACCTGCGTGATGCGCTCTTCAATGGCCAGCCCGGTGGCTTTGACGGTTTGCGCAAAATAGGCGCTGTCGCCAATCCTAAAGCCATAATCTACCGCAATACGCTGCAGCTCGGTATTGCTGCTCAGCAGCTCACCCAGCGCCTTGGCGCGCTCACTGGTGGCCACAAACACTACTTTGTTAAAAATGGTGGGCTGCGGGTACAGCAGCACCATGTCAGCGCCCACGCCTTTTTTAAGCAAGGCGTAGCTGACCATTTGGTTTTCGTAAATAAAGGCCATCGGTGTTTTGCCCATGCCGATGGTGGCGTAGTCGTCAAAGTTGCCGTTGACGTAGTTTTCTTGGTAGCCTTGGCGCTTAAACAGCTCTGAGACACGCAGTGCGGTTTTTTGTGCTGTGGTTTTGTCGGTCACGATGTCGCCGCCATTAATGGCAAAACTAGACAGGGCCAGGTACATGGCGGCTGAATTGCTTTTGCGCACGTCGGTGGTGGAGACCAGCACGCTTTTGCTCACCGGGTAGGCCTGCGACTCTTTCAGGTCTTTCCAGCGTTTTTTGTCCAGCATGGTCTGCGTCAGCTTGGCAAAGTCGACATTCCATACCTTGGGGCTCATTTCTTTGGCAATGCCGTTGGCGGCCAAAACCTGCGCGATGGGGGTCCATGAAGCGATCACCATAGGGGTGTAGAACGGGGAGTAGACGGTAGCGCTGACTTTGGCGTTTTTAGCGGCATCGCCTATCTGGTTAGCCGCCACCACGCCCGAGGGGAAAAAGAAATCTGGCACTTGGCCGGGCACCACTTTGGCCGCCATGTCGCGCGACCCTATACGGGTGGCGCTGACGCTGAGCTTGTTGTCGGCCAGCAGTTTGATCACACGCGGGTCTTTAAAGTAAGGCTCCACGTCCAGCGATATCAAGCCGCTAAGTTCTACAGCCTGCACACTGCTAAGCAAGCCGCCAGCAGACCCGGGCAGAGCGCTGGTACCGCGAAATGAGTAATAGGCCGCGCCGCCAAAAGCAGCAAGCAGCAAGGCAGTGATGGTGGCTTTAACGGCGGTTTTCATACATCCTTTGTAGCATGGCTTGTATATTAAGCCAAACGGGTGGGGCTAGGTAGTAGTCACCCAGGCTAGCTGCTATTGATAATATAGCTGCTTGTGCAGCATTTCCTTGGGTCAGAGGGCTAAAACGCTTGAAAATATGGTTTTCTTAGCTTGTTACGGCTTTCTGTCATTTGTTCTGTTTTAGTGCTCTTTCTTGCTGGGTCACGTGGGCACGGTTGGGTGTTTGCCAACCGCCCTCAACAAAGCTGCTCTATAACGACCCGCAAATCAACACAAACGCGCAGACCACACCAATCTCACTCAAACCGCCGCTCACGCAACCATTTGGTCGCAATCCATTTCTCCCCCGCAATCACCGGTGCCCCGCCGTGCAAACTTTTGCTGCTGGGGTGCGCGCGGCTGTAGCTAAAGAACACCGCATTGCCCCGCTGGGGTGCCACTTCCAGCTGCACGTCGGGGAACACGGTGGCGCCGCCTTGGGTGGGCTCGCTCAGGTACATGATGATGGTGGCCACCCGCTGGCCACCGCGTTTAAGGATGGTGGGCGTGCCCGGCTCGTTGGGGTCAAAATAGTCGTAATGCGGCTTGTATTCTGCGCCCGGTTTGTAGTGCAGTATTTGCAAACCTTCGCCGTTTTCAATCGGCCAGTTCACCAAGGCGGCCAGGCGCTCTTCCAGTGCTTTGACCACGCTGTTTTCGTCGCGCCTGAAAAACATGCCGCTGCTGGTGCGGTCAGCATTGAGTTCTTCACCGCCGGTTTTGGTGGCCACTGTCAGCGAGCGGTGCAGGCGCGGTTTGGCAGCGGCTATCAGCGCGTCGCACTCTTCCCCGGTTAGCACGTTGCCAAACACCACAATATGGGGGCTGGCCATGCTGGTCAGCACGCGTATGTTGTGGCCCGCGACGGTAATGCACAGTGGCGAGTCTTGCAGGGAGGGTACAGGCACGGTCACCTGGGGCGGTAAGCTCAGCAGGGGTGCGCCCCCTTTTTTGGCCTGCAAATGGTCTTTCAGCGTGGTTTCCAGAGCCTCGATGGCGGTGTCTTCGTTCCAGCCAGAGTCTTTCATCGACTGGAGCACCGCTTCTGCGCCAAAGCCTTGCTCGGCTTGCGCCACAATCCACTGGCGCAGCGCGGGGGTGATGGCTTGCGCGGCAGAGGTTGCCAATCCGGTGGCTGGCTGCGCTGGGGAAGCTTGCGTCATAGTTTTCTCCTGAATACTAAACGGTCGGGTTCGGATTGCGCAGCAGCGTAGGCATAGCCGTCTGCGCGGAAGGCCTGTAGTTTTTTGACTGTGGTGATGCGCTTTTCTATCGCGTAGCGGGCCATCAGGCCGCGTGCGCGCTTGGCAAAAAAACTGATGACTTTGTAGTCGGTGTTTTTAAAATCTTCAAATACGCATTCCACCACGCGGGCTTTCAAGGCTTTGCGGTCCACTGACTTAAAGTACTCGTTGCTGGCCAGGTTTACCACGGTGGGCTCGGCATCGCTTGCCAGCTGCGCGTTAAGGTAGTCGGCCATCTGCGTGCCCCAAAACTTGTACAGGTTAGCCCCGTGGGCATTGGCCAGTTGGGTGCCCATTTCTAGCCGGTAGGGTTGCATGTAGTCTAGCGGGCGCAGCACCCCGTACAGCCCACTGAGCATAGCTACGTGGTGCTGCGCCCATTGCAGGTCGCTGGTGCTTAAGGTGCTGGCGTTTAAGCCGTCGTACACATCACCATTGAAGGCCAATACGGCTTGTTTAGAATTTTTAGCCGTGAACTTGGGCGACCAGGCTGCGTAGCGCGCTACGTTCAGCGTGGCCAGTGCGTCGCTTAAATGCATCAGCTGCGCAATCTGCTGGGGCGACTGGGTTTGCAAGATGTTGATCAGCTGCGCCGCCTGCTGGGTAAACAAAGGCTGGGTGTGCGGCACCTCTTTCGGCGCAGGGGTGGCGTAGTCGAGCGACTTGGCGGGGGAAAGTAAAAATAGCATAGGCCTTATTTTGCCCCAACGTTGTCCTTAAAGTAGGCCAGGGGGGCCAATGGGGTGAACTGGGCGGGGCGTTTTTGCTGCTGGGCGGCTACGGCCTCGCGCACATGGGCGTTGCTCCAAATACCGGCTTGCAGCCAGCCCATTTGCTGCAGCGCATCTGCGGTGCTGTGGTCACGCGCGTAGTGGATGGCCTGCTTGGTGCCCCAGATGGCCACCGGCGGTTTGGCGGCTATCTCGCGCGCAGTTTGCAGGGCGGCGGCCAGCATGGCCTCGGGCGTGTCAAACACCTCGTTCACCAAGCCGCAGGCCAGTGCCTTGGCTGCAGTCATGCGGCGGCCCGTGTAGGCATATTCTTTCACTACAGCTTCGGGTACCAGCTTGGGCAGGCGCTGCAAGGTGCCTACGTCGGCCACCATGCCAATGTTGATCTCTTGAATGCAAAAGAAGCTGTCTAGCACGGCGTAGCGCAGGCAGCAGGCGGTCACCATGTCCACCGCACCGCCAATGCAGCCGCCTTGGATGGCGGCAATCACCGGCATGCGCAGGTTTTCTATTTTGGTAAATGTGGCCTGCATGTCGGCCAGCAGGTCGCACATGGCGGCGCGGCCCTCGGGGCTCTGGTCGTCCATGGCGATGGCGCTGGCAAACAGGTCCAGCGCCATGCCCGCGCTAAAGTGCTTGCCGGTGGATGAAATAACCAGTGCCCTGGCCGTGCCTGCTTGGTGAATCTGGCTTAATGCGCCGTCCAGCTCGCGCCAAAACTGCGGGTGCATGGTGTTCAGGGCCTCGGGGCGGTTAAGCACCAAATGGGCAATGTGGTCAACTTGGGTGAGGGTAAAGCAGTGCATAGGGCTTCTTGGGTGCGCAAAACTGTGATTTTGCCAGCCAAATGGGCGCAATCCAAAGCTAAGTTTGCCGCGTACTACCTGTTCACCATCCCATTCAACCCGATCTACAGGAGTATTCCATGCGCCCTAACGTCCAAATTTTATCCACCGTTGCCTTAGTTGCCTTGCTGTCGGCCTGCGCCAGCGGCCCGTCTAAAGCCCCCATGATGGCCGCCAAGCCGTTTGACGTGGCAAGTTTGCCAACCGCAGTGCAAGTGCCTGCAGGCCATGCCGTGGTGTTAGAAACGGTAGGCACCGGCAGCATTACCTACGAATGCCGCGCCAAAGCTGCTGCTGCCGACCAGTTCGAGTGGGCCTTTGTGGGGCCCGATGCCAAGCTGGCCAGCCGCAGCGGCCAGGCGTTGGGCAGCTACTTTGGCCCACCGGCCACCTGGCTGAGCCTGGACGGCTCTAAAGTGACCGGCGCGCAACTGGCCGTAGCCCCCGGGCCTGCAGGTGCCATACCGCTGCAGTTGGTAAAAGCCAACCCTGCCGTGGGCGCGGGTGCCATGCAGGGCATTACTTACATTCAACGCGTGGCCACCATGGGCGGCGTGGCACCCGCCAGTGCCTGCAACGCAGCGTCTGCGCGCAGCAAAGAAGTGGTGAAGTACCAGGCCGACTATATTTTTTGGCGCGCTGTATAAATAGGTGCTGATCCGCAGCCCCACAGGCTTTAAAACAGACCGGGATGCTGCACCTCAGCTACTATTAAATTAGTAGCTGCTTGTGCAGCATTTCCTTGGGCCAGAAGCATATTTTGCTCTAAATTCTTGGGTTCTAGCTTGCCCACACGCACGCCCAGCAGCCTAAAGCGCAGGCGCAGGTCAGCGCGCTTTAAGGCCAGGCCTGCGGTGCGGCGAATCAGCGCGGCATCGTCGGTGGCCGCGGGCAGTGTGATGTCGCGGGTGACTATTTTAAAGTTGCCGTAGCGCAGCTTGATGCCGATGGTTTTGCCCACATAGCCTTTGCGCTGCAGGTCAGCGGCCACACTGGTGCACAGCTGGGTGAAGATGGCGGACAGCGCGGTTTTGTCGTGCACGGCATGCAGGTCGGTTTCAAAGGTGGTCTCCCGGCTCATGCTGACGGGCTCGCTCTGGGTGACCACTGGGCGCTCGTCGCGGCCCCAGGCGGCTTCATGGAGCCACGCACCGTAGCTTTTGCCAAAATGCGCCGTCAGTTCATGCGCTGGCTGGGCCGCCAAGTCGCCAATGGTGCTGATGCCGCGCGCGGTCAGCTTGGCCTCGGCTTTGGGGCCAATGCCGTTGATTTTGCGCACATTGAGCGGCCAAATGCGGCTCTCGACATCCTGCGCGTACACAATGGAAATGCCATTGGGCTTGTTAAATTCACTGGCCATTTTGGCCAACAGTTTGTTGGGCGCTACACCAATAGAGCAGGTCAGGCCGGTGGCATCAAAAATGGTTTTTTGCATCAGCCGGGCCAGGCTCGCGCCGCCGTCCCGTTGCCCGCCGGGCACCTGGGTAAAGTCAATGTACACCTCGTCCACGCCCCGGTCTTCCATGGTGGGTGCCATCTCGGTAACGATGCTTTTAAACAGCTGGGAATAGTGGCGGTACTGCGCAAAGTCCACCGGCAGCAGCAGGGCCTGCGGGCACAGTTTGGCCGCTTTCATCATGCCCATGGCCGAGCCTATGCCAAACTGCCGCGCTGCGTAGGTGGCCGTGGTAATCACGCCGCGCCCAGTGTAGCTGGCCAGGGTGGGGAATGCCGCTACTGGAATATCGGCCAGCGGTGTGTGCTGGTAGGTGTTTTGCAGCGCATCGTCCAGCCGGCTGCGGCCCCCGCCAATTACCACCGGCAAGCCCTTAAGCTGGGGGTAGCGCAGCAGCTCCACCGATGCGTAAAAAGCATCCATGTCCAGGTGGGCAATGCGGCGCAGGCTCATGGGTGTGGTGATGCAGTGTGGTGTGTGGGCAAAGCAGGGCCGGGCAGTCAAGCCTCGCGGCGCAGGCCGGTAAATGCTGAAAACTCCCAGCGCCTAAAGCCCACCATCATGGTAAAACCATCACGGTGCTTGGGGTCTATTTTTTGGTCTGCCAAATGCTGCTTAGAAAAATCTTCCCCCAGCCGCTGCAGCCGCTCGGCAAACACCGGCGCTACAGCGCAGTTAATGTTGCCGTGCACCATCATCAGCGTCTCGCCCTCGCGGTCAAAACGGCCACCAAAATACTCACCCACCACGTGCTGCAAAAAATACTGCCGAATCGGCCCGTCGCTGCGCCATTTGAAGGTTTTGGCTACTTTGAGCCGGTAGCGGTTAAGGGGTTTAAGCTCAATAAACCCCAGCTTGTCCAGCACCACCAAACAGCGCGTGGTTTGTGCCTCGGTAATTTGGTAGGTCTGCACTATTTGCTCCAGGGTCCAGTAGCTCAGCACGCAAATGGCGCACAGCAACAGCTTGGGGTCTTTGCTAACTGCTGTTTCTTGGGCGTAGCTAAGCTCGCCTATCAGGGGTATGGCCTGGCTGACGCGGCGCGACAGCTCGGCAAAGTCAGTGCCCAGCAGGTGGCAAATATCGTCTACACGGGTGAGCGGCATTTCTTTTTTGCTGAACATGCGCTTCACGCTGGACTCGCTCATTTCCAGCGCTACAGCCAAATCGGCATAGGTTTTGTCTTGCGCTTTGAGCTCTTGTTTCATGACATCTATCAGCAGGGCAGTGTCGGGCACTTTTGACTCCTAGGTTCTTAATGCTGTGCATCATAAAGCGGATAATTGCCACCATGGACTTCAATTTTTCTAATCCGTACACCTCCACCCGCATTCCCGTGCTAGCACGCAATGTGGTCAGCACCTCGCACCCACTGGCAGCGCAAGCAGGCCTGCGCATGCTGTACAACGGCGGCAATGCGGTAGACGCCGCCATCGCCGCCGCTGCCGCCATGACCGTGTGTGAGCCGGTGAGCAACGGCTTGGGCAGCGATGCCTTTGGGCTGGTGTGGGACGGCAGCGCGCTGCATGGCATCAACGCCTCAGGCCGGGCACCGCACAGCTGGAGCCCAGCGTACTTTCATAACAAGTACGGGCCGGATACTAAAACCCCACCCAAGCGCGGGCTGGACTCTGTCACCGTGCCCGGCGCCGTCAGCAGCTGGGCCATGCTAAGCCAGCGCTTTGGCAAGCTGCCCTTTGCCGACCTGATGGAGCCGGCCGCACAAATAGCCGAGCGCGGCTATTTGCTGCCGCCCGTGGTGCAGCAAAAGTGGGCCGCAGCCACCGGCGAGCTGAAAGCTTTGCCCGGCTTTGCAGCCAGCTTTTTGCCGTGGGGCCGCGCGCCCAAGGTCGGTGAGTTGTTCCAGTTTAAGGCAGCAGCCAAGGCATTGCGTTTGATTGGTGCTACTAAAGGTGCAGCACTGTACGGCGGCGAGATAGCCAGCGCGATAGAAAAATTTAGCGCTTTGCATGGCGGCAGCTTAACAGCGGCTGACTTTGCAGCCTACCAAGCCGAGTGGGTAACGCCGATTGCTAAAAACTACCGTGGCTACACGCTGCACGAGATTCCGCCTAACGGGCAGGGTATTGCAGCGCTGATAGCGCTGGGTATTTTGGACAAGTTTGACATTGCATCCATGCCCGTGGACGGCGTAGATTCGCAGCACTTGCAGATCGAGGCCATGAAGCTGGCCTTTGCCGATGTGTACAAGTTTGTTGCCGAGCCATCGTCGATGGCGGTGACGGCCGCGCAAATGCTAGATGACGCTTATTTGGCTGAGCGTGCGAAACTGATCAACATGCAAAAAGCGCAAGATTTTGGCGCAGGTAACCCCGTTAAAGGCGGCACGATATATCTGAGCGCGGCAGACGAGTCCGGCATGATGGTCAGCTTTATCCAAAGCAATTACATGGGTTTTGGCTCGGGCTGCGTGGAGCCTACCTTTGGCATCAGCTTGCAAAACCGTGGCCATGCTTTTAGCCTGGATGCCGCCAGCCCTAACGTGGTGGCACCGGGCAAGCGGCCTTTTCACACCATCATCCCAGCCTTTGTGACCAAAGACGGCAAGCCGGTGATGAGCTACGGCGTGATGGGGGCCAACATGCAGCCGCAAGGCCATATGCAAACCTTGGTGCGCATGCTGGACTACAAGCAAAACCCGCAAGCCGCCTGCGACGCACCGCGCTGGCGCTATAACGCAGGGCTAGAGATTAACGTAGAAGCCGCGATGAACGCTAACACCGTGCAAGGACTGAAAGACCGAGGCCACCACACCGAGGTGATCAACGACTCGTACCAAGACTTTGGTGCAGGCCAGTTTATTTGGCGCGCAGATGAAGGCGCTGGCAACGCGGCCGACTTAGGCTACATAGCGGCCAGTGATGCAAGGCGTGATGGTTTGGCCGCTGGATTCTAATTTGTTGGCGATTCTTAAGAAGAAAAAACTTTGGTAGCCCAAGTATCTAGTGCGCAAGCAGCTACTAAAAATGTAGCTGCTGGGGTGCTGTTGGCGCTAGCTGGGTCGATTGCATTCAGCGGCAAAGCAATTATTGTGAAGCTAGGTTACCGCTATGGTGTGGATGCCATCACTTTGCTCATGCTGCGCATGCTGCTGGCTTTGCCATTCTTTTTAGTACTGTCTTGGTGGGCTAGTCGCGGTAAGGCAGCGCTGACGCGCCCGCAGTGGCTGCAAGTTATTTTTTTGGGATTTACCGGCTACTATTTGGCCAGCTTTTTAGACTTTATGGGCTTGCAATACATCAGCGCCAGCTTAGAGCGTTTGATTTTGTATTTGAACCCCACCATTGTTTTACTGCTGGGCTGGCTGCTATGGGGCAAAAAAATCACCCGCCGCCAGATGGGCGCATTTGCACTGAGCTACGCAGGCGTGCTGCTGGTGTTTGGGCACGAGGCCAAGTTGGAAGGTTTGAATGTGGGCTTAGGTGCGGCGCTGGTGTTTGCCAGTGCTTTGGCCTATGCCGTGTATTTAAGCTACAGCGGCCAGCTGGTGCAGCAGCTGGGCAGCCTGCGCCTTGCTGGCTTGGCCACCAGTGTGGCATGCTTTTTTTGTATTGCACAGTTTGCAGTCCTCAGGCCGCTGAGCATTGCACTAGTGCCCGCGCCTGTGCTGTGGTTGTCACTGCTTAACGCCACGGCTTGCACCGTGGCCCCGGTGCTGATGGTGATGATGGCTATTGAGCGCCTAGGCGCTGCCCGCACAGCGCAGATCGGCATGATCGGCCCTATGGCCACCATTATGCTGGGGGTGTGGCTTTTAGATGAGCCGATGAATCTGTGGATCATCGCGGGTACGATACTGGTGCTTAGCGGTGTGTACTTGGTCAGCCGCAGTAAAACTTAAATTTTCTTAAACAATTTTCTAGCAACTTTTAAAACAACGATTGGAGCAATCACCATGAGCAGTAACACCTGTAAAGCCATCATCATTGAACAGGCCGGCGGTCCAGAGCACATGAAGCTAGTGGACGTGCCTGTGGGCGCGCCCGCAGCAGGCGAGGTGCGCATTCGCCACCACGCTGTTGGCCTGAACTATATTGACGTGTACCAGCGCAGCGGTGTGTACAACCTGCCACTGCCTTTGCGCTTAGGCATGGAAGGCGCAGGCGTGATTGAAGCCGTGGGCGAGGGTGTAACCCACCTCACAGTGGGCGACCGTGCAGCCTACGCCAGCCAGCCACCGGGCAGCTACTGCGAAGTGCGCGTCATGCCCGCCAAATGCATCTGCAAACTGCCCGACGCGATCAGCTTTGAAACTGGCGCAGCCATGATGCTCAAGGGCCTGACTGCGCAATATCTGCTGAATAAAACCCTGCCTGCTGGTGGCCTGAAAGAAGGCGATTTTGTGCTGTTCCATGCAGCAGCAGGTGGCGTGGGCTTAATCGCCTGCCAATGGGCACGCGCCATGGGCTTGCAGCTGATTGGTACTGCAGGGTCTGACGCTAAATGCAAGCTGGCGCTAGAGCACGGCGCATCTCACGCTATCAATTACTCCACTGAAGACTTTGTAGCCAAGGTCAAAGACATCACTGGCGGGCGCGGCGTCAAAGTGGTTTATGACTCAGTGGGTAAAGACACATTAGAAAAATCCCTAGACTGCATCGCGCCGTTTGGCCTGCTGGCCAGCTTTGGCAATGCATCGGGCAAGGTGCCGCCGCTGGACATTGGTGTATTGGGCGGCAAGGGCTCGTTGTATGTGACGCGCCCCACATTGTTTACCCACATTGCCACACGCGAGAGCACCCAGGCCATGGCCGACGATTTGTTTGGCATGGTGGCCAGTGGCAAGGTGACCATTCCAGTCAACCACCGCTACGCCTTGGCCGATGTGCAGCAAGCCCACCGAGACTTAGAAGCGCGCAAGACCACGGGCGCTTGTGTACTGCTGCCCTAACACTGTTGTATCCAACACAGCCTTGTCCAGCGCAGCCTTGTCCAGCGCAGCCCTGTCAGCGCACCAGCACTTGGCCGCGCTGCGTTGGCTGCTGCTGTCACCACCCTTGCTGGTGCCGCCGGGCTATACTGCCCAGCTTGCCCAGCTGTCACCCTCAGAGTGCAGCAGCATTGCCGACTGGTTAGCAGCTTTGGCCACCGACACCACGGCGCTGGTGGGTTGGATTCAGGGGCGCAATGCCCAGCGCAGCGAGGTGCGCATTGGGCGCTATGCCGAAAGCCTGCTGGCTTTTTACCTCACACACGGCCCGCAGCACCGCCTGGTTGCCGCCCATGTGCCGCTGCGCACCGAGGTTAATGGCTTAAAGCTTACCTTGGGCGAGCTCGATTTTTTGCTCACTAACGCCAGCGGCCAGCATTTGCACTGGGAGCTGGCAGTCAAGTTTTTTCTGTGCATGGCCACCGGCCCCAGTGCTACCGCTGCAGACTTTATAGGGCCTAACGGGGTAGAAACTTTAGCCCACAAATGGCACAAACTGTTTGCCAAACAGCTTGCCCACACACCACCCCCGCCGTGGAACCAGCAGCCGTGGCAGCCCCAAGCTTTCGCGCGCGGCCACATGTTCTACCGCTGGGGCTACAGCGTGCCGCACTGCGCCGCTTTGCACCCAGACCACAGCATCGGCTGGTGGATTGACTGGGCTGACATGGCGCAGTTGCCACAAGGGCAGTACGCACCGCTGGCGCGTTTGCAGTGGATGGCCCCCGTAGATTCAGCAGTCCAGCTGGGCCCCGATGCGCAGGTCTTCACACGCACGCAGATGGCTGCGCACCTTGCCCAGCAGTGGGCAGCAGGCACGCAGCGCGCAACCGATGCGCAAATGGTAGTTTTGCTGCCCAGTGCAGCAGAGCCAGTAGCGCATCGGTTTTTTATTCGACCTGTGGCTTAAAATTTATACTAAATAGGCTTATGGCCCAAGTAAATGCTGCATGAGTAGCTATGTATTTTGTAGTTGCTTGGTTTGTTTCTGCTTGAGGTTTTTAGCAGCCCGTGGCAATGCTTTTGTGCCTTGATCAGCTTGGTCGGGCGACGGGACATGTTATTTGCAAACTTCCGCGAATCACGCGCAGGCCACCTGAGTATTTGCCCGTTTGGTAGTACGACGCGCCTTCGCTCCAGCTTGCACAAACCCGCTCCCATCGCTTCTCCCTGGCAAATTTGGTAGTTGAAGGCGCGCGGGGCAACCGTGTGTGGCAGTGACCGGCGGTGCGCCACCTAAAGTCCGAGGACATGCCAAGCCTACGTTTGTAGCGGCAACCGAAACCTTAACCCTCTACGCATTAAATGCCCCCAAACCAAACCAGCAAAGCGTCGATTGAGTGTGGCCTTGATGAAAATCTGGAAAAAGGCGCGTCGTACTAACAAACGGGCAAATACTTACTTTACCTGCGCGTGATTTTGGAAGATTTTGCAGCAAGGCCACACTCAAGCGGCGCAAACGTACAAAAGCAGGGAGAGCAATCTTCAAAGACCTTAGAAACGCCAAAAGCACCATGAAAACAGCATTTTCACCACCAAAATAGCCCTACCACCCAAGGAAATGCTGCACAAGCAGCTATCAAATTAGTAGTGAACGATTTTTGCGAACGCGCTTAAAAGCAAGCCAAAGACAGCACCCTCAGCCCCTGTAACCTAGCACTTGCAAGGCCTAGCAGCGTGTGAACTCCAGCACCATGGCTTGCTCGGCCTTCATACGGGGCAAAGGCAGACCCACCTGCACCAGCCATTCGCCTTGGCACTGCAAAGTACCCGCCTCCATCTGCATAAACACAGGCGACGGGCCAGCATGGTGAAACACGCTAGTAGCTTGTGGGTCAAGGCGGGCCACGTGGTAACGCGCCTGCGCTTGCAGCATAGGCAAACGCAGCGCAGGGCTGTAGGTGTGCACCGTAGGCCCCGTGCGGTAGACCATCACAATACAACAGCCCACCTCGTCCGCTTGGCCAGCATCACCGGCCAGGGCATAGGCTTGCCAAACGATACTGTCGCCGCAGCTACCGGTCCAGGTGCGGCCCAGGTGCAACACGCTGCGCAACGACTTGTACAGCACTATCCAAGCGGCAAGTTCGTCCTTGTCTGCCGCGCTCATCAACCGCACATCGCACTCCACACCCATATGGCCCTGCATAGCCACGGCTGCGCGAAACGGCAGCGCCTGTGTGCGGCCGGTGGTGTGTGTGGGCACTGGGCCTACGTGGGCACCCATCAGCTCAGGCGGTAAAAACTGCATGAACCCGCGCTGCACGTTAATGCGCAGTAGCGCGTCATTGGTGTCGCTGGCCCAAAAGCGGTGCACATAGGGCAAGATACCCATGTCAATCCGGGCTCCGCCGGATGAACAGCTTTCAATTTCTACTGCTGGGTGGGCTTGGCGCAGGCGCGCCAGCAGCGCATACAGCGCGTGGCTGTGCGCACGGTAGGCCGCGCGGCCTGCATGGTGGTGCTGTCCTGCGCCTGCGCCCTGCACGGCGGCTGACAGGTCGCGGTTCATGTCCCATTTAAGGTAACGAATCGGCGTGGCTTGAAGTAAGGCGCTCAGCTTGCTAAACAGGTAGTCTTGCACCTCTTGGCGGCCCAGGTCGAGCACCAGTTGGTTACGGCCGGTTTGCAGCGGGCGCCCAGCTATTTGCAGCGCCCAGTCAGGGTGCTGGCGGAACAACTGGCTGTCAGGGTTGACCATTTCAGGCTCTACCCACAGGCCAAACTCCATGCCCAAGCGCTCCACTTCAGCGGCCAGTGGCTGCAAGCCGTGGGGGTATTTTTCAGGGTCAGGCCACCAGTCGCCCAAGCCTGCGCGGTCATGGTCGCGGGCAGGAAACCAGCCATCGTCCAGCACAAACCGTTCTACACCGACAGCGGCAGCTTGCTGGGCTAAGTCGTTTAAAACTGCGGGGTCATGGTCAAAATAAATCGCTTCCCAGGTGTTCAGGTGCACGGGGCGCGCTCGCATGGTGGCACCCGGCCATTGCACGCGCGCGCGCGCCGCAGCATGAAAGGCTTGCGCCACGCCATTGAGCCCCAGTGGGGAACACACGGCCACCACTTCGGGGGTGGCAAGCTGCTCACCCGGCAGCAAACGCACCTCGCCCGGTGCCAGCCATTCGCCCAACTGCCACTGCAAGTTGCCGTCGGGCAGGCGCTCAATCAGCTGGGTGTGGTTGCCTGACCACGCCAGTTGCGCACCATAGGCTAGGCCGCCATGGGCATCGGTTTTGGCGGTTATCACCACCGAACCCGGAAACTGGTCGTGTCCGTTGCGGCCACGGCGGCTGTCTCTGCGCCAAGTGCCCTGTTCTAGGCTGTCTTGGCAGGCTAGAAATTCATTGGCCCACTGCCCTTTGTACGACTGCACCTCACTGCACTGCACATCCAGTGGCAAGGTAGCGGCGGCCAGCCATTGCACCTCCAATGGCTGGGCGTTAGCAGCAGTGTCGCTGTTGGTGAGCACACTGTGCAGGGTCAGCACGTCAGAGGCAGGGTCTAAACGCAAATGCTGTTGCACTTCCATGCGCGTGACCGCGTCGGTCAAAAAAATGGTGATGGCATTAGCCGCTGCATCATGCGTGTAACGTGCCTGGGTAAACTGTACAAAACAGTCTTGGCCCGCGCGGTGCGCCAGCACACTCGGCGAAGAAAACCAACCCAGCCCTAAACCCACACAGGTGCTCAGGGGTTGGTCAAAATCCATAGCGCTGGGTGACAAAGCCCGCGAATCACGCAGCGCGAACGGAAACTCTTGTGCGTTCACATGCTGCAGTTTAGGCCCCCAGTAGCGCCATAGCGGGGCCTCGGTAGGCGAAAACTCTAATACAAGGCTAGTGCGTTGGCCATGCAAGACCAGCGAAGAAAATCCAACTGTCATACGCTGCTGTCAACCCTTGCTCGCACCCATGGTCAGTCCTTCAATGAACTGCTTTTGCATTAAGAAAAATATGGCAATCGGCGGCATCGCAGCCAGCAAAGAGCCAGCCGACACCAGATGCCACTGCGCCACCCACTGGCCATTAAGTGACTTTAAACCACCCGTCACGGGCATGGCATGGTTACCTTGGATTAACACCGTGGCCCAAAAATAATCGTTCCAAATGAAGGTAAAAATCAGCACTGCCAATGCAGCCATGGCAGGGCGAACTAAAGGAAGCACCACTTTGCGGTAAATTTGAAATTCAGTAGCGCCTTCGATACGGGCGGCCTCTATTAATTCATACGGCAACTCGCGTATGAAGTTGCGCATAAAGAAAGTGCAAAATCCGGTTTGAAACGCCACATGGAACAAAATTAGGCCCCACACAGAGTCGTACACACCCAAAGCCAAGCTCAGGTCGCGCACCGGTATCATCAAAATTTGGAACGGCACAAAATTGCCACCCACAAAAATAAAAAACACCAACAAGTTCAATTTAAACCGGTAAACGCCCAGTGCAAAGCCTGAAAAACTGCTCAAAATTAACGAACCAATCACAGTCGGAATCACCACAAAAAAGCTATTGCGGATGTACTGCAAAATAGGCGTATCGGTCACGATCCGGGTCAAGTTTTCATACAAACTCCATGACGGCCAGCCCCAGTAGTTGCCGGCAGCCAGGTCGCCACCGCTGCGCACCGCCGTGAATGCCACTGCAATAATAGGCAGTAGCCAAACAATCAGCGCAATCGGCAGCACCAGCTTGTACAGCCAGCGTACGGGCGCAGACGCTTTGTCAATAGGGGTTGGGAACATGGTTCGTGGTCCGTGGGTAGGGCTTAAGCAGAGTCTTTTTCTTGCTGGTAGATGCGGTAGATAAAGAACAAGATATAAACCAAAGTAATTAAAAATAATACCGTGGCAATGGCTGTTCCGTAGCCCATGCGGTAGCCGTATTCGCTCAGCGCTTTTTCGTACATATAGTACGCCAGCACGCGTGACTGGCCGTAAGGCCCGCCCGAGGTCATGATAGAAATCATGTCAAAACTGCGCAAAGACCCAATGATGGTGACCACCACGGCAATAAAGGTAGCCGGGCGCAGTTGCGGCAAAATAATATGCCACAGCATGCTCCAGCCTTTAGCACCTTCTAAACGGCCTGCTTCAATCAAATCAGGGCGCAGGTTATTCAACCCCGTTAAATACAAAATCATGGTGTACGCCACTTGTGGGTAGATACCCGCGATGACGATGCCGTAAGTCACGAGGCGCTCGTCAGACAAAATGGCCACGCCTGAGAAGCCAAAAAACTGCAACAAATCGCCTACAAAACCAAAAGTAGGGTTGTAGAACCAGGTAAAAATTAAGCCAATGACCACTTGCGAAATAACAAATGGAAAGAAAAATAAGGACTTAACTAACCGAATACCAAAGACTTTTTGGTTTAAAAACAAAGCCATGAACAGGCCCGCAGGCACGGCTAACAGAAAACCAAAAAACCAAATCAAATTGTTTTTAAGCGAAACCCAAAAATCTGGGTCAGACCACAGCTCAACATAGTTACCCAAACCAATATAGGTTGCCTCACCCAAACCGTCCCAGTCGTACAAGCTTAAGGTGATCGACTGAAAAATCGGCGCGATCACATAGAGCGTGAAAATTAAAATCACGGGTGCCAGAAATAACCACGGCGCAAGCTGCCGTTGGTTCTGGCGCCACCAAGACTTGGGGGCTGGGCTGGATGGGTTCATTGCAATGCCTACTTGTTGGCCATCGGGAACAAATTAACTATTTAACATGGCGAGCGATTAAATAAATCCACCGCTCGCCACGTAATGCCACTTTTATTTCGCTAAGCAACGCTTACTTGTAAGCGCGCTGGCGTACAGCTTCTAGGTTCTTAAGGATTTCTTCACGCTGCTCAGGTTTTACCATGTAGCGCTGGAAACCTTCCATGCCTGCCTTGGCCATTTCAGCGGTAGCATCGCGGTCATAGAACTGGGCCAAACCTGCTGCATTGCTCAGCATTTTGAAGCCTGCTTGCAAGAACGGATCATCACCCACTTTAGCTTCGCTGTTGACTGGCAACTGACCTAGCGTTTTGTTCATCTCGGTCTGCACATCAGCTTGTGTGATGTAGGCCAAGAAACGCCTTGCATCCACCTTGTTTTTGGCTTTAGATGGGATGTGGATGGTGTCTGTAGGCGCATCTTCTGCCATGGGCACATCGTTGATCTTAGGGAACTGGAAGAAGCCCAAAGTGTCATTGGTCATGCCGGCTTTTTTCAGCGGCTCGACTGCGAAGTTACCGATCAGGTACATGGCTGCTTCGCCTTTAACCAGCGCTGGCAGTGCATCTTGCCAGTCAAAACTAGCGTGATCGGCCATAAAGTAACCTGCTTTGGTCAGCTGGTCCCACTTGTCAAAAGTAGCCGCCACACGCTTGTCGGTGTACGGTACTTTGCCGTTGGTCAAGTCCATGTGGAACTTGTAGCCGTTGACGCGCAGGTTCATGTAGTCAAACCAACCACCGGTAGGCCACAGTGCTTTGGTACCGATAGCAAAAGGTGCAACGTTAGCGGCTTTGAACTTGGCACTGGCAGCTAACAGCTCTTCCCAGTTTTTAGGCACAGACACGCCGTTCTTGGCAAACACACCTTTGTTGTAGTAAATGCCCCACTGGTAGTAGGTGTAAGGTACGCCCCACTTTTTGCCGTCGATGGTCATCGAGCTGACCGATGACTTGAGCTTTTCGTTCAGGCCATTTTTAGCCCATACGTCAGAGACATCTTCAAACAGCTTGGCTTTGACAAACGGGGCCATGCGGTTACCAGCGTACCAGTTCACTACGTCAGGCGGATTGGCAGACAAGAAATTACGGATCGAAGTTTTGTAGCCTTCGTGGTCGAAGGTGTTGACCTTGACGGTAACGTCTGGGTTGGCCTTCATAAAACTATCCACCACGGCTTGGAAAGCCGCTTTAGGAGCCGGGTCAGATGCGTCGGTGTTGATCACCAATGTACCTGCGCTGGCGATGCTGGCTGCAAGTCCGATGACTGCGGCTGCAATAGGGGCTAAATAATGCGTCTTCATGCTGAGGGTCTCCTTGGGGAATTTGCCTTAAATCGTTTCATGAAATTCAAAGCGGGTTAAAAAACTTGCCAAATCGCAATACCCTGCGGAGGAATCAGCGTGTCCCCCAACAGAATCTGGGCTGGCCGGCTGGCTGGCGCACTGGGTGCGGCAGGTTGCCAGGCCACGGCTGCATCTGAAAAGTTTGCAGCTAAAACAAAACCGCCCATGCAGCTAATTCGCAAACCCAGCGCTAAGCTTTGGGTAGGAATAGCAGCCAGCAGGCTCACATCTTGGAATAATTTTTGCCAGTCAGCATCATCTAGCCATGCGCCTACATAGGTTACATGGGCGTTGCGCGTGACTATCGGCGCGCCTTGTGCATTGACCCAGTACGGACTGGCATGGCTGCACTGCAGGTCTTCTGCCCAGCGGGTGGCATTTGCTACACGCTGTTGTGCACCGCTTTGAAGGTGCTGAAACAAAGGCACATCCAGCCCCGGCGGCAACGACCCCACACGCTTAACAGTAACCCCCGCCAAGCTGGACAAATTACCGGGCGGCAAAGACTCTGCAATGGACATGTGGGCCGACTTGCTGCCCGCACGAGGGGCAACCACAATCTGGGCTTTGCTGGCTTCAAGCTGCTGCAACAACGCATCGCTCACGTGCCACTGCGCGGCCAACACAAGCATGCTGTAGTGGCTTAAATTGGCTTGCGGTGAGACGATGTCTACATTCAAACCCAACGCACGCAGGCTGCTGTACAGGCGAAACACCAGCTCTAACGCGTTGTAGTTTTGGCCTTGGGGTTGGATCTCAGCCATCCATACTGTGTCGTAGTCAAACACCAAAGCCACACTAGATTGGATGGGCGCATGGCCGTGGGGGAATTTTTGGGCTATTTGCTGTAGTTCAGCAGCCAGCTGTTTAACCTCTATGGCACCTTGGGCCTCGCTGTCGTCAGGCGCCAGCAGCCCTGCATGCAGTTGCTCTTGCGCAAACGGCGTTTGCCGCCAGCGAAAATAGCTGACCAAGTCGCAGCCGTGGGCCATGGCCTGCCAAGTCCACAAACGCACCATACCGTCTTTGGGTATCGGGTTCCATTGCGCCCAATTCACAGGCCCTGGCTGCTGCTCCATCACCCACCACTTGCCATCAGCGCACATGCCTCGGTACAGGTCGTAGTGAAAGCTGGGAATATCAGGATGCCCCACTTGGGCCCATTGTTGTTTTTCTTGTGGATTCAAGAAAAACATTTGCGTAAAACCTATGGGGTAGTTGTCGTAAGTTGCCACGTCCAGGTCTTTGCTGAGCTTGTAATGGTCAAACTCAGTAAAAAAGCCCATGAAGTTATGGCTGATCAACCGACCCGGCGACTCTGCACGCAAAATATCAACCTGTTCGCGGTTAAAGCTTGTCACCTCATCCGAGCCAAACCGCCGCCAGTCCAAACGCAATGCAGGCAGCGCCTCGGTCACTGTTTGCAGGGGCGGGTCGATCTGGTCAAAGCTGGTGTAGCTTTGGCTCCAAAATGCCGTGCCCCAAGCTGTATTAAGCGCCTCGATACTGCTGTACTGCTTTTGCAGCCAGGCGCGAAAGCCTTTGTGCGCACTGACAGAGAAACTTTGCACCGTAAAGTGGCAGCCGTACTCGTTGTCCGTCTGCCAGGCCACTACCGCCGGATGCCTGCCATAGCGCTGGGCTACAGCGTGGCTAATGCGGCGGGACTGTACCCGGTAGGCCGCGCTAGAAAAGCAATAGTGGCGGCGTGAGCCAAAGCGGCGGGGTTGGTTATTAGCATCCACAGCCAAGATGCTTGGATCGCTGTCCACCAGCCATTTGGGCGGCGTAGTGGTGGGCGTGCACATGATGATTTTGAGCCCTGCGGTGTGCAAAACCTCCACCACACGGTCTAGCCATGCCCAGTCAAACTGGCCAGCGTGCGGCTCCATGCGCGACCAAGCAAACTCGGCAATACGCACATGCGATATACCCATAGCCACCATGCGCTGGGCATCGCGCAGCCAGTAACTTTCAGGCCACTGTTCGGGGTAATAGCAAACGCCAAGCTGCATACAATAATGTCGTTTTCTGGCTTAGGCGGCCAAGGACTGCAAATGCGAAGAAGCCCGCAGCTCGTCGTCTGACACGCTGCGCTCAAGTGCTACTCCCAGGCTGTCAAACACATGCATGGCAGAGGGGGGCAATGACACGGCCACACTGTCGCCCGCTGTGTTCATACCGTGGCCTGGCACTTTGATCATCCACGAATCATCGGTGGCAATACCGCTGTTGCTTTGTTCAAAATCTAAGTACACATGGGTGGTTTCACCTAAATGCTCTTGCCACAGCACAGGCCGGGTTAAGTTTTGCGTGGCATTGCCCAGGGCCATATGCTCTGGCCGAATACCTACTGTGACCTGCGCACCTACAGCCAAGCGTTTGCCTTTGACGCGGGCTTGCAGCACTTCGCCTGAGGGCAACTGCACCTGCAAAACCGCATCTTCAGCACTGAGCACTTTGGCAGATGTGAAGTTCATCTTGGGTGAACCGATAAAGCCCGCTACGAACTGGTTGTTGGGGCGGTGGTACAGCTCAAACGGGCTACCGTGCTGGGCTACGCTGCCGTATTTGGCTACGGCATCGCCGGTATTGAGCAACAAGATGCGGTCAGCCAAAGTCATGGCTTCAACTTGGTCATGGGTTACATACACGGTACATGCCTTGCCAAAATTGCGGTGCAGTTTGGCAATCTCAAAACGGGTTTGCACGCGCAAAGCAGCGTCTAGGTTGGACAAAGGTTCGTCAAACAAAAACACGCCGGGTTCGCGCACGATAGCGCGGCCAATGGCGACGCGCTGGCGTTGCCCGCCTGACAGGGCTTTGGGTTTGCGCTCTAAGTAGGGGCCCAACTGCAGCATTTTGGCTGCGGCTTGCACGCGCTCGTCAATCAGCTTGGGCTCGACTTTGGCCAAGCGCATGCCAAAGGCCATATTTTCATACACCGTCATGTGCGGAAAAAGCGCATAGCTTTGAAAGACCATGGCCACGCCCCGCTCAGCAGGCGGCACTTTGTTCATCAAGCAATCGTCAATCAGCAAATCACCCTTGGTAATATCTTCCAACCCGGCAATGGTACGCAACAAGGTAGATTTGCCGCAACCCGATGGCCCCACGAACACACAAAACTCACCTTGCTTGATGTGCAAGTTAACGTCGCGAATGACCGTGAGCCCATCGCCGTAAGATTTGTAAAGTGATTTAAGTTCTATGCTTGCCATACTGTGGGTGCTAGCGTGGTTGAGGATGGATAAATAGACAAGTCAAATTATGGGTGCAAATATTATTAGCAATAATTAGCAAAAACCCTTGGTTTTACGCCTTAACCCGGTTTATTTGTAGGCGTGTGCAACCACACCTGGCGAAGGTACGCAAACCCACTGGCGCGGCGGGCTGCCATCAGGCGTTAGGTAATGGGTATTTAGCAAAGCTTGCACGGCAGCCACTTGCGCTGTAGGCAGCAGTGCCACCACACAACCACCAAAGCCACCGCCCGTCATGCGGGCACCGCCACGGGCACCGATAGCTGCCTGCAGTAAAGCAACGAGCTGGTCAATCTCAGGGGTGGTAATTTCAAAATCATCGCGCATCGAGGTGTGCGACTGGGCCATCAGCTGCCCCATCAGCGCCATATTGGATGCGGCCAAAGCTTGGGCCGCACGCAAAGTGCGTTCGTTTTCACTGATGACGTGGTGCGCGCGGCGGTACACCAGGGTATCAAGCTGGCTACGCGCCGCCTGCAGGCGCTGCATAGTGACATCGCGCAAGGCTTTTTCACCAAAAAATTGCGCGGCTTGCTCGCACTGGGCGCGGCGTTCGTTGTAGGCGCTTTCCACCAAGCCTCTGCGCACACCAGAATGCACAATCAAAATAGCCACATCATCGGGTATGTGAACCGCTTGCGTTTCTAGGCTGCGGCAGTCAATCAATAGCGCGTGGTGCGCCTGGCCTTGGGCTGACACCAGCTGGTCCATGATGCCGCATTGGCAGCCCACAAACTGGTTTTCTGCCTGCTGCCCCATCAGCGCAATGTCTGCCAGGGCTATTGCATGCCCGCTGCCCAGGGCCAATGCAGAGCCTACCGCTACCTCTAGCGAGGCGGACGACGACAGGCCGGCACCTTGCGGTACATTGCCCGCTATTGACATGTTGATGCCATTTACAGGGTAGCCACGCAACCGCATGGCTTGCACTACACCGCGCACATAGTTGGCCCATTGCTGGGTAGCGTGGTGCGCAAAGCCTGCGTCAGCCTGCGACACATCGGTTTGCCCAAAGTCGGCAGCCACCACATGCACTTGCTTGTCTGTGCGTGCACTTGCAAAAATCACCGTCTCAAAATCAATAGCGCAGGGCAGTACAAAACCGTCGTTGTAGTCGGTGTGTTCACCGATTAAATTCACCCGCCCTGGTGCGCGCACCACCCACTGCGGGCTGCTCTGCCATTGCTGCACAAAGGCGTCTAGTGCGCGCTGGGTGGTTTCATTCAAATTCATAACGCAGATGGGTTGGGTGTCAAAGTCTATTAACTTAAAGGGCTGAAACCACTAGCTCGCGCAGGCGCTGGGCGGCCTGCTCTGGCGTAAGGTCACGCTGTGGCTCACACAGCATTTCAAAACCCACCATAAACTTGCGCACGGATGCAGAGCGCAAAAGCGGTGGGTAAAAATGCGCATGCAATTGCCAGTGTGCGTTGGCGCTAGCGTTGGCGCTGGAGTTGGAGGTTTCCCCGGCGCCAAACGGGGCGAAATGCCAGCCCATGGTGTAGGGGAAAGCGCAGTCAAAAAGCCGGTCGTAGCAAGCTGTTAACTGCTTAAGTATGAGTGCCAAGTCGCTGCGTTGCGCGCCAGACAGGTCTTGCATTCTGGCAACTGCCGCTGTAGGCAACAACAATGTTTCAAAGGGCCATGCGGCCCAGTAAGGCACTACGGCCAGCCAGTGCTGCGTTTGCACCACCACCCGCGCGCCATCCGCCAGCTCGCGCTGCGCATAGTCCAGCAGCATGCTGGCTTTATGCTGTGCATGGTAGTCACGCTGGTGCTGGTCTTCTACCGCCAGCGTATGCGGCACATAGTGGCTGGCCCAGATTTGGCCATGCGGGTGCGGGTTAGAACAACCCATGATGGCACCTTTGTTTTCAAACACCTGCACCCATGCGTGGTCACGCGAGAGTTCGCTAATTTGTGCTTGCCAAGTGGCGATCACCCTTTCAATCTCTGGCACGCTCAGGTCGGCCATGCCTTTGCTGTGGTCGGGTGAATAGCACACTACGCGGCAACTTCCGGTGGCGGTTTGGTGGTCGAATAAACCATCGCGCTGTACTGCAGTGGGCTGCTCTATCGGGGACTCTGCATCTTGCTGCATCAATGCAGCAAAATCATTGTTAAAGACAAAAGTGTCGGTGTAAGCCGGGTTACGCTCGCCCGTTACACGCTGGTTGCCTGCGCACAAGTAGCACTGTGGGTCGTACTTTGGCCGCTGCGTGGTGTCTGCTGATTCTTGCTGGCCTTGCCACGGTCTTTTGGCGCGGTGGGGCGAAACTAAAATCCACTCCCCAGTCAAGGGGTTACGGCGGCGATGGGTTTGTTCAGAGAGTTTGAGCACGTCAACCACCAATATTTAATACACAGACACAATCTTAATGACCCATGATCATATTAGTAATAATATTATCAAGTCTTCGTGAAAACCCTTAGGATCGCGTTTATTTGCAGCGCAATTTGCTGCGGTATATTGTGCAATTGCGCAGGTTCGGTCTTAATAAACGCTGGGGCGTTCTTTTTAGGAGCCTCATATCTGCTGATACCGGACAGTTACCGCAACCTATTGATTGAAAATATTATTGTCACACCATGGCCAGGACACGAACTACCGATAAAAAAAGTGCCCAAGCACTGCTAGGGCGCACACCGCGCCCTACCATGACTGACGTGGCCAAGCTTGCGGGCGTGTCACAGTCGACCGTATCCATGGTGCTGAACAACGTGGCCAGCGCCCGGCTGTCTCCCGAAACACGCAGCAAAGTACTGGATGCGGCGCTGAGTTTAGGCTACCAGTTGTCACAGGCGGCCCGCATCAACCCAGCGCAGTTGTTGCAGTCGCTGCAGCTGCCGCAAGCCAAATTGTCCGGCAACCGGCAGCGGCGTTTGATTGTCTATTTGGTAGACGAAATTTCTACCAGCCCGCACCCTGTGGTAAGCGTGGACGGCGCGCGCAATGCAGCCTGGGAGCATGATTGTGTTTTAAGCGTAGCCGTAACCCATGGCAACCCAGAACAAGAAAGGGCCATCATTGAAAACGCCCTTACCCACCCCTTGCTGCTGGGGTTTATTTACTCCACTATTTACACCCGCCGGGTGCAGCTACCGGCTGAGCTAGAGCACACACCCACGGTGCTGCTGAACTGCCACGATGAAACGCACAAATACCCCACCATCATCCCTGGTGAGCTGACGGGCGGACACGCCGCTACCGACCACCTGATAGCGGCTGGCCACAAACGCATTGGGTTTATCAACGGCGAGCCGTGGATGGAAGCCGCCAAAGACCGCCTTAAGGGCTATCGGCGCGCACTGGCCACGGCCGACTTGGCATTTGACCCGGCCATGGTGCGTGACGGCGACTGGATGTCAGGCACGGGGTTTGAGGCCACTTTGTCGCTGATGCAAGAGGCGCGGCCCCCCACAGCACTTTTTTGTGCCAACGACCTGATGGCCATCGGCGCGCTGGAAGCCATTAAAAGCCTGGGCCTGAAGGTGCCTGAAGATGTCTCGGTAATGGGCTATGACGACCAGGAAATATCGCGCCACACCCGGCCACCGCTGACCACCGTGCTGCTGCCCAACTACGAAATGGGCCGCAGCGCGGTTGAGTCGCTACTGCATGAAGTACACCAAGACGATGCAACGTATGCCGCCCAGAGTTCTAAACCGCGCCGACTGTTGATTAAGGTGGACTGCCCTGTCGTAGAGCGGCAAAGCGTAGCCCAGGTCACTGTATGAAGCTAGAACTGAGCACCATCACGCTGCCCCACGGCATCACCCTGAGCTGCCGCACCATGGGCGAGATAGGCCAACCGGTGCTGGTTTTTTTGCATGGCTTTCCAGAGGGCGCTTTTGTATGGGACGGCCTGCTGGCACACTTTGCACAGCGCGGCTACCGATGCATAGCGCCCAATTTGCGCGGCTTTGAAGCATCTTCTGCACCTGCAGAACTTAACGCCTACAGGGCCAAACATTTAGTGCAAGACATTGCAGCCTTAGTAGCCCATATATCGCCTACCCAGCCGCTGGCAGCCTTGGTGGCACACGACTGGGGCGGCGCTGTAGCTTGGAACATGGCCAACCAAATGCCGCAGCTTCTGTGCAAGCTGTGCATCATCAACTCGCCCCATCCGGGCACTTTTTTGCGCGAGCTACAGCATTCAGCCGCGCAGCAGGCCGCCAGCGCGTACATGAACTTTCTGATCCGCCCCGACGCTGAGCAGCTGCTGGCCGAAGACGACTACCGCCGCTTATGGGAGTTTTTTACCAACATGTCAGCAGCCCAAGGCCCGCATGCTTGGCTGACCGATGCTGTCAAGGCGCAGTACCGCAGTGTATGGGGCCACGGCCTGCAAGGCGGCTGCAACTACTACCGCGCCTCTCCGCTGCGCCCGGCCACACCCAAAGATGCAGGTGCCAATGCCATCACGCTGCCCAAAGACATGCTGACAGTGCAGGTGCCTACCCAAGTGATCTGGGGCATGGACGATATTGCCCTGCCCAGCAGTTTGATCGACGGGCTGGACGAGTACATACCTCACCTACAGCTGCACCGCATTGCCGGTGCCACGCATTGGATTATTCATGAGCAACCTGAATTGGTGGCTCAGTTATTGGCTGGGTTTATAGTCCCGTAATGTGAGCTTCTTTTTTACTACGAATTTAATAGCTGGCTGTGCACTATTTCCTTGGGCCTGCAGGGTATTTTGCTTGTAAAAATGCCTGTTTTTGGTACTTTTGGGATGATTTTGGGGTGTTTTTAGGCCTTTGAAGATCGCTTGCCCAGCTTGTGTAGCGCTAGCGCCGCTGGTGTGGGGCCTTGCTGCAAAATCTTCCAAAAACACGTACATGGACACCCCCTAAATGCCAAGTGGGCAATTCGTGCTGACATACACAGGTATAGATTGCATCCGT